>DATDMG010000539.1:0-3035 GCA_036518955.1 Kineosporiaceae bacterium | reverse complement strand
TCCTTGTTCTCCCCGATGTAGGACGCGTGGACGCAGGAGATCCGGTGTTGCTGGAGCAGCCGGCCGAGGCCGGCGCCGTCCACGCCGCAGTTGTTCGACACGATCGTCAGGCCCGACGCCCCCTGGGCCAGCAGGGCGTCGATGAGGATCCACGGGATGCCCGACAGCCCGAACCCGCCGACTGCCAGGCTCGCGCCGTCAGGGACGTCGGCGACGGCCGCGGCCGCACCTGCAACTACCTTGTCCACGCTGGTGAGCGTAGGTCGGGACGGGACCAAGGTCCCAGCCGGCACTTCCACTGGTCGGAAGCCGGGACGAGGTATGCATCACGCCTCCGGCACCTCGACGGCCGGCGCCCCTTCTGTGGCGATGTGGTCGAGGGTCGCCCGGGCCACGGCGAAGGCGGTGTTCACCGCCGGGACGCCGGCGTAGGCGCTGGTGTGCAGCAGGACCTCGCGGATCTCGTCGGGGGTGAGCCCGTTGTGCAGCGCGCCGCGCACGTGCAGCGGAAGCTCCTCGGCGCGGCCGAGCCCGGCCAGCAGGGCGAGCGTGATCAGGCTCCGCTCCCGGCGCTGGAGACCCGGGCGCGTCCACAGCGCTCCCCAGACGTGCTCGGTGATGTAGGTCTGGAAGTCCGCCGTGAACGCGTCGGCGCCGGCCAGCGACCGATCCACGTGGGCATCCCCGAGGACGGCCCGGCGCACCGCCATGCCGCGGTCGTAGAGCGTGCCGTCGGCCCGCGGTCCGGCCCCGGACCCGCCGCTGGATTCGCTCATCCACCCTCCGATCAGGTCGTCGCCAGATGCTTGACGATCAACTCGGTGCACGCCTGCGGGCTCTCCACCGTGGCCAGGTGCGCGCCGTCCACCAGCTCCACCCGGGCGGCGGCCCCGATCCGCTCGGCGATGACCCGGGCGTGCGGCTCGGGCGTGGCGGGGTCGTCGCGGGCGGCCACCACGAGCGTGGGCGCCCGGACGCCGGGCAGGGCACCGCGCAGGTCCATCCCCGCGATCGCCTCGCAGCACGCGGCGTAGCCGTCGGCCGGCTGGGAGACCAGCATCGCGCGGTGGGCGGCGAGCACGTCGGGATGCGCGCCGGCGAACGCGGCGGTGAACCAGCGGGCCGTCACGGCGTCGGCAACGGCCGCCGTCCCGCCGGCGCGGACCGCCGCCGCCCGGTCCAGCCAGCCCTGAGCCGGTGGCAGGTGGGCGGACGTGCAGAACACCGCGACGCGGTCCACCCGGGCGGGCGCGTGGGCGGCGAGCCACATCGCGACCATGCCGCCCAGGGAGAGCCCGCCCAGGTGCGCACGCGGCACTCCGAGGTGGTCCAGCAGGGCGAGGACGTCTCCGGCCAGGTCGGCGATCGAGTACGGGCCGGCCGGGACCTCCGAGGCGCCGTGCCCACGGTGGTCGTACCGCACCACCCGGAAGTGCCGGGCAAGCGCCGGCAGCTGCGGTTCCCACATCCGAAGGTCGGTCCCGACGGAGCTGCCCAGCACGAGGACGGGTGCGTCCCGCGGGCCGTCCACCCGGTAGCCGAGGCTCGCGCTCATGGCGCATCGACCCCTTCTCGCCTCGATTGCAGGGCCCGGTCGGTGAACATCGTCGCCGAGCCGGTGTCCAGTCGGCCACCCGAGGCGTCCAGCAGCGCGGTCACGCCGGCCCGCATCCGGGCCGCGTCGACCGTGACGCCGTCCAGCGCCGCCCGCAGGTGCGCGGCCGTGGCCCCGGCGAGCCGGAGCAGTTCGGTGAGCGTCGCCGGCTCCGCCTGCCAGCGCCCGGCGGCCCGCTGCAGCTCTTGGGGCATCCCGGCCAGCAGCGTCGCGACCAGGCCCGGCACCCGGTGGGCACTGGCCACGGCGAGGACGGCGCGCGCGGGGTTGCGCTTGTGCGGCATGGCGGAGGAGCCGCCGGGAGTCGCCGGAGCCAGCTCGGCGACGTCCGACGAGGACAGCAGCACGACGTCCTGGGCGACCGCGGCGAGCTCGCCGGTCAGCACGCCGAGGGCGGCGGCCAGTTGGCCCACCCGCCCGCGCGCGGTGTGCCACGGCAGGGCCGGCTCGGCGAGGTCGAGCCGGCGCGCCAGCGCGGCCACCAGTTCGGGGCCACGGTCACCGGCCGGGGCGAGGGTCCCCGCGGCTCCGCCGAGCTGGACCGCCAGCCGTTCGCGGCGCACCCGGGCCAGGTCGTCCAAGGCCTCGCGGATCGCGACCAGCCGGGCCGCGCACCACAGACCGAACGTGATCGGCACCGCGTGCTGGCCGAGGGTCCGCCCTGCCTGGGGCGTGTCGCGATGCCTGGCGGCGAGCCCGGCGAGCAGCCGGGCGACAGCCTCGGCCTGCTCGCCGACGGCGTCCAGGCCGTCCCGGGCGACCAGCATCATCGCGGTGTCCAGGACGTCCTGGCTGGTCGCCGCGACGTGCACGGCCGCCCGCGCCTCCGGGGGGACGAGCTCACGCAGCCGGCGGACGAGCGCGATCACGGGGGTCGCCTCGGTCGCCTCGCCCTCGGCGAGGTCCTGGACGCGGAATCGCTCGGGGGCGCAGGCCGCGCGGACGGCCGCCGCCGCGGACGGCGGGACGAGCCCGCAGTCCGCGGCCGCGCCGGCCAGCTCCGCCTCGACCCGCAGCATCGCCGCCAGCCAGGCGCCGTCGGACGTCGCCGCGGTCACGGCCGGCTCCGACGCCGCCGCGCCGAAGAGTCCGTCCTGGCCGTGGTCCCGGCCGCGCCCGGACGTCGACGGCCCAGCGGCCGGGGAACGCTCAGAGGTCGAAGAAGACAGTCTCGTCCTCCCCTTGGATCCGGATGTCGAACGTGTACCCGCCCCCGGCGGCCTTCCGGGCGATCAGCGTCCGTCGGCGGTGCGCCGGCACGGCGGCCAGCACGCGGTCGGCCGCGTGCCCGCCCGGCCCGGCCAGGTCGGCCTCCTCGGGGAAGTAGATGCGGGTCACCACGCGGTGCAGCATGCCACGGGCGAACACCGACACGTCCAGGTGCGGGGCCTGCGTCGTTCCGTCCGGTCCCGGGATCGGC
>DATDMG010000538.1:0-8325 GCA_036518955.1 Kineosporiaceae bacterium | reverse complement strand
CGCCACAGCACCCGTTCCCGTAGTCCGTGCCGGTCGTCGGTGAACAGGGCCTCCAGCCGGGTCCGGGGGATGGACCGGTCGCCGCGGCGGGCGACCTTGCGGCGGGTAAGGCGTCGGGCGGGCGTACTGCTGCGCCGACAGGGCCCTTGGGGACCATCGGCCGGAAATCCGGCGGTAGGCAGTATCAGGGTAGGTGAGCTGGGTTACGGGTTGTCGCCTGCTGGGCGGAGGCGGGGCTACTCCTCGAAGATCCGCTCGATGACGGCGGCCTGCTCGGCGGGGCCGGCGCGGAAGTAGCGGCCCGCGGTCTCGAGGGTGGCATGACCGAGCAGGGCCTGGATCTGGGCGGGGTCGGCTCCGCCTTGTCGGAGCCGGGTGGCATAGGTGTGCCGGCATCGGTGGGGACGCAGGCCGGGCAGTTTGGCGTCGTCGCCGACGGCCAGGACGACTTGGGTGATGCCGGAGATGGTCAGCGGGCCGCGTTGCCCGGTCCACAGCGGGCCGGGGTCTCGGCCGCGCTGGTCGAGCCAGGCGCTGACCTTGTCGCGGGCTTTCGCCGGCAGCGGGATGTCGCGGGCCTGGTCGCCCTTGCCGACCAGGTGGGCCTTGCCGGTGCGGGCGGTGATGGCGAGGTCGTCGGTGGTCAGTCGGGCGCACTCCTCGACCCGGGCGCCGGTGTAGAGCAGCACGGCGATGATGGCGGCATCGCGGACGCCGCGGCGGGTGGCGGCGCGCTCGAGGGCGCCCTGCTGGGCGGGGGTGAGGGCGTCGGGTTCGCCGGGGCGGGGGACCCGGGCCCGCTTGACCTTGATCCGCAGGCTGGCGCCGTGCTCGTACAGCAGGGTGACCGCGGCCAACCCCTGGTTGACGCTGGACGGGCTGGCCCCGGACGTGAGCAGGTGCCGGCGCCAGGCGGTGACCGCGGCCTCGGCACCGACCGCGTCGGTGAAGGCGTCCGGGTGGGCGTCGGGGTGCGTGCCGAGCCAGGCGGTGTAGGCGGCGGTCTGCCGCCGGTAGGCCGTCACGGTCTTCGGGGCGAGCTTGCACCGGGACAGGTACCGGTCGGCCACCGCCCGGGCGGACTCGACGGTCGGGCCGGCGCCCGAACGGAGCGGGAGGATCTGAGCGTCCATGGTGCCGCACCCACCGTTCTTATCCGCTGAGTTCCCCGCCGGGTTCGGGGCCCATCCAGAGCGTGTTATCCACTGAGATCATACGAATACTGAGCGGATAAGGCTCATTATCCACTGAAGCGGTGATCTAGCATGACGGCCAGCTGAGGGGGTTGAGAGGATGCCGGTGTGCAAGCCACTCGGGAGGACCTCGATGCTCGTCTGCCTGCCGTCGCGTCCCCGGGGGTGTTGTACGACTTCGACGTCCTGGTGACCGGGGATGGCAGGTTCTTGACGGTCTGGATGGCCTGGCACGGCCCAGCCGGGGTTGAGGTGCTCAAGTGCCTGCCCGGGGTTCACCCGCTGGTCCTGCTCGGGAACTCGATCGCCACTGACCTGCCGACGATCGAGATCCCCGCGCAGGCGGCGCCGGTGCTGCTGCTGGGGCGGTTCCGGTCGGTCGACGACCGGCTCGCCCTGAAGCGGCCAGGCAGCCTCCCGCCGGACGAGGAGGCAGAGATCGTCTCCCTGTTCCCCGGGTACGGCAGGTTCGATCACGTCGAGCTCGTCGCCGAGGACCGGCTCCGCCCGGGGGACGTCATCGTCGCCGAGGACGGGCGTCCCCACGAGGTGACCAGCGACGGTTTGTTGTCCTTGCTCGACGCGGCGACGTGGCGTCCGGTCCCGGCGAGCAGCCCGGTATCGCTGTGTTCCTACCTGGAGCAGCGCGACATGTCGGACCTGCCTGCGGCAAAGTTGATCTGACGCCTGCAGGACCGTCGGGTCAGGGCGTGGCGCGGGCGATCCAGGACCGGGACACCTCCACCGGCAGCGACCCGTCGGTCTTGGGGTCCAGCAGCCACGTCGCCTGGACGGTGAGGTACTTGATCCGGGGCGGGACCGTCGTGATCCGCACTCTCGCACCATCGGTGGAGACCCCGAGCGGCTGGACAGTGCACGAGATCTCCCCGGCGGGGGACGGCTGACCGCACCGGGCCTGCACGCCGTCACGTTCCACGGGGATTCCGGCCGGATCGAGTGCGCTGAAGCCGAAGACGTCCACGGCCTCCGGCGCGACCCGGGAACGGATCACGATCGTCCCGGCTCCCACGACGGGTACCTGGCTCCAGGACAGTCCGCGGGCGGGGACGACGTCACCGTCCAGGCCGGCTTGCCGCCACCCCGATGCGGCGACTGCCGGAAGAGCGGTCCCCGACGGGTCGACCACGGCGGTCGGGGTCCTTGTGAACTGGGCCGCCGCGGGCACCGGCGTCGCTCCTGGCATGGGGGCAGACGCCGTGGCCGTGGCTCCGTCACCGGGGCTTGGGGCCGATTGCTTCGCGGGTGCCGAACCCGTCGCCGCGCACGAGGCAAGCACCCCGGCAACAGCCGGGGCGGACGCGAACCGAGCGGCGCGCACCCACCACGGCGATGCCGACCCGACCGCGCTCTCTGTGGTGGTGGACTGGATCAACGGTTCGGGTCAGTCCGAGGCGCCGGGCCGGCTGACACACTTGATCTCGCTGGGGTTCTCGTTGCGGAATTCCGCCGACCAGCGGGTGGTACCCACCAGGGCGTAGAATCTGCCGGTGGCCTGGTACTTGTACCAGTCACCGCGGGTGCAGCCCTTGTTGAGGAACAGGCTCCACTTCGCCTTCCCGGCCTTGGCGTCCTGCCCAGACACGAGATGCTCCCAGCCGAACCACCGGGACCGGTACAGGCTTCCCTCGATGGAGCTCTGCGATGGGACCACCCGGCAGTCCTGGTCCAGGTGAGTGTTGATCGTGTATGGCGCGGGAGAGTTCCCGGAGATGTGCGGGTAGTCGATCCCGCCCCTGCACACCGACGCACCCGCAGCGGCGGCCTCCTCGGCAGCGGCCGACGCCACACCCCCGGGCCGGGACGACTGCTGGACGAGGTCGAGCGTCTCCGCTCTGACCCCTGAGTCCGCGGCCACCAGCGGGGTCCCGCTATCGCCGCTTCCCCCCGGTGCCGCTTCGGCAGCCATCGGAACTGCCAGCACAAGGGCACCGGCCGCCAAAACCCCACCCACCAGGCGTGCGCATGCAGAGACGTTTCTCACGATGATCCCCCGAGAGCGATTGGCGCAGTGATCGAGACAAGTTCGCTCAGACACTAGCGATTTCGACCAAGGGGGGTTCCCTGAATCACCAGGGCGGCTCCTTGAGTTACGGCCTGTCGATGTCGAGGTTGCGCAGGGGCCGGCGGCGGCCGCCCAGGTCGGGCAGGGTGAAGGAGTAGTGGCCGTGGACCTCGACGTGGGCGTGTTGGTAGGCCGACAGCCGGGCGGCGTCGGCGTCGCGGACCGGGTAGCCGGCGGCGCGCAGGGTGTCCAGGATGTGGTCGAGGTAGAGGGTGTTCCACAGGGTGATGCAGTTCAGGACCAGGCCGAGGGCGCCGAGCTGGTCTTCCATGCCGGCCTGGTAGGCCTGGTATAGCTGGCCGCGGCGGCCGTGGAAGACGTGCCGGCCCAGGCTGTGGCGGCCTTCTTGCAGGTTGCGCATCCCCTTGAGCTGGCGGCGGTAGTCGGGGTCGTCGACCAGGGTGAGTACGTGCAGGGTCTTGAAGATCCTTCCGTAGTGGGCGATCGCCTCGCCGAGTTGGGTCAGGCGCCCGTTGTGCTGCAGGATCCGGATGGCGTCCTGGGCGGCGATCGCCCGGGTGTGCACCGAGGCGATCACGCGCAGGATGTCGGGCCAGTGCCGGGTGATCTTCCCCAGGTCGATCCGGCCGCGGGCGGCTCGGTCCAGCCGGCCGTAGTCCGTGGCCGGCGCGGTGCGCCACAGCCGGGTGTCGGGCAGGTCGGCCAGCACCGGCCGGTAGTCGTAGCCGAGCAGGGTGACCAGCCCGAACACGACGTCGGAGTATGACCCCTGGTCGGTGATCAGAACCTCGGGGCGGCGGCCGCCGTCGGGGTTGTAGATCAGGTCGACGAAGTGCAGGGTGTCGCGCGGGGTGCCGGACACGACCACGGCGCCGGTCCCGACTCCCTGGTCGGAGATCGAGTTGAGCCAGGTGATGCCGCGGGCGCGGGCGAAGTACTTGGGGTTGGGGCGGGCGTCGATGGTGCGCACCGGGACGACGAACCGCATCCCGTCCACGGCGGCGACCAGGCCACCGCCCCACAGCTGGGCCAGCCCGATCTGGGCCTGGGCCTCGATCAGGACGGCGTTCGCGGCGGCGTAGCACTCCGGGCGCAGGTAGTACTGGTCGACGTGGGACAGCCGGTCGCGGGTCAGGGCGTCGGTGCTGGCGATCACCGGGCCCAGTCCGACGTTCAGGGCGTGGGCGGTCAGCAGGGCCGCGACCGAGATGTGCAGGTCGGCCAGCCGGCTGGCGGCCCCGGTCACCGAGGTGAACGCGGCCGGGAAGTCTGGGTAGGCGGCCATCAGCTCCAGGATCAGCTCGGGCAGGTCGACCTCGGGCAGCATCGCGGCCGTGCGGTTGCGCAGGTCGCCAAGGCTGGGTGGTTCCGGTAGCGGGTCGTCCTTGGTCAGGTGCAGCCGGCCGTCGGCGTCCACGCTCACCTGCCCCTCGGGCACGATCCCGCCGGCGGCCGCTTTCCAGGCCGCGTCCAGGCCGGCGGCGTGGGCCGTCAGCAGCCCGGTGGGGTCCTCGGGCAGCTGCAGCGCCGACAGGGCGGCGTCCTTGACCACCGCCCAGCCCCGGCCGCCCAGCAGGCCCGCCCGCGGGTCGCTCCACCGGTCGGCGGCCACCGCGTAGATGTCGCGGCGCTTCAGGCGGGTGTGGAAGGCCTCGAGCATGCAGAACACGTACGCGTTGCGGTCCACCGTGCCGGCGGGCCGATCGGGTGGGAACACCAGCCGCTGCCACCAGCCCGCCGGCACCAGGTCGACGGCGACCTTGCGGGCGTCCAGCCACCCGCGGGGCACCTTGACCGATGGACGGGCGTCCAGCAGGTCGGGCAGACGCCGCATCGCGTCCAGCACCGGCTGGGCGTCCGTGGTCGCCCCGAACTCGATCACCTCGCACAGCAGTCGCAGGAACGGCTTGACGCTGGCGAACCGCTCGACCACCTGTGCCCGCCACGCCCCGTCCGGGTCGGCCTGCGGCGGGGGCAGCATCTGGCTCACTCCGGCCACCGCGGCCTGGATCGCCGCCCGCGGGCCGACCACCTTCTCGATCGTGGCCCACACCAGGTCCAACGGGACGCCCTCGCCCCAGTCCTCGGCCTCCAGCAGTACCTCGACCGCCGCGGCCAGCACCCGGGTGTGGCGCACGTAGCCCGGCTGCCGGCGCAGTGTCTGCTGGTCGGCGATCTTGTTCGCCCGTCCCACCAGCTCGTTCGTCATCAGCACGTCGAACAGTTCCAGGGCGTCGTCGGTGGCCGACACCTCCAGCCACCGCACCGTGGCCAACAGCGTCGCGATCTTGCGGGGCTGCGGGTGACGGGCCAGCTTCGGTGCCTTGGCCTCCAGCCCGTACCGGGCCAGCTGGATCAACCGCCGCGTCGGCACCATCGCCAGGTCCACCCCGCGCATCCGCAGCCCCGCGATCGCCGCCACCCGGTCCAGCGCCGCGACCATGCCCTTGCCGCTGCTGGCGCGTTCCTTGTGCCGCCACTGATCCAGCTGGGACCGCCGCTTCCCGGGCGGCACCGCCAGCACCTGTACCAACTCTCGGGCCTGCTCATCGGTGACGGCCGCGGAGAGGACTGCGTACAGCCGCTCGTCCGTCGCGGTACGCACCCCGGCGACCAACTCGATCAGCGTGGTGATCCCCGGCAGCAGCACCCGTCGGTCCCGCATCCATCCCACCGCGGCGTCGAACAACGCCTTCGGCCCATCCCCGGTGGTCCACGACCGGTCGGTCAGCCAGGACGCCACCTGCTCCTGCGCCGCGGCGAAGGAGACGTACCCGTACTCCTGGCAGATCTCCCACTGGTGCTCCAGCCGGGTCTTGTCCCGCTCCGTGTACTGCTTCACACACGACGGGTCCGCCGCCCCCACCTGCGCGGCGACGTAGTCCAGCACCCCCTGCGGCACGTCCAGCGGATCGGTGAGGAACGTCCCCAGGTGGCGCACCGTCACCAACTGGAGCCCGAAGCCCAGCCGATGATGATCGCCACGCCGCTTCGCGATCAGCTCCCGGTCCGCGTCGTCCAGGAAGAAGAACCGCTCCAGCACCTCTTGATCGACCCGGTCGCCGTATCGGCCGTAGGCTGCAATCTGCCCATTCGTGAGAAACCGGGTAGCCACAAGCGATCAAGGTAGGGGCGACTCAGCATCATCCACCGGGACCGCGGTCCCGACGCCCACACCGAACCCACCGGGCACCACCATCCGATCCCTGCCTGATCAACCCGGATCAGGCTTACCGCCGGGATTTCCCGCCGTTGGTCCTCAAGGGCCGTCGCCCTTACGACCGCCGAGGACCTCGGCGCCCAGGCCGCTCGGCTCGACGCCACCGGGCCGGTCGAGGCATTCCTCGCAGCCACCGGCAACAGCGGGCACGACGACCCTGAGGCCAGCAGGCAGCTGACGGTCACCCCTGAGAGCACAGTCCCGACCGCCGCCCCACCGCCGGCGGGGGCCACCATGAGCGACTACTACACCACGGCTATCGACAGCACCGGCCTCGACGTGCGAGGGCAGAAGGCGCTGCGCGACCTGCCGGCCGCCGTGCGGCAGCTGGTCGACGCGATGGCCACCAAGGGCTGGAACTGGGGCGTCTACACCTACCCCTACCAGGATGGGCGCGGCTCGCGTCGCCGCGACGTCGGCGGCGCCAACCCCGACACCGGCGACCGGGTCACCTTCATGTGGCAGTCCAGTCTGGACCTGCGCCGCGGATGGGGCCGGTGGACCCCGTACCGGCTCATCGTGCAGGAGTCGCGCGAAGGGTTCAGCGCCCCGCGGCCCACCACCGTCAAGGACGCCCTGGCGTTCGTCACCGCCCGCCCCGCCCGGGTGATCACTCTCTTAACGGCCCCGACCAGCACGATCATGGAGATGGTGGACACAGATCCAGAACTGCCTGACCGCGACCGTGGCCTGACCGCGGACCAACTCGTCGGCCGGACCCTCGTCGACGACGCCGGTCACCAGCTCACGGTGACCCGCGTGCGGCGCCTCGGGGACCGTTGGGCGTTCATCGGCACCATCACCTGCCCGCCCGGCCAGGCCTGCGGCGGCGGCCACCCCGCGGTCGAGCACGACGCCGAGCAGGCCTGGGCCAGCGACGACGACCTGACCGACGGGTACGTCTACGGGTGGTGGATCCTCCCCCACACCTCGACCCGGCCCGACCCGGCCACGGACGCCGCCCTGACCGAGCCCACGGTTACCCCGGACGCTGCCGGGGACGTGGTCGCCGAGATCGCTGCCGGGGCGACGGGTCAGCTGCTGCTCGTGGACGACGGGGCGTGGCTGTACCGGGGTTACCACGGCACCCTGGCCACCCGGCGGCTGCGGGTCTGGCGGACTGGGCCGGGCCGGGTCACCGCGGTGGTCACCGAAGCTCCGAGCGACGACGGGACCAGCATCACCAACGCGATCGAGTCGGTCATCGCCCAGCTGCAGGCCGAGTACCCCGACGACGACGTGGAGGTGATCGAGCACTACCTGCCCCGCAAGCCCGACCGGCAGGACAGCGACTACCAGCGGTGGACCCTCACCGCGACCGGCGGCCCGGACGACGGCCAGCAGATCGAGTTCCCCCCGGCCGCCGAGTACATCCCCCAGGGCAGCCTCGACCGCGTCACCCTCGACGACCGCGGCAACCCGGTCTGGCAGCCCATCACCCCCGCCGACCTCGCCCGCCGGATCGGCGGGGCCCCCGAATGAACACCCACCTCGGCGCCTGGCTCTTGGGTGTGCAGTCCAGGTGAGCACCCCAAACGCCGTCTTCAAAAGATCGGCGGCACCGGCGTGGCGTTCCTTGTGGTGCCAAATGGCCGCGGTTGGATGGACCCCATGGCAGGACGAACGGGCCGTGCACGCCGTCCCAACGGCGTCGGCAAGGACACCAAGCCCGCGACGGTGCGTCTGTCGTCACGGTCGTGGCAGATCGCCGAGGACGCCGCGGAGGCTCTCGGGGTCACCCGGGATGCCTACCTGGATCGGCTGCTGGCCGAGGAACGCCAGCGGCTCGATGAGAACGGCCGCCCGATGTGGTGGACCGATCCCGCTCCGCGTGACCAGGAGGTGCTGCCGCTGACGCAGAGCGCCTA
>DATDMG010000537.1:0-14296 GCA_036518955.1 Kineosporiaceae bacterium | reverse complement strand
TCACCTGGACGAGTCGACCCGTCCAACCCCGTATACTCATGGACCGTGACGCCGCGCGCGGTGCACGCCGCCTTAGCTCAGTCGGCCAGAGCGACGCACTCGTAATGCGTAGGTCGTGGGTTCGATTCCCACAGGCGGCTCCGACCAAAGCCCCAGGTCAGAGCGTCGGACCTGGGGCTTTCTGCTGTCTTGGGCACCTAGTTTCAGGGCTAGTGGGCACGAAGTGGGCACAGGCCGCAGCGGCGGGCACCGGATGCCTGCGTCATTCGATGTCACGTGGCTCGCCGGGTGCGGCGTGCGCCTGCCGTCGTCGGTCTCTGCTGCCGCATCTGGGGCGTCAGGGCCTGCCCCTCGCCGCTCCCCGACGCCGCCACCTGAGACGAAGCCGTCGCCCGCATCATCGTCGACAACGACCCTCGCCAGTGGCGTTCGCGTTGGGGCAAACGGGTTACCTTCTCTCAAGCGGTGTTCTCACGAACCGATCCTGTTTGGTATGCAGACGATCGGCAGCTCCGTTCCGGGCTCGGACGACCGGTGGGTCGGCGTCGGGCGAAGCCTCGACCGCGACGCCCGCACGGCGGCGCTTCGGGCGGCCGGCGAGGCCGTCGCCGGACGGGAGCCGAGCGTCGTCCTCGTCTTCTGCTCGGCCTCGGTCGACGCTCACGCCCTGCTGGACGGGCTCTGTGCCGTCGTGCCGGACGAGGCCCTGGTGGCCGGCGGCACCACCATGGGCGAGATCGCGCCTGGAGGAGAAGGGCTCGAGGAGCTGGGGACTGCCCCGGGCGTCGTCGTCGTCGCCCTCGGCGGGGCCGGCTTCCGGGCGGCCTGCGTGGTGTCCCATGCCGCCAGCGAGCACCGCCGGGAATCGGGGGCTGAGGTCGCCGCCGCGCTGTCCTCGATCACCCTGCCGCACCGGGCGCTGATGATGATCGCGGACGGGCTGAGCCGTGAGCAGCACGAGATCGTCCGGGGAGCCTACGACGCGGTCGGTGCGCTCACCCCGATCGTCGGCGGCTGCTCCGCCGATGACGTCCAGTACCACGCGACCTACCAGTTTTGCGGGACGGGCGCAGGGGTCGAGATCCACCGGGACGCAGTGGTCGGCATCGGCCTCGGGTCCACCGCCCGGATCGGGGTGGGGATCGCGCACGGCTGGAGCAAGGCCGGAGACGCCATGCTGGTGACCTCCAGCGAGGGTGGCATCGTCCGGACGCTGGACGACGCCCCGGCCGCGTCTGTCTTCCTGAACCGGCTCGCCACCGGTCCCCTGTCCGTGGACGAGGCGCACGCTCTTCGCAGCCGCGACCCGAAGGCCTTCACCGAGATGCTGTTCCAGAACCCCCTCGGATTGTCCCGGCGGACAGGTCAGGACCTGCGGGTCGTCCACGACCTCGATGTCGAATCCGGTGCGATCGTCTGTCTGGCCGACGTCCCGCAGGGAGCACTCGCCTGGGTGATGGCCACGGATCCGGATGCCCTGATCGAGGCAGCGGCGGCGTCCTGCGGCTCGGCCGTGGAGACGCTCGGGAACGCCGATCCACTGGGTTTCCTGGTGTTCGACTGCGGCGCCCGAAAGATCAAACTCGGGCGCGAGGGGGTGCGGGCCGAGCAGGAGGCGATCGGCAAGCTCACGGGCGGGAAGCCGTTCGGCGGGTTCTACACCTACGGCGAGATCGGCAGATTCCACGGCGCCCGCGGAATGCACCAGCTCACCGTCGTCACGGTTGCCCTTGCCTAGCCGCGCTCCGGGCCGCGCTCATGACCTATCACTGGTCGATCCACCAGCTCACCGAGTACCTCGTCGCGGTCAGCTGGCAGACCGACCCGAAGCTGGCGGCGCAGACCGCCATCGAACGGGCCCTGGAGTCGGTGGAGGCCGAGCTCGGCGCGATCGTCGTCGCCGGACACATGGTCAAGGCGACCGGGTTCGGCGGCCAGCCGGTTCCTCCGCAGTTCGACTCGGCCGTGGACGGCGACCTGATCGACATCCCAGGACTCGGCGAGGTGTACCTGGGGCGGTGGCCGCTGGCCACCTCCGACGGCCGCGGGACCAAGGACGGGATCCTGCTCGTGGGCCGGGCCGGGGAGCCCTTCGCCGCCGAAGAGCGGCAGATGCTGCAGGGGATGGCGCTCATCCTCGGGCTGCTCCTGCACAACCTGGAAACGCTGGCCAGCGAACGGCAGCGCCACCAGCTTGTTGAGAACCTGCTGCAGATCCAGCGCGCCATCTCTGCCCGGCTGCCACTGAACGACGTGCTGGACGCCGTCACCTCCGGCGCGTCCGTGCTGCTCGGTAACTGCCCGGTGGCGTTGCTTCTGCTCGACCGGATGTCCAAGCACCTCGCGCCGGTCTCCGGTCACAACCTCACCGCGCCCGACGAGATGATGATTGCCGTCGCCCGGCGGGCGATGGATCCCGGCCCCGTGCCGGCGCCCCGGTCCCCCAAGCCGGACGGCATCCTCGTGGAACGGGTCGTCGTCGGAGGTGAGGTGGTGGGCTGCCTGGCCGCCCGCACGGCCTCAGGCCCGATCAGCGGCCACGACCCGGCCGAGCTCCTGACGGCCTTCGCACAGCAGGTCAATCTCGCGCTGACCGACGCGCAAACCCTGGACGCGGTCCGAGAAGCCCACCGCGACCCGGTCACCTCACTGTCCAACCGCGCGCTGTTCCTGGAACGCCTCAGTGAGGAATGCGCGACGGCCTCCATCGACCGCGGTCCACTGACCGTGCTGTTCATCGACCTCGACCGGTTCAAGGCGGTCAACGACACCCTCGGCCACCGGGCCGGCGACGAACTGCTCGCCCAGGTGGCCCACCGGCTCCTCACCTGCATCAGTGACGTCGACACGGCAGCCCGGCTCGGAGGCGACGAGTTCGCCGTCCTGCTGCGCGCCGACCGCAGCGTGGGCGAGATCGTGGCCGGAAGAATCATCGCCGCGCTGACGCGCACCTTCACCATCGCCGGCCGACCCGTCATGATCGGCGCCAGCGTCGGAGTCGCGTCCATGCGGGAGAACGGGCAGAGCGCCGCCGCTCTCCTCAGCGACGCCGACGTCGCCATGTATCGCGCGAAACGCGGCGGCCGTGGCCGGTGGCAGGCCTTCGAACCGCAGATGCACGAGGAAGTGGCCGACCAATTGAGCCTGCGCACCGACCTGGGTGGTGCGGTGGCGAACGGCGAACTCTGGCTCGCTTACCAGCCTCTGATCGACATCGCCTCCAGGCAGGTCCACGGCGTCGAGGCGCTGCTCCGCTGGGACCACCCCCTCCGCGGCCAGGTACCGCCGTCCCTCTTCATCCCGATCGCCGAGGAAACCGACACGATCTGCATCCTCGGGTCCTGGGTGATCGACCGCGCTTTCGCCCAACTCGCGACCTGGCGTGCCCAGGTGCCCGCCCTGCACCTGGCCATCAACATTTCGGCCCGCCAGATCACCGACCCGCAGCTCCCCAGCGTGATCGCCACTGCTTTGGATCGCGAAAGCCTGCCAGGACATTCGATCACGCTCGAAATCACCGAATCCGTCCTGATGACCGACCCCCACCAGGCCCGCACCGCCCTGGAGGCCCTCAAGAGGCTGGGGGTCCGGGTGGCGATCGACGACTTCGGCACGGGGTACTCCTCCCTGGCCTACCTCCGGCAGCTCCCCGTGGACCAGGTCAAGATCGACCGCAGCTTCGTCTCCGGACTGATGCCCGGCGCCGTCGACGACATCGCGCTCGTCGGGAGCATCCTCGACCTGTGCCGCAGCATGCGCCTGGAGACCGTCGCCGAGGGCATCGAGACCGCGGAACAACTCGCCCTCCTGACCGAACTCGGCTGCAACCTCGGCCAGGGATACTTCCTCGCCCGACCACAACCGGCCAGCGCGAACCCGCATCTCCTAGGAATGCCCCCCGCCCCTCCAAGCAACACACCTCCGAACCGACCAGCGAGGTTGTCCCGGGTCTCGCCAGGGCATCGGGCAGGCCTTTGAGAGGCCGTCGCAGCATGCGATCAGCACGTCGGCGATCCCGCGGGTCTTCGGTTCGGTGAACATCGCGAGCCAGAACTTCGCCCTCCCCGCTCACCTCCACAGTGATGCCCACCGCGACGTAGAACGGCCCTGCTCCCGGGCCTGGGCCAGCGGCCGGTCGGCCAACCGGCCAGCCCGGGCACTGCACCGGCTCCGGCAGGTCAGATGACTCGCAGTGAAGGAGAACGTACCGCGGCTACGGCAACGGGACTTCACGGTTCAGCAGACGGGAATCCACCCGCTGAACCCAGTGGCTTGCTTGAGCCGGATGCATGGAAACGTGCACGTCTGAGGGGGCCCGGTGCGGCAATGCACCGGGGCCACCCGACCCACCCGCGCAATGCCAGGTGTGACGGATCGTGACGGCTTCGGGGTTTCGAGAGCGATCGCTCCAGCCGCTGCCTGACGGATGCCGGATCATCGGTGCTGGTGGAGGTCGGCCCGACAACGGCTTGGCAGACGGACTTGCGTATGGCACCCACCTGCGGATTTGCGCTTGGACGTTGACCGTGCGACGCGGAGACGACGGGCTGGTGTCACTCGGCCCCAGGAGGGCGGTGCGCCGATTCCGCCCCCGACAGCGCACCGCCGCCCTACGGCTGGGCGTCCGATCCATCATCACGAGACCTGACCACGGTGGCGGGCGGACCGTGGTCGCACTGCGCTTCCCGCCGTTCCCGCCGGGCCGCCCACCGCCCCACCGGGTACCCGGCGATGACCGCGGACGACGCCACAACCAGCACGGGAAGGACATGGGTGGTGAGCCAGTCCGGCGCCTCGCCCGCCACCACGGCCCGGGCAGGCCGGCAGGGGGCCAGCACCACCCGGATCTCCTCGCCCGGGACCCAGGGGTCTGCGCACGGGCGCGACGCCGGGACAGTAATCCGGCGCGCGGCGCGGCCCCGTGCCTCAACCCAGCGGGGTGTTCCCCAGCGTGCCGATGAGGTGGGCGCGGTACTCCGGCGACGACAGCCGCTGGGTCTCCAGCCGGGCTGCCTCCACCCGGGCCGGCATCCCGAGCCGGGCGCTCGGCTCCTCGTTGCCCGGGGTGGAGACGAAGCGCTCGATGGCGGCGAGTCCCGTCTCCGACCGGGCCAGGGCGGAGGACTGCCGCGCGTCCAGCCGTTGTGCGTACCAGGACGACGAGAGCACCGAGTCCCGGGTGAACAGTTCCCGGAACTGCGGGGATCCCAGCGTCCAGCCCTCCGTGCTCCCCTCGCCGGCCATGATCTCCAGCAGGGCCCGCAGCGGCGGGACCGCCAGCGAGATCGTGCCGTCCCGCAGGTAGGAGCGCGCCACCCGCTCGTGGGTGGCGACGATCGTGGCCACCGACTCCGCGAAGACGTCCGAGTCCTGCAGTTCCGGGCGCAGCATCTCGGGGGTGAAGACGGCTTCCGGGTGCAGGAAGATCCGGCCGAGGTAGCGGGCGGTGAAGCGGTCGGTTATCCGGTACCCGAGCCGGCTCGCCAGCACCGGCCGGCCGTTGTGCTCGAGGTCGGTGAGACGCTCCAGGGCGCCCTCGGCGATGAGCTGGCCCGCGTCGCGCTCTTCGGGCGTCATCCGGGCGAAGAGCTCGGGCACCAGGAGCGAGAAGTCGTGGTCGACCCGGACGCCCGGCCCGATGTACCCGGCCGAAGAGACCCAGCCGTCGTAGCCCGTCAGGACGTAGGACAGCAGCGCCGCGTTGAGGTCGATGACCGCGGGCAGGCAGTTGAACGGGCCCTTGGTCAGCGCGCCCTCCGAGCCGGCCCCGGTGGTCGAGGGCGACTTTCCGGTCATCGACGCGATGAACTCCATGAAGAGTTCCGGCAGTTCCATGTAGTGCAGCGGGCTATACGCGCAGAGCGGCGGGGCGCTGCCCTCCGGCGGGTTGTTGCGCCGGCCGGCCGCGACGACGTCCACCGGCAGGGTCAGCGGCGCGTCGGCGGGGAGCCGGCGGAACAGCCGGGACGCCAGGCCTGCCACGGCGGTGCGCCCGCCATCGGTCCGGTCGGGCCGCTGCTGCAGGTAGCGCGGGTTCTTCGAGGGCTTGCCGTCGACCAGCCGCGGATCGGCCGAGCTGACGACGAACGCGGGCCCCTCGCCGTCCGCGGCCTCGGCGAACCCGTCCAGGAGCCGGGTCATCGGTTCGGTGAACTCGCTGAACGCCACCACATCGTCGCGCATCGCGGCGACGTCGGCCCGGGTCAGCGGCTGGAAGTTCGACAGGAACACAGCCGGGCCGGCGATGTCGCGCTCGGCCTGCGCGTCGTAGCCTCGGTGGATGGCGTCGTCGGGCCGCTGGAACAGCAGGTTCTCGCAGTTCTCGACCACCTTGTAGGACCGCTGCGGGTCCAGCCCGAGGCTGGCCCCCGGCACCACCGTGGAGGCCGTGATGTCGTCCTCGGTCTGCACCTTCACTGCAGGCGCGAAGTCGTGCCGCAGGCCGAACAGGCGCCAGGACCCGTCGGCGTTGAACCCCATCCGCAGCCGGCTGACCGGGATCTTGTCTCCGCCCGCCAGGCGCAGGCGGTTGCCCGGCCGGCCGTCGATCTCGGCCACGCTGAAGTGCGACCGCCAGTCGGTGCCCCACCCGGTGCGGTAGGAGCGCTTGACGACGTACACCAGTTCCTTGATGTAGGGCGGAACAGTGGCGAGCCAGGCGTTGTGCTCGGCCGTGTAGTCGCTGGACGGGGTGAGCAGCTTGATCACCGACCCGAGCGACCGCTTGTCGGACAGGATGGTGCGGTTGTCCTGATGGTTGCGCTCCGGGCCGGCGAAGCGCCCGGAGCAGTCGCGGTCGAGGATCGCGGCCACCTGGTCGAGGTCGCGGTCGATGTCGGCGATAAACTCGGTGCCGACGACGACGCCGTCGGTGATCGCCTTGGAGATCTCCGACTTGCCGCCGCCGGAGACCGTGGCCGGCTTGTGGCAGGACGTCGCCCGCGGGCTGGTCCCGATCAGCCGCCAGGTGGACGGGTCGTGCGGATCCCGGGTCAGCTCCACCCGGTACCCGTTGGGCGCCAGGTACACCTGGCCCAGCCGCAGCGGGATCTCCTGCCGGCCGCCCTCGTCGTCCGTCCAGGACACCCGCGGCGGCCGCAGCGAGTACCGCGCGCCGCCCGGCACCAGCACCACCTGGGGCAGCTGTAGGTCCAGCGCGTACCCGCCCGGCTGGACGGCGAACCGCTCCGGGTCGCGGGCGAGCGCCTCGGCGAGCGTCCATCCGTCGGCGCTGAGGATGTCGGTGAACTCCTGGCCGAGGTCCCACGAGGGGAAGACCAGTGCGCCGCCGGAGTGCTCCTCCTCGGCGTTGCCGAAGAGGTTCGCCGAATACGAGATCTGGGTCTTGACCTCCTTCTTGCAGTACCCGAAGTAGGTGTCGGCGATCACCGTGACGACGACGCCCCGCGCGTCGCGGGCGCAGGCCTTGAAGGCCCGGCCGCCGTTGTAGAGCTCGTCGGGCTGCTCCCAGCACATCCCGTCCCGGCGCTGGCGCTCGCTGGCCCGGCTGACGTGCGGGAGCCCGAGTTCCTTCTTGGTCAGCCGGGTCAGGTGCGGGGCGAGGACGACGAGGCCGGTGTGGCCGGTCCACGTCTCGGGGGCCAGCGAGGCGTCGTTCTCCGGCAGGTACGGGTCGCCCCCGTTGCCGAAGATCCCCTCGACGAAGTCGAGGGTGGCCACCAGGCCGCCCGGGACGATGAACCGGGTCTCCATCCGCTTCTCCCGGATGAAGCCCGGCACCTCCGGCAGGACGAGCGGACGCAGGTAGAGCGAGGCGAAGCAGGCGGCCGGCTGCGGCTGGGCGCAGGTGTACGGCAGCTCCATGTCTGCCGCGGGCGGCTCGAAGGCGTGGCTGAGCAACCGGGCGAAGGCCTCGCGCGGAACCGCGATCTTGTCATCGGGGATGGGCAGTCCTCCCGTGGCGACGTGGAACACGCCCACCGTGGTCCGGCGGTCGTTCGCCGGGTTGTGCAGCACGCCGTTGGCCACCCGGTAGCTGCTCAGCAGGGGGGAGGTGAAGCTGTCGCCGTCGAGCGGCAGGGACAGTTCGCGGGCCAGGCCGGTTTCGTCGAGTACGAGGGTGCGGCGTGGCAGTTCGGGGCGCGCGCCGGTACCAGCGAGGTAGTCATCGAGGAAGGCCTGGATGCGCGCATCGGCGGCGCACAGGCGGTCGGACAGCCGGCGGTTCAGCTCACGCTGGCGTGCGATGATCGGGCCGACCAGCTGGGCCGGCTCGGAGTTCTCCCACGTGGCGGGAAGCGGAAGCCCGAGCTGGGCCAAGCGCAGGGTGATGGCCGTGCTGAGTGGACGAGGCATGGCCCGACTATCTGGCATCCTCGGCGCCAATTGCGCGCGGTAGGTCCCTGGCGGGCTCCGGGCTCCGGGCTCCGGGCCCGGCGGGTGAACTCTTGACGATAGGCAGGCAGATCCCTGTGATCCGCCCGGGGCGTCCGTGGTCACGTTCCCGGTCGAGCCACACCACGACATCGTCCGGCTCACGGTGACGCACGAGAACCTCCCCGGAACCGAGGCTCTCGGCCAGGTCTCCCACGGCCGGCCGTGCTGTCGAACCTCAAGTCGTTGCTGGAGACCGGCGACGTGCTCCGCAATCGCCGTGGGAGATGCCCGCGGCTCGTCCCTGACCTGACGGCCATCCGCAGCCCGCGGTGATCGCGGGTCCCTTCGGTGAGGGTGTGCGATTGCTCATCAACGGCGCCCCGTTGGACGTGTCGGTGATGGGCGAGGAGCGGCAGGACGGTGTGCGCCGGCCGATGATCCTCGCCCTGCACGGCGGGCCCGGGCTGACGGCACCAGACTCTGCCGGCTGATGCGCCCGGCCACGGCCATGCCCAGGTCATCGTGCCCGACCAGTGAGGGCAGGGGCACAGCAACCGAAGACGTTGGACGCCGACAGCGCCCCAGGCAGGGCCGACCGTTCCTGCTGCAGCCCACCTGGCCCAGCTCCCGCGCCAGAGTCTGTGGGTCCGGGACGGTGGTCTGCACCAGGTCGGTCACCAGGACCTGCTCGCCGCCTGGCACGTGCGTCGCGGGGAGCTGGTTGCACCAGGCCTCCAGGCCGGCGGACGCCCCGGCCACCTCCGACAGCTGGCGGCGCAGCCGGGCGACCAGGGCCCGGGCCTGCGCCACCGTCAGCCCGCCCGGCTCCTGGCCGTCCGTGTCGTCCTGGTCGTCCTGGTCCACCGCACCCGTCAGCCGCATGGAGATCAGTCATGCGCACACTGTGACCTACTGGTCCGACAAACCGGGCCCCGCAGGGGGCCTGGGATCCGGCTCCCGGGCTGCCCGTCGTCGGTGGGTCAGTCGTCGGCGTCCGCCTTCGCCGACCAGGCCGCGGCGCGCAGGGACTCGGCCAGGTCGCGTAGGGCGGCCACGGATGGGAAGCGGGGATCGGCCGTCCGAACGGTCTGGCGGAAGGGCGGGTCAGACGGGCTTGATGCATTGCACCAGGACCTCCAGGCTGTCGCCGGCCATCACCGTGGCGTTCGCGTACCATGCCAGCCGGCCGGTACTGCTATCGCTGGTCTGCGGTCCGCCGACCGACCAGGAGGTGGTCCCGATGTAGTTCTGGGCGTCGACCGGGTATGCCTGCTGTGAGAGCGGCGCGGTCGCGATGTACCACCCGCCGGAGATGGGTGTGTAGCCCGCGGGGCAATCGGCGTAGGCGGTGCGCTGCTCGTATGTGCGGTTGTTCGGGTCCGGCTCCGGCACGGTGGACGTCCCGGTGAGGTTGAGGAACGTCTGGCCCGCCCGGGGCGCGCACTGGGCCTCGACGACCATGGTCTGGCCGTCGGGCGGGGCCTGGGCGGTGAAGGCCCACCCTGAGCCGTCGGGCGTGGGCCCGTTGCCGATGATCCAGTAGGCTCCCTCGAACCCGCTGGCGTTGCCGGTGAAGTACCCGCCGCCGCCGAAGGCGTAGTAGCCGCCGGGGCACTGGGCGACGTCGCGCAGGTACTTCCCGCCGGGGCCGCGCTGGTTGACGGCGCGGTGGTCGTTGACCTGCGCGGTCTTGACGTCAGCGAGTTGACCGGCGGGAGCGCAGAGGAGTTGCACCTGGATGAAGTTGCCGCCGTAGGTCGGTGAGGGCCAGGTGACCGCGCCGACCATCTGCGCCGCGGTGAAGTTCTGGGTGGGGGCCAGGGCGGTCACGGTGCCGTTCCCGGCGCCCACTCCGACCACGCGGGTACCGGAGGGGCAGTTGGCCGTTCCGGTGACCTGGACCCACGGGTTGTTCTGGGTGGGGTATCCGTAGAAGCGCTGGTAGATCGTTTGGATGGCGGTGGGGACGACCAGCGTCGGGGACTTCTTCGCGGCCGAGGCGTCGGTGGTGGGCGCCATGCACACCAACCCGGCGGTGAGCACCGTCAGCGCGACACGGGCTGGTCGCAGGTATCTCTTCATGATTTCGTCAGCTTTCTCGAGGCGCCGTCAGGGCCTCGCGTTGCGCGGAAAGGTGACGGCACGGAATGCCGTCGGAGGTCAGTCAGGAGGCCACCGCGGCCGGTTCGTGCGCTGCCGACCCCGATCACGGTGCCGTGGCAGGGCAGGCGTCGGTGGGCCGACCCCACGGGACGGCGGTACGGTCGGGCTCTGCCCGCTGGCGCGGCGCGCGTCGTCCCCGTCGATGCGTCAGCGATCAACTGGATGGGTGCGCCACGAATCTCACCTCCCAGCAGTCCACGTGCGGCGCCGTGTGATATTCGGCGCCGTACGGCCCACAGCCAGCCGTTGGTCGCTGACCGTGGGCCGGCCGTCCCCCCGGGCTGTCCCCCCGACGCAGAAGGCGTTCCATGTCGTTCCACTCCGTCGTTCCACTGCGTTCCGTCCACCCAATCGGTGCCTGCATCCCTCGGGCGCTATCCCTCGGGCGCCCGGATGACGTGAACCAGCCGGAGGTCGCTCACCTCGACGACGAGGCGCGTCTCCTCCCGCAGTTCCCAGCGGGGGCATGCGGACACTCGAGCTGTCCGCATGCCCGATGGTGAAGCCTGCGTTCTGACACGGTCTTCTCGCGGGTGGCGTGTCTATGGTCGATTCAACGCCCGATCCGGGCCCCCGGAGGGAGGGTGGTGCTCGTGCCGCAGCGACCGCGCACACTGACCCCGCTGGCGTCGCCGTGGGACCTGCTCGGGGCCCAGGTGCGTCACTGGCGGACCTCGCGCGGCTGGTCGCAGCGCGAACTGGGCAGGCGGACGCACCATAGCGAGGCCCTGCTGGGGAAGGTCGAGAAGGCCGAACGCCGTCCCAGCCTCGCGCTGATCCGTTGCCTGGACGACGTGCTCGGCACGGGCGGGAGCCTGGAACAGTTGTGGGTCCGGGCCATGACCGAACCCGCTCGTGGTCCTGATCGGGCGGACTCCGACCGTGTGCCGGGCGGATCGTCCGTGGCCGGCGTCCGCGGCCGGGTAGGTCAGGCCGACATCGACGCGATGGCCCTGATGGCCAGGGCTTTCGCGGACGGCGGGTGGAAACGGGCTTCGGCGATCTCCCCCGGATCCAGTGTCAGTCCCTCGACGTCCGCTCGGGCCAGCGTGCCGCCGTCGAAGACGAACAGCAGCTTGTCGCCCTCGACCGGCTCAGCCGCCGCCTCGCCCTCGCCGTCCAGGCCCTGGGAAGCATGACGACGGTGTACGCCGAGTACGGCGCGGTGCCGTCGTCCGGCACGTCGGCCTGACGTCACCTCTCGCGGGTGGGTGATGCGGACATCTGCAGGTGTCCGCGTTCGATGGATTCCGAGGGTGGTCGGGCGTCGACACGATCGTGACGTGAACGATCGAGGGCCGGGCTGGGACCGGGCACTCCTGGTGGACGGCGCGGGTGGGTGTGGCGGGGCGGCGAGCGCGGCGCGGGTGTACGACTACTGGCTCGGCGGTAAGGATCACCTTGCGGTGGACCGTCGTGTCGGGGACATGGTCGCGGAGTTCCTGCCGTGGGTCGTGCCGACGGTGCGGGCGAACCGGCGGTTCCTGGTCCGGGCGGTCCGGTATCTGGCCGGGGAACTCGGCCTGGATCAGTTCGTCGACCTGGGGTCGGGGCTGCCGACGGCGATGAACGTCCACGACGTGGCGCAACGGGCCCGGCCGGGGGCGTGCACGGTGTACGTGGACAACGACCCTGTCGTGCTGGCACACGCCCGGGCCCTGCTGGCCTGCGATGCCCGGACGGTCGTGGTGGACGGCGACCTGCGTGACCCGGGGAGCATCCTCGCCGACCCCGTGCTGGCCCGGATGGTGGACTGGTCGCGGCCGGTGGCCGTGTTAATGGTCGCCGTCCTGCATTTCCTGACCGACGAGGACGACCCGGCCGCGACGGTCGCGGCGTTTCGTAGCGTGATGGCTCCGGGCGGCTGTGTCGTGGTGTCCCATGCGACGCCCGGGCCGGCCCTGCAGGCGGACGCCGTCCGGCAGGCGGTGACGGTGTACCGGGAGCTGACCGGTGCCCCGTGCACCCCGCGAACGAGCCAGGAGTTGGCCGGGCTGCTGGCCGGGTTCGATGTCCTCGCGCCGGGGCTGGTCCCGGTGTCGTCCTGGCGGCCACCGGGCAGGACGCCCCCGGCCGACCGGGGCCCGATGGTCGGGCAGGGCCTGGCCGGCGCCGCGACGGTGCACGACGCGGGCCTGTACCCGGTGCTCAGCCACCCACCCGGCCAGGGGCCCCGTCATGACCGGAGCCACCTCAGCAGCAACGGCACCGGCGGCGGCGGCCGGCGGCTCGCCGACGCGTCGACCCCTGGTGCCGGTGACGGGCTGCTGCGGGAGGTGGTGCGTCTGGTGCAGGATCCGCGCCAGGACCGGGATCTGGGCATCTGGCTGGCATTCCTGGCGATGGACGCCGTCGACGACGTCCGCCGCCGACTCATCGGCAGCGGGATGCTCGCGCCGGTGACGATCCGCCGGATCGGACCGCGGCGGGTGCAGTATCTGCCGACCGACCCGAACGCGTTCGCCTGGCCGGCGGTCCGCGTGGCGGGTCGTCTGGTGCGCCGGGAGCCGCTCGGGGCCGCGGACGCCGTCCTGGTGGGCCTGCTGCAGGCGACCGGGCTGCTCGGGCGCGTGTTGTGGCACCCGGATGACCACGCGTCCGGCTGGGCGTACGCGCAGTCGGTCCGCCTGGCGCTGCCGTCGGCGCTGGCCCAGGTGGTCGCCACGGTTGAGGCCGCGGTGGGCGAAGCGGTCCTGACGTCCCGGATCCGCTGACCATCGTCGACTCGCCGCTCTCACGGCGCGGGTGCCGGCCGGCGACCGGCGAGGGCCTCGTTCTGCGTGCCGGTGCTGGCGCGCCCGACACCGACAGGGAAGGAATCGGATGATCAAACGTGTGGGACGGGGCGCGGACCTGTCCGCGGCCTTGGCCGAGGAACGGTTGGGTGCGGTGTCCGTGGTGTTCTTCGTGATGTCGGCGGCCGCCCCGTTGACGGTGGTCGCCGGAACGCTCGCCACGGCGTTCGCGGTGACCGGGAGCCTGGGACTGCCGGCGGCGTTCGCCGCGGTCGGGTGCGTGCTGGGGCTGTTCGCCGTCGGGTACGTGGCGATGAGCCGGCACCTGCCGCACTCCGGAGCGCTCTACGCCTACGTCGCCCACGGCCTGGGACGCACCGGGGGAGTGGCGGCCGCCTGGGTGTCGCTGCTGTCCTACAACCTGATCCAGGTCTGCCTCTACGGGGCGATCGGCGCCGCGGTCAGCCCGCTGCTGGCCGGCACGGCCGCTGCCGGGCTGCCCTGGTGGGTGTTCGCACTGGTGGCGTGGGCCCTGGTCGCGCTGCTGGGGGTGCCGTCCTGGCCATCGCCGTCCTGGGGTTCGTCGGCTTCGAGTCCGCCGTCGTCTTCGCGGAAGAGGCCCGCCGTCCGCGTCGGACCCTTCCGGCGGCGATGTACGCGTCGGTCGCGGTGATCGCCGCGCTGTACGGGGTCTCGGCCTGGGCGATGACCGCCGCAGCCGGTAGCGACCGGATCGTCGAGGAGGCCCGGGCCCGCGGTACCGACCTCGTCTTCGCCCTGGTCGCCCATCGGCTCGGACCGATCGCCGTCACCGCCGGCCAGGTCCTGTTCGCCACCTCGATCACCGCGGCGATGATCTCCTTCCATGCCACCACGGCCCGCTATGTGTTCGCCCTCGGCCGTGAGGGGGTGCTGCCCGCGGTGTTCGGTCGGACCACGATGGCCGGGGCGCCCAAGGCCGCCTCGCTCGCCCAGACCACGGTCGGGCTGGGGGTCATCGTCGCCGTCGCGGTCACCGGCACCGACCCGTTGGTGGGCCTGTTCTACACCGGTTCGGTCAG
>DATDMG010000536.1:0-2268 GCA_036518955.1 Kineosporiaceae bacterium | reverse complement strand
CTGCTCGAGCGTAATCATCTTCGTCGAATAACTCACCAGCGAGGCCCTCGTCCCACCCAACCGCTTGGGCATCACCGAGCGGAGACTGCTCAGCAGGTCGCCGGCGTGCTGTCGGGTCTGCTCGTCGCCCGGGTTCCACGGCGTCATCACCGCGATGGAAGTGCTGCCCGACATCCTCGCCGCGCTGGCCCGGTGCGTCCCTCGGGACGATGACCGTGATGCCCCCCGCAACGCCGGCACACCACGCACAACCCCAGGACCAGCGGGAGCTGCCGTCACCCTCGCCGGCGGAGGAGCAGCGACCTCCCGCCGCGATCAGAAGGGATCATGCGGATAGATCACCCGAGAGAGCAGCTGTCGCCCCTGCAGCGTGGTGATCGACGGGTGACTCGGGTCCAATCGGGCACGCAGAGCGTCCAGCACCTCCACCAGACCCGCAACGGGGGCGGTGGAGTCCGGATCGGGTCCTGCAGCGGCCCGCCACGACACCACAGCGAGGTTCCCTCGGCAGCCCAAGGTGTCCGGGTGATGCTCCCCGAACTCGTCGGTCATGACCGTCACCAACTGGCGCAGCTCGTCCAGCACGCCATCCGTGCGACCGGCCTCGAACCGGCAGATCGCCCGGTTGGTGGCGGCTGCCAGGTAGTACGGGTGGCGCTCCGTGAGCCTGCGGCGACACCCACTGGTCGCTCGCTCGGACGCCTCCAGCGCATCCATGATCCGGTCGCTGGCCCGATAGGCGGCCGACAGGTTGCTGATGCACACCAAGGTGAAGGGGTTGTCCGCCCCCAGCGAGCGCTCATACGCCCCGCTCACGGCTTCCAGCTCCTCCACCGAGGACCTCGCCTCACCCTCGGCGAGCAAGTTGGCCGCCCAGTTCAGCCGGCACGCAAGGGTCGTCGGGTTGTCGCTGCCGAACCGAACCAGCAACGTCCCGTAGGTCTCGGACAGCAGCTGCCCTGCTTCCCCACTGCGACCAGCGCTACGCAGGGACGCCGCCAAGTTCGACCTCGCCTGCAAGGTCTCCAGCGCGCTGTGCCCCAGGTGTTCCTCGGCGGCTGCGACCACGGATTGGAGCAGCTCCACCGACTGACCGTACTCGCCGGCCTCCCTCAGGTCCCTGCCCAGGCAGGACTGCGAGTGCAGGCTATAGGGATGGTCAGCGCCCAGCACCACACGGCGCCGCTCGGCCACGTCCGCGTCGATGGCGCGGGCCCGGCGGAAGTCCCCTACGGCTCGCAGCGAGGCGGCCACGTTGTTGGCTGCCATCAGCGTCCTTGGGTGATCTTCACCGAAGTCCGTGAGCCATGACTTGTAAGTGGCCTCGTCCTGGCGCAGTGCCTCCGCATAATCACCCAGCGCGCGCAGATCCGCCGCCCGGCTGCCCGCCGTCATCAGGGTGTGGGAATGCTCGCCGCCCAGCAGCTGCCGCTGCTCCGCAAGCACTTGCTCATCCATCTTCAGCGCCCCACGATAATTCGACAAGTCCCTGAGAATGTTGGCGAGGTTGAACCGAAGGTGCAGGAGTTGGCGGAGAAGGGCAGCGGAATCGCTCACTCGCCCTCGGTCGAGCTGGTCCTGCCAGGCAGCGGCGATGCGCTCCCCGAACTCCAACCCTGGCTTGAGGTCCCCACGGCGACGCAGGTATCTCACCCTGTCGATCAGCAGTTGTCGCACGGACTCGTCGGGGCACGACACGGCCCCCGAAACCTCGAGGTGCGGCCACAGCATCCGGAACCGCGGCCAACTGTCCGGGTCGTCGGGCTCCCCGTTGGGGCGGCACCGGGCCAGTACGAGATGCGCATCGTGGCGGATTTCCTCGACCACCAGCGCCGACATCCTGCGCCGAACGGCGGCCTGCACCAAGCGATGGACGTGGATCTGCTTGGCGTGCTGGTCCAGTTTCAACAACGCCAGACGGTTGATCTCCTGCACGAGCTTCGCCCGCATCATGCGATCCGATACCAGAGGATCGAACGGCGCCAAGGACGATGCCATCTGCTCGCTGTACACCAGTTCGAGGGCAATCTCCGGGGCCAACACCGAGCAGATCTCCAGGAGCCGGTAGGCGCCCGCCGACCGCTCCCGCAAGCGATCCAGAAAGAGGTCCCAGGTGGCGTCCCAACTGCGTTCAGCACCCCCCGGACGCTCCGGATCTCGCCCCTCGACCTGGTCGAGAAAGTCGTCGACGTCCGCACCACTTTCGGCCAGGAGCGCACCAGCAGCCGCTACCGCGATCGGCAGATCCCCCAACGCCCGGCCCACCCG
>DATDMG010000535.1:0-20091 GCA_036518955.1 Kineosporiaceae bacterium | reverse complement strand
CGCCTGGGGCGATCGCTGACGATCCGTCCTCAGCGGGCGGTGGCGGCCGCGACCGCGGCGATCTCGGTCGGGCCGACCCGGCAGCAGCCGCCGACGAGCCGCGCGCCCGCGACCAGCCATCCCGTCACCGCCTCGGGGGCGAACCCCGGTGACCCCGACCACACCCGGCGACCGGCGTCCCAGCTCTCACCGCTGTTCGGGTAGACGACCACGGGTTTGCCGCTCGCCCGGGCTGCCGCCGCCACCGCCCGGTCGGCGCCGTCCGGGTCGGTGCAGTTCACCCCGACCGCGACGAGCTGCGGCAGCTGGCCGGCCAGCGCGAAGATCGGCTCGACCGGTTCGCCCAGACGGGTGGTGACCCTGCCGTCGGGCCGGGTGACGGCGGTGAGGCTGAGCCAGCCCGGGACGTCGAGCCGGGCCAGCTCTTCGATCAGGGCGCGGGCCTCGGCCGCGGCCGGCACGGTCTCACAGGCCAGGACGTCGGCGCCGGCATCCGCGAGCACCTCCAGCCGGGGACGGTGCCACGCGGCCAGCGAGGCGATGTCCAGGGCCGCCGCGTCCCGCGGGTCGGCGTACGCGCCGGTGTACTCCTGACCCCCGGTGAGCATCGCCCCGTACGGCCCCACGGACGCCGCCACCCAGCGCCCGGGCCGGCCGCCCGCCGCTGCGCGGGCCAGCTCGACGGAGCGACGCAGCAACGCGCGGGTGCCGGCGGCGTCGACGCCCGCCGCGGCGAGACCCTCGAACGACGCCTGGTACGACGCCGTCGTCGCCACCTCGGCCCCCGCCTCGAAGAACCGCCGGTGGGCGGCCACGACGGCGTCCGGTCGGTCCCGCAGCAGCCCGGCGGACCACAGGGCGCCGGTCACGTCGTGCCCGGCGCGTTCCAGTTCGGTGGCCAGGCCGCCGTCGAGCACGACCGGGCCGGCGGCGACGGCGTCAGCGAGGTTTCGGGCTGTGCGGGGAGTCGGGGAGGAGGGGGTTGTCGTCACGTCACGATTCTGGCCCGGCGGGCTGGGCCCGGCCGCCCGGCCGGCGGTGGATCAGCGGCGTCGGTGACACCCGGGCCACCGGGGCACTCTCCCGGAACCGGTCCACCGCCCGGGCGCACTCCAGGCGCCGGGCATAGCCGAGGGCCGATCTGGCCTGCGGCTGGCCGTCCACCGTCATCAGCCAGTGCCAGGTGGAGTCGGGCGAGAGCGAGATCTCGATGCTGGCCGTCCGGGCCTGCCCCGCCGTCGCGACGGCGTCGTCCGTCGCCTCCTCGAACGTGGCGAACCCGGCTGCGGCGCGGGCCAGCTCCCGGTGGTTGGAGCCGAGCAGCCGCCAGGACCAGACCGGCCCGAGGGCCACGCACTGGTACCGCGGTTCCATCGATCCTCGCGCGGCCCCTCGCTCCGGCCGCCTCGGCCAGGCAGATCCGGACGGCGCGCGCTCCGGATCTACCGACCACCGTGACGATCCAGGGTGGCAGCGGGGTACCGGTTCGGCGTCCGGGCGGTGAACGCGCGGCGACGATCCCGTCGGTGTCGGTGTCGGTGTCGGTGTCGGTGTCGGTGTCGGTCAGGCGGCCCGGCGCAGCGCCTTGGGGAGTTCGCCGGTGGAGTTCCGGTAGTAGGCGGCCGCCCGGCGCGTGGCGACCAGTCGGGCCAGCCCGATCACCGCCCCGGAGAGCAGCGCCCAGGTGACTGCTTCGCCCCAGCGGGTGTCCGGGTTCTCCGGCAGGGCCGGGGGTTCGTTCCCCGTTGCCGTCCGCCAGGCGGTCCGCACCGCACGTTCCGCGAAGGAGGCCGCGAGGACCGCCGAACCCGTGCCCAGAACCCGCCACACGATGGACCCCACGTCACCCTCCCGCCGTCGCCGTCGCCGACACCATCCTGGCGCCTGACCGGACGCCGGGCACGAGCAGCCGTCGGGCCGGTCCGTCACAGCATCGAGGTGACCCAGCGCAGGAGCGGCACCAGCACCGGTCCGGCTGCGAGGACGAGGCCCAGGACGACGACCAGCGCGACGAGCCGCGCGATCGGAGCCGGGCGGCCGGTGCGCGGTTCGCGGAGGAGTCGCAGCAGCACACCTCCACAGTGCCAGGTCGGGGGCCGACACGCTCGGGGGTGGGCGAACCCGAAGGCCGAGCGGGTGATGGCGGGCGCGGCGCAGCGGACCCGGTCCGGTGCGCCGCGTCAGCGGGGTCGGACCTCGCCGAGCCGCAGCGCGAGGGTCGGGCAGGCCTGCACGGCCTTGCGGACCGCCGCCAGCTCGTCGCCCCCGAGCGGGCCCGGGTCGAACAGCGGGTATCCCCACTCGTCGAGATGGATCACCTCCGGTGCGATCTCGTGGCACACGCCGTGCGCCTGGCACCGTGGCCAATCCGCTCGGAGCGTCGCGTCGGCCGGCTCGTCGCCGCGGCCGAGGAGCTTGAGGCTGCCGGTCACCGGACCGAGGAGCTGACGCAGCGGGCCGGTGAGACCGGCTGCCGGGGTGCCGTGAGTCCGAGCCGTTGGCACCGCCGGCGCGGGCTGTCCGCCGGCCGGCACCGCCGGCGCGGGTTCGGCCGGCACGGGGTGCGTGGTCGGCACGGGGGCAGGTGTCGCCAGGCGCTCGGCGCCGCGAGGGCGGCGCAGGGGCTGCCCGGTCACCGGGCCACCGCCGCGGACAACGGCAGCGGCGAGAGCGCGCACCGCCCGTCGCGGTGGGCGGCGAGCTCGTCCGGGAACGCCCGGAACAGTGACCGGACGAGCCGCGCCGTCCCGTCCGGATGGGCGCAGGCCCCTCGGCCGGTGACCAGCGAGACCAGCTCCTTGACGCGGGTGACCGACTCGCGGCCGCCGTCCCGGGCCAGCTCGTCCACGGACGTCGCGAGGGCGGGCAGGCCGTTGCGGCACGGCCCGCACCGGCGTGCGCTGTGCCCGGCCAGGTACTCGACGATGCTCGCCGTCACCTGGACCGGGCACCTCGTCGGGCCGAGCGGGAGGATCACGCCGGCCCCGATCGACGCGCCCACCGTGGCCAGGTCCTGCCGGGAGATCGTCCGGCGGGCCACCTCCTCGACCGGCAGCCACGCGCCGTGGTACCCGCCGATCAGCACCGGACCGTCCGTCCGGAACCCGCAGTACGGCAGGACCCGCGCCAGCGCGACCCCGAACGGTACCTCCAGGACGACACCGCCAGGACTGTCCCCGGCGACGGTGAGCAACGTCGTCCCGGGTTCGGCGGGCAGGCCGATGGCCAGGTACTCGTCCACTCCCAGCGCGCAGACGGCTGCCACCTGCGCGAACGTCTCCGCATTGGACAGCAGGGTGGGGCGATCCTTGACACCGCTGACGGCCTCGGGCGTCCAGGCCGTCACCGGGAGGTTCTCCCGGCCCTCGACCAGCTCGACCACCGCCCGCGCCTGCCCGCTCACGAACGTGCCACCGGTGACGACGAGGTCGTAGCCGAGGTCGCCCGGGCGCTGGGCGACGGCGGCCCGGACGGCGCCGCCCACGGCCGGGCGCTCCGCCGGGACGACGACCGTCACCGTGGTGCAGTCGAGCGCGGTGGCGACCAGGTCGGCGCCGTCGAGCACCAGGTGGGGTGCGGTGAGCAGCAGCGCGGAGTCCTTACCGCTGCCCGGCTCGCCCTCCGCCGCGTTCACGATCACCGCGCGTCTGCGGCCCGCGCCGAGCGCGACGGCCAGCTTGCGGCTGAACGGGAACCCCCCGCCGCCGCGGCCCCGCAGGCCCACCCGCTCGGTGCGGGACACCAGCTCGGCCGCGGGCACCGGCTGCGGCGCGGCCCAGGACGTGCGGTGCGCCGCCAGCTCGGCGCCGGCGGCCACCGATCGCAGCAGCCGGGGCCCGACGGCCACCGTCAGGTCGCCGCCGTACCCGGCGGGAACCGTGCGAAACCCGGTCACGACGTCTCCTCACGCCCGTCCATCACGCCCGCCGCCCCCGGCCCGCCTCCAGTCATACCGTCAACCGTCGCTGGTGAACCAGCGTTGCGATCCGCACCACGCCGAACGTCACGCCCACGCCCACGCCCGCCGTTCACGCCGTCTCCTCGGCCCAGGCGCCGACGTACGTGACAGCGCCCTCGGCGTCCACGAGCCGTGCCGCGAGGCCCCGGTCGGCGAGCCAGCCGGCCGCCCGGGAACCGATCACGACGGCCGCGGTGCTGGCCGTGTTGGCAGCCAGGCAGCTGTGGGCGGTGACGCTGACGGTGCGCCAGCGCGGCTCCACCGAGCGACCGGTGGCCGGGTCGAGCAGGTGGTGCACCAGCCGCCCGCCGCGGTGCCACCGCCGGGCCAGGACCGTGGACGTCGCCAGCCCGCCGGTGAGCAGCGTCACCCGGGCGTCGGGCGGGTCCTGCGGGGTCTCCGCGACCGTGACCGGCCACGGCACCAGGTCGTCGTCCCCGGCGGGTCCGGACGGCGGCACGCCCACCGCGACGTCCCCGCCGAGGCTCAGCACGCAGCCGGCGCCGGTCTCGCCGCCGATCCTCGCCGCGATCAGATCCGCGGCGAACGCCTTGCAGGTGGCGCCGAGGTCGAGGGCAGTGCCGGCGGGCACCAGCACGGCGCCCTCCGGGTCGACCCGGATCCAGCGCCAGGCGTCGGCCACGGCCGGCACCGGGACCGCCGCCGGACCTTCACCGCGGCGGCGCAGCTCGTCGTAGTCGCGGTCGTAGCCCGCCGCCACCAGGCTGTGCCCCAGTGTCGGATCGACCTGGCCGTCCGTCTCCTCGGCGGCCCGGACGGCGACCGTGACCGCGGCGGCCAACAGCGGGTCGACCCGCGTCCAGGAGCCGGCATTGCGGTTGGCGCGGACCAGGTCGGAGTCCGGCCGGAACCGGCTGCAGGCACGGTCCACCTGGTCCAGGAGCCGGACGGCGATCCCCCGGGCGGCTCCCAGGTGCCGCTCGCCGGCCACGACGAGCTGCACGTAGGTACCGAGAGCGCGCCACTGCGCCTGCCCGTAGGTGTCGGGCGCGTGGTCGTCAGGGACCGTGGTCGGGTTCGGCATCGACCACAGTCTGCCGGATCACCGGTTACGTCCAGGAACCCCTGGAGGTCGCCGCGGTCGGCGTCCCGGTCGGTGTCCCGGTCGTGGGTGCGAGATCTGCTACGCATGGTGAACAGCTGGTCGGTGAGCCGTCCCAGCACGCTCTCAAGCAGTGCCAGAAGCCGACCGTAACCGGAGGTTGTCCCCCTTTGCGGGGGCTTGATCCTGCGACGAGGCGCCCATGACGGCATGCCCGGAATGCTGAGGGCCCAGGGTGGAGCCCTGGGCCCGTCGCGCCCGTACCTGCGCGGAACGGCCCGTACCTGCGTGGGAAAGGCCGGTAGGGTGAGGCAGTGCGGTCGGCCGTGCCGCGGCAGGCGGAACTCACCGCTCGGGCGGTCCGAAGACCACCCGGATGAGGGCGCCGCCGAGCCGGGACCTACCCACCTCCATGGTGCCGCCGGAGGCGTTCGCCGCCCGGCGCACGATGTCCATCCCGAGCCCGGTCGAACCGGCTCCGGAGGATCCGCGCGCGATGATGTCGGCCTGGGGGAGACCTTGACCGCCGTCTTCGACGGTCAGCACGACCGCTCCGTTCGGGCGCGGTGCCACCCAGACCTCCAGGGGCACCCCCTCCTCGGTGTGCGCGAACACGTTGTCGATCAGGACGTCGACGACGTCGCTCAGGTCGGACGCGTCCAGCCGGGCCCGCAGCGCCCGGTCCGGTGGCACCGAGATCCTCATCTGCCGGCCCTGCTCCTCGGCCAGGGCGGACCAGAAGTCCGCCCGCTCCTTGACGACCTTGCCGACGTCACAGGAGTCGCCGCCGGCCCGGGTCGGACGGCGGGCGTCGTGCACGATGGCGTCCACGGTCCGCTCCAGCTGGGTGACGTGCTGGCGAAGCCGCTCGGCGACCTCCGGGTCGGCGACGCTGTCGGTGTCCAGTCGCAACGCGGTCACCGGCGTGCGGAGCCGGTGCGACAGGTCGGCGACCGAGTCGCGGCTCTCGGCCATCTGCTTCTGCACCCTGGCGGCCAGCTGGTTCAGCGCCGCGGCGAGCGCCACCACTTCGGAGGTCCCACGCTCCGGGATCCGGACGTCGAGATTGCCGTCGCGCATCGTCTCGGCGGCCCCGGCGAGCCGTCGGACCGGGGCGCTGATCCGGCGTCCCAGTCGGTCGGCCGCGAACATCGCACCCAGCAGCAGGACCATGCCGAGGGCCGCCAGCGAGGCCGTCGTCTGGGCGACGCCCTGGTGCAGGATGTCCCGGGGCACGATCGTGCGGGCCGCGATGGTGCCCGCCGGTCCGGTGCTGGTGGTGATCACGGCTGCGCCGTCGTCGATCGGGTAGGTGCCCGAGTCGCCGTTGCGCATGGCCTGCTTGATCTGGGCATCCGCCGGGTCGGGGCCGATCACGGCGCCGTTCCCGAGATAGACCGTCGTCCGGCCGAAGCGCGTGGTGCCCACGAACCGGGCGACCAGGCCCGGAATGTCCTTCACGTCCCGGGTGCTCACCGCCGCGTTCACGGCGGAGAGCGTCTGGGACGTCGCGGCGGTGACGGCCAGGTCCTCCGCCCTGACGCGCGAGACCAGAGCCAGCGGAATCAGGAAGGCCAGGACGACTGCTGATGTGGTGGCTCCGACAAGAAGGGTCAGTTGGCGGCGCACCCGGACGAGCCTCAGACCTCTCCGGGGGGTGCCAGCCGCACCCCGACTCCTCGGCTGCTGTGCAGGTAGCGCGGCTCCGCGGCGGTCTCGCCGAGCTTGCGGCGCAGCCACGACAGGTGGACGTCGACGGTCCGGTCGCCGCCGCCGTAGGGCTGGCGCCATACCTCGGCCAGCAACTCACGCTTGGTGACCACCTCACCGGCCCGCTGAGCCAGCGCGAGGAGCAGGTCGAACTCCTTGCGGGACAGCTCCAGCGGCCGGTCCTCGAGGGTCGCGGTCCGCGTCTTCGGGTCGACGACCAGTTCGCCGACCGTGATCGACCCGTCCGCCCGGTGGGATCCGCTCCGCCGCAGCACGGCCCGGATCCTCGCCTCCAGGTGGTCGGCGCCGAACGGCTTGGTGACGAAGTCGTCCGCCCCGGCGTCCAGAGCGCGGACGATGTCGGCGTCATCGTCGCGCGCGGTGACGACGATCACCGGCACGTCGCTGACGGAACGCATCATGGTGAGGACCTGGAGTCCGTCGACGTCCGGCAGTCCGAGGTCCAGCAGGACCACGTCCGGGCGGTCGTCGATCACCGCCTGCAACCCTTGCAGACCCCCCGGTTGCCACTGGACGGCGTGCCCACGGTCGGTCAAGGCGCGACTGAGGGCAGAGCGGATTCCCGCGTCGTCCTCAACGAGCAGGATCACGGCCACACCCCGGACGGTAACGCCTCAGGTGGGGTGCGTGGCAACGTGCCCTGGTCAGAGGCCCATTGCTTCACTGAACGTGATGTCGGGAGGGCGGGGGTGGAACGGGTCCGTGGCCTGGTGATCGCCATGTGCGCATGGTTGCTGGCAGTACTGGCTGCAGGGGCCCTGGTCTGGGTGACCATGTCGTCCGCCGCGTCCCGCAACCGTCGCATGGTCCTCGGTGACGGGCGTGCCGCGGTGAGCGGCCGGCTCGCCGGCCCGCTCCACCTGGCGGGCAACCGGCCGGCCGACCGCGTCGTCCAGGGCGGGGTGACGTCCGTCGGCGGTGCGCCCGCGACGTCCAGCCCCGGGCGAGGGGCTCCCCCCGGCGTCGCGACCCCGGGCCACGCCTCGGGGGCGGCGCCCGGGTCCTCGTCCGGGGCGCGGTCCGGCGCGACGCCCTCCGGCGGTGGTCCGGGATCGGGCTCGGGGACTGGCCCGGCCCCGGGCTCGGGCTCGGGTTCCGCCACCGACCCGGCGGACGGGGTCGGCCCGGCCGCGATCTGGACCGGAGGAGCGGGCGCACCGGCGGGCAGCGGGTCCCCCGGGCCGTCCGGCGGCGAGATGATCTTCGGCGTCGGTGGGGCGACCACGACCTCCGGCGCGGCGACCGGGCCCGGGGGGACGTCCGGCCCGTCGGGAACATCTGGCCCGTCCCGGTCGTCGGCCTACGCGTACCCGGCCCGTGGCGGCCAGGTGTACCTCGGGTGCACGGCGTCGGAGGTGGGCGACTCGGAACTGGGCGACGCCCGGGCGATCATGCATCAGGGCTGGAGCGGGCGGTGGGCTCTCAACGGTCCGGCGCAGGTGACCGTGCGGTTCGCCCGGGGCACCGAGGCGGATGAGGTCGTGTTCGGGTGCCGGGGCGATCGGGCCTGGGTGCGTGAGGCGCCGCGCCCGCTGACGTGGCTGACGCCGGTGCCGTCGCCGACCGGCTCGTCGCTGCCGGCGCAGGCGGGCCCGCATCCCGGGACGGCGTGACCGACCCGCGCGGTGGTCGGCGTCCGGGGGTCGGACGCGGACGTCGTCCAGGCACTCAGGAATGCCCGTCCGCCTGCCGAGGTTGGTCAAGGTGAGTCACCGCGGCTCAGGTTTCGTCAGCCCCGAATTGACAATCTCGGGGCGACGCCCCCACGCTGATCCCGTGGTGACCCGGTCACCACCACACCGGTTGATGATCCACACGGAGGGATCCACAGATGGCACGAGCGGTCGGCATCGACCTGGGCACGACGAACTCCGTCGTCGCGGTTCTCGAGGGTGGCGAGCCCACCGTCATCGCGAACGCTGAGGGCGGCCGGACCACGCCGTCCGTCGTCGCCTTCGCCAAGACGGGTGAGCCGCTGGTGGGCGAGGTCGCCAAGCGCCAGGCCGTGACCAACGTCGAGCGCACCATCCGGTCGGTCAAGCGCCACATGGGTGAGCCGACCTGGCGGGTCGACATCGACGGCAAGAAGTACACCGCGCAGGAGATCTCCGCGCGCATCCTCGGTAAGCTCAAGCGGGACGCCGAGGAGTACCTGGGCGAGAAGGTCACCGACGCGGTGATCACTGTCCCGGCCTACTTCAACGACGCACAGCGGACGGCGACCAAGGAGGCTGGTGAGATCGCGGGCCTGAACGTCCTGCGGATCATCAACGAGCCGACCGCCGCCGCGCTCGCCTACGGGCTGGACAAGGGCAAGGAGGACGAGCTCATCCTCGTGTTCGACCTGGGCGGCGGCACGTTCGACGTGTCCCTGCTGGAGGTCGGCAAGGACGAGGACGGCTTCTCCACCATCCAGGTGAAGGCCACCTCGGGTGACAACCACCTCGGTGGCGACGACTGGGACCAGCGGGTCGTCGACCACCTGATCCAGACCGTGAAGATGCAGACCGGCGTCGACCTCGGCAAGGACAAGATCGCGCTGCAGCGGCTCCGCGAGGCGTCCGAGCAGGCGAAGAAGGAGCTGTCCAGCTCCACCGCCACGACGATCTCGCTGCAGTACCTGTCGATGACCGAGAACGGCCCGGTCCACCTCGACGAGAAGCTCACCCGGGCCCAGTTCGAGCAGATGACGGCCGACCTGCTGGAGCGCACCAAGGCGCCGTTCCGCGCCGTCATCAAGGACGCCGGCGTCTCGCTGTCGCAGATCGACCACATCGTCCTGGTCGGTGGCTCGACCCGGATGCCCGCCGTCGCGCAGGTCGTCCGCGAGCTGACCGGGGGCAAGGAGCCCAACAAGGGCGTCAACCCCGACGAGGTCGTCGCCGTGGGTGCGGCCCTGCAGGCCGGCGTCCTGAAGGGGGAGCGCAAGGACGTCCTGCTGATCGACGTCACGCCGCTGTCGCTCGGGATCGAGACCAAGGGCGGCATCATGACCCGCCTGATCGAGCGCAACACGGCGATCCCGACGAAGGCGTCCGAGGTGTTCACCACCGCGGACGACAACCAGCCGAGCGTGCTGATCCAGGTCTTCCAGGGTGAGCGGTCGCTGGCCCGGGAGAACAAGGCCCTGGGCACCTTCGAGCTGACCGGCATCGCGCCGGCGCCGCGCGGCGTCCCGCAGATCGAGGTCACCTTCGACATCGACGCGAACGGCATCGTGCACGTGTCCGCCAAGGACCGGGGCACCGGCAAGGAACAGTCGATGGTCATCTCCGGCGGCAGCGCGCTGTCGAAGGAGGAGATCGACCGGATGGTCAAGGACGCCGAGCTGCACGCCGAGGAGGACCGCAAGCGCCGCGAGGAGGCCGAGGCTCGCAACACCGCCGAGCAGCTCGTCTACTCGACCGAGAAGTTCGTCAGCGAGAACGACGAGAAGCTGCCGGCCGACGGCAAGGAGAAGGTGAAGAGCGCGATCGCCGAGCTGAGGACGGCGCTCGAGGGCACCGACATCGACGCCGTGAAGGCCAAGCACGAGAACCTCGCCAAGGTGAGCCAGGAGCTCGGCTCGGCGATGTACGCGGCGGCCTCGGAGAGCGGGGGTGCCACCGGCACCGGCAGCACGTCGTCCTCGGCCCGGAGCAACGACGACGTGGTGGACGCCGAGATCGTCGACGAGGGCAAGTGATGGCCGAACCGATGTCGGCCCGTCACGGCCGCTCGGGCACCGAAGTGGTGGACGGCTTGGAGAGGGATGACGTGACGGACGGCAGGGGGACGGAGACGACCACGCGCCCGGAGCCTGAGGCGACCGGACCGACTCCGGCGGACCAGATCCGCCCTGAGCCGGCGCCGGAGTCCGCGCGGGGGTCCGGAGCCCGGTACCCGGCAGGTGGGGAGGAGCCCGGCGGTCCGGTCGTCCGCGACAAGCGCCGGCTCGACCCGCAGACCGGCCAGGTCCGCGCGGCCTACTCGGCGACCGAACCGAGCGCCGCGGAGACCGGGCAGCAGCAGGTCGACCTCGGCGCGACCGACGGCGGGGCGACCGCTCCGGCAGCCGGGCACCTGGCGGAGCTGGAGGCGGCCCGGGCGGTGGCGGACGAGCGTCTGCTCGACCTGCAACGGCTGCAGGCCGAGTTCGTCAACTACCGGCGCCGGGTCGACCGCGACCGCGACGTCGCCCGGGATGTGGCGGTGGCCTCGGTGCTGGAGGCACTGCTGCCCGTTCTGGACGACGTCCACCTGGCACGCCAGCACGGTGACCTGGTGAGCGGGCCCTTCGCCGCGATCGCCGAGAAGCTGGAGGCCACCTTGGTCCGGTTCGGCCTGGTGCGGTACGGCGAGCCCGGCGAGGCGTTCGACCCCAAGATCCACGAGGCTCTGCTGCACACCCAGGCGGAGCTCGCGGAGGGCACCACCGAGCCCACGGTCGTCCAGATCCTGCAACCCGGTTACCGTGCCGGGGAGCGGGTGCTGAGAGCGGCCCGGGTCGCGGTCGCGGATCCGCAGTAACGCCTCCGGCGAGAGAGTCAGGACGCCATGGCCAGTCAGGACTGGTTCGAGAAGGACTTCTACGCGATCCTCGGCGTGCCCGCCGACGCCGGTCAGGACGCGATCAAGAAGGCGTACCGCAAGCTGGCCCGGCAGTACCACCCGGACGCGAACGCCGGCGACCCCGCCTCCGAGCGGCGGTTCAAGGAGGTCGGCGAGGCGTACGCGGTCCTCGCGGATCCGGAGCAGCGGCAGCAGTACGACGCCGTCCGGGCGATGGCCCGTGGTGGTGCCCGGTTCACCGCCGGGGGCCCGGGTGGCGGTGCCGGGTTCGAGGACCTGCTGGGCGGCCTGTTCGGCGGCAGCCCGCGCGGCAACGTGCGGTTCACCACCAATGGTGGCGCCGGTCCGGCCGGCTTCGAGGACCTGCTCGGCGGGCTCTTCGGCAGCAGCGCCGGCACGGGTGGGTACGGTGCGCCGCGGGGGCCGCGTCGGGGTGAGGATCTCACCGCCGACGTGGACCTGACCTTCCGACAGGCGGTGGAGGGTGCCCAGCTCACCGTCCGGGTGCCGGACGCGCGGGGCGGCAACCGCACCGTCGACGCCCGCATCCCCGCGGGCGTCCGCGACGGCCAGAAGGTGCGCCTGCGCGGCAGGGGCCGGCCGGGCGACCCGGGCGGGGAGCCCGGGGACCTGTTCGTCACCGTCCACGTGGAGCCGCACTCGGTGTTCACCCTGGACGGCGCGGATCTCAAGGTCACCGTGCCGATCACCTTTCCCGAGGCGGTCTTCGGCGCGCAGATCGACGTGCCGACCCTGGAGGGGCCGCCGGTCCGGATGAAGGTCCCGGCCGGCACCCGCTCCGGCCGCACCCTGCGGGTCCGGGGGCGCGGGGTACGCACCCCCAAACGCACCGGTGACCTGCTCGTCACCGTGCACGTGGAGACGCCGCTGCGGGTGGACGGCGCGGCCCGGCAGGCCCTGGAGGCCTTCGCCGAAGCCACCGCCGGCGAGGACCCGCGGGCCGAGTTGTTCGCCCGGTCGCGACGCGATCCCGCGGGAGCCGGTGATGGCCGCCGGTGAGGGGAACAGGGGCGGGCCTGCCGGGGTCGGCGGTGTCCGTTTCGTCGCCGAACTCCAGATGGACGAGAACACCCCGGTATTCGTGATCTCGGTGGCCGCGCAGCTTGCCGGTATGCACCCGCAGACCCTCCGGCAGTACGACCGGATGGGGTTGGTCAGCCCTGGTCGGACGGCCGGCCGGGGGCGGCGGTACTCGGCCCGGGACGTCGCCGTGCTGCGGGAGGTGCAGCGCCTCTCCCAGGAGGAGGGGGTCAACCTCGCGGGCATCAAGCGGATCCTCGAGCTCGAGCTGGAGAACGAACGCCTCCGGGAGCACGTGCAGCGCCTCACCGCCGAGTTGGCGGCGGCGCATGAGCGGCTCTCCTCCGGCCGCCGGGTGTTCGCGGCCGACCCGACGGGTGGGATCGTCGCCGTCCGGCCGGGCCGCCGCCCGGAGCGGACGTCCACGGGTGCTCTCGTCGTGTGGCGACCGGTCCGCCGTGCGTGACGTCCGCCGGTGCGTCCACGCCCGCCCGGGAGCGTGACGGACCGGGCTTGGCGGTGTTCGCCGTCCCGTTCGACCCGGCCTAGTAGGGTGCCGTCGTCGTCGCTTCGGGGAGCACGGGATGGACACGCGCGCATCGGACGCCGGGGCAGTGGCGTCCCTGTTGCAGGAGTGGAAGCGCCGCTCCGGCCGGACCTTCGAGGGGCTCGCCCGGCGTAGCGGCCTCAGCCGTTCGACGGTCCACCGGTACTGCAACGGCCAGAGCCTGCCCGAGTCGTTCGCCCCGCTGGAGGCGTTGGGTGAGGCCTGCGGTGCGAGCCGGGCCGAGCTCGCCGAACTGTTCCGGCTGTGGTCGGCCGCGACCGACGTTCGCACCCGGGCCGTGGCCACCGACGCTCCCGCGGAGAACGGTGCCGCGGCCGACGCCGCGGCGCAGGAGCCGGCTCCGGAGCCGGCCGAGGGCACGGCGCCGGCCGGCGTTCGGCCCGCTGAGCGCACGCCGGTGTTCGAGCCTGCCGGCAGCGGTCCGGCGCCGGGGCGGGTGCCCGAGCCGGTCGTCCTGGAGTCGCACCCGACCTCGCTGCCCGCGCGCGGCCGGCCCTGGCTCCTCGCCGTCTGGGCGCTCACCGTCACCCTGGTGGCGGTCTACTTCGTGGTCCGGTGGTACGGGCCGACGGGGTCCGACCAGCCGTGGGGGCATCCGGGGCCGCCGCAGAGGGTTCTCGGACCGACCTGGCAGAGCACCCCCAGGCGGGTGTCGCCCGACTTCTTCGGTGTGACCATGAACAGCACGACCGGCACCATGCCGTCCTTCCCGGTAGGCGCCGTCCGGCTGTGGGACAGCGGCACGACGTGGGCGCTGCTCGAACCGTCCCGCGGCCACTTCCAGTGGAGCACCCTCGACCGGCTCGTGGACGGGGCCCGGCGGAAGGGGTTGCCGGTCCTCTTCACCCTGGGCGGCACACCCGGCTGGGCGAGCCCGGACGGCCCGCCGACGCCGTACCGGGACGGTTCCCGGGCCACCCCGCCGACCGACCTGGCCGACTGGGACACGTTCGTGACCGAGCTCGCCACCCGGTACGCCGGTCATATCCAGGCGTACGAGCTGTGGGTGCTCGCGCCCTCCCCGCAGTACTACCTCGGCAGCGCCGAGACGTTGGTGACCATGACGGACCGCGCCGCCGGGATCCTGAGCCGGACCGATCCGGATGCGAAGATCGTCTGTCCGTCGATGGGCGAGCTGTGGGACGCCGATTCCCGCGAGTTCCTGACGAGGTTCGCCGCGCTCGGCGGCTACCGCCACTGCGACGTGGCGGGGGTGAAGCTGTTCCCGAAGAACTTCGGGCTGCCGCCGGAGACGATCCTCGAGCTCACCACCATGATTGACAAGACCTTTCACGACGCCGCCGTCAGCCTGCCGATCTGGAGCACCGGCACCACCTACCGGATCGCCACGGCCACCGCGCTCGACGAGGTCACGGCCCGGGACTACGCCGTCCGGCTGTTCCTCGTCACCCTGTACGCCCGCTACGAGCGGATGTACTTCTACAACTGGGGTGGCCGCAAGATCCCGATCGTGCTGCAGGCCGAGGGAGGGCCACCGACCACCGCCGCCCAGTACCTGGCTCGCCTCGAGGAGTGGATGCTCATCGCCAAGGTCTACGCCTGCGGCCACGGAACCGACGACGGCCTGCCCGCCGACACTTACCACTGCCGCTTCAAGGTCAGCAACCGGGGGACCCGGACCGAGGACGACGCCGAGCTGCTCTGGACGTCGAGCGGCACCGCCACGGTCGCGGCCCGGGCGGACGGGGTGTCCCGCAGGCTGGATGGCAGCGAGGTCCCGGTGGGGAAGGGCGAGCCGCTCCAGGTGACCGGCGAGCCGGCCTTCGCGGTGTACTCGGGCTGATCGGGGGTCCGCGGGTCAGGGGTCCGCGGGCTCCTCGGGGCCGGTGGCGCGGGGCGTCAGGTGCGCACCGAACGTCCCAGCGGCGCCGGGAGCTTGGCCACGCAGGTGACCTGCTTCTGGCCCGTGGTCCAGCTCGCCGCGACCGGCTTCAGGAACGCGATCTTCGCCGTCTTCAGGTCGGCAGGTCGGATCGCTGTCTTCGCCTTCGCCACGCACTGGGCGGTGGCCTCGTCGGTCACGGCCTTGTCCCCCGGGTAGGTCTTCCCGCCGCTGGCGGTCAAGGTGTAGTAGACCTCCGCGTCGTGGTTGGCCGTGCACGGCACGACCGTCACCACCTTCTCGACGTTCGTCGTCGAGAACGCCTCGATGCAGTCGCCGGTGCGCAGAGTCGTCACCAGGACCTCACCGCGCCGGACGACGACCCCCTTCGCGTCCCGGGCGACCGGCTTGCTGAGCACGTCGAGGTAGACGTAGGCGCCGAGGGCTCCCCACGCCGTCCCGGCGATCATGCCGATCACGGCGAGCGCCGCGCCGCGCTTGCGGGTGCGGCGGAGCCGCAGCAGTGCGACGAGCCCGAGGAGCAGGGACAGGCCGACGCCGCCGATCACGCCGACGACCAGGGTGGCGACGGCGAGTTTGCTGAGGGGCGGCGGCGCGGGGGCCGAGGGGGCGGGCGCCGCGGCCGAGAGGGGAGCGCCCCACTGCAGCGGCGGGTTGTCGGGCGGCGCTTCGGGCAACGGGCCGTCGAAGCTGGGCCGTACCCCCGGATGGCCCGGCTGCCCGGGCGGGTACCCCGGCTGGGGTGACGGGTAACCCGGCGGGGCGGACGGATAGCCGAGCTGCGGTGGGTACGAGGTCGGCCCCGCGCCCTGCTGCGGTGGGTATCCAGCGGTCCCGGGCGCGTACTGCTGCGCCGCACCGCCCGGGTACGGCGGCGGGGGCGGGTACGACGGCGGCGGGGGCGGGTACGACGGCTGCGGGCTTGCGTGGTGCGCAGGCTGCTCGGTCGGTGGCGGAGGCAACTCGTACGGATTCCCCGGACCCTGCTGGTACGGGCTGCCCGGCGGCTGGTGGGGTGCCGGCCGGGCCTGTCCGGGCCGCTCCGGTGGCGCTCCCGGCGGTGGGGTGCGGATGGGGGGTGGGCCGCCTTCCCCCCGCGGAGGCTCGCTCGTCATAGTCGAACGGTAGCGAGCCGCTCGGGGTGGCGGGCAGTGCTCGGCCCGACCAGGGCTGCGTCGCACCCAAGGTTGAGTGGAACAGACTCAATTTCGTTGACGTTGTGCAGGCAGAGCATGCGTCAGGATGCACTCAGCACCGGTACGACCGATCAAAGGAACGGTTCATGGATCTCAAGCTCACCACCCGCAGCCAGGAGGTCATGGCGACGGCCGTGCGCCGGGCGTCGACGGACGGGCACCCCCAGGTCGAACCCGCTCACCTGCTGGCGGCCCTGCTGGAGCAGCGCGACGGCGTGGCGCCCGCCCTGCTCACTGCTGTCGGTGTCGACATCTCCGAGCTGGCCGCGACCACCGAGCGCGGGTTGGCTGCCCTGCCCCGGGCGAGCGGCACGTCGTTGAGCTCGCCGGGCCTCGGCCGGGCGACCTATCAGTCGCTGTCGGCCGCCGGTGACCTCGCGCGCGAGCTGGGTGACGAGTACGTGTCGACCGAGCATCTGCTGATCGGGCTGGCGGGGGGCGGCCGCAAGGGCGCCACGGGTCCGGTCGCCGAGTCGCTGACCGCGGTCGGTGCGACCCGGGAGGCCCTGCTGGCCGCGTTGCCCGCCGTCCGCGGCAACGCCAAGGTGACCGGCCCCGATCCTGAGGGCACGTTCAACGCGCTGGAGAAGTACGGCAACGACCTCACGGCGCTCGCCCAGGAGGGCAGGCTCGACCCGGTCATCGGCCGGGACGCCGAGATCCGCCGGGTGGTCCAGGTGCTGTCCCGCCGGACGAAGAACAACCCGGTCCTGATCGGTGAGCCCGGTGTCGGCAAGACCGCCGTCGTCGAGGGCCTGGCCCAGCGCATCGTCGCCGGCGACGTCCCGGAGTCGCTGCGTGGCAAGCGGCTGGTCGCGCTCGACCTGGGGGCCATGGTCGCCGGCGCCAAGTACCGCGGCGAGTTCGAGGAGCGGCTGAAAGCCGTCCTGGAGGAGATCAAGTCCTCCGAGGGGCAGGTCGTCACCTTCATCGACGAGCTGCACACCGTGGTCGGCGCCGGCGCGACCGGCGAGAGCGCCATGGACGCCGGCAACATGCTCAAGCCGATGCTCGCCCGCGGTGAACTCCGGATGGTGGGGGCTACCACCCTGGACGAGTACCGCGAGCACATCGAGAAGGACGCCGCCCTGGAGCGGCGCTTCCAGCAGGTGTTCGTGGGGGAGCCCGGCGTCGAGGACACGATCGGCATCCTGCGCGGCCTCAAGGAACGCTACGAAGCGCACCACAAGGTGGCCATTGCGGACGCCGCCCTGGTGGCCGCCGCCACCCTGTCGCACCGGTACATCCCCGGTCGGCAGCTGCCGGACAAGGCGATCGACCTGGTCGACGAGGCCGCGTCCCGGCTCCGGATGGAGATCGACTCCTCGCCGGAGGAGATCGACACCCTGCGCCGCCAGGTGGACCGGATGAAGATGGAGGAGATCGCGCTCGCCCGCGAGGACGACCCCGCCTCGCGCGCCCGGCTGGAGAAGCTGCGCGCCGACCTCGCCGACCGCTCCGAGCAGCTCGCCGCCCTGAACGCGCGGTGGGAGGCCGAGAAGGCCGGCCTCAACCGCGTCGGTGAGTTGAAGGAGCGCCTGGACGCGCTCCGCGGTCAGGCGGACCGGCTGCAGCGCGAGGGTGACCTTGCCGGGGCCTCGCGGATCCTGTACGGGGAGCTCCCGGCCATCGAGAAGGAACTGGCGCATGCCCAGGCCGCCGAGGCGGGAGCCGGACCGGGCGTGCCGACCATGGTCAAGGAGGAGGTCGGTCCGGACGACGTCGCCGACGTCGTGTCCGCCTGGACCGGCATCCCCACCGGCCGGTTGCTCGAGGGCGAGACCGCCAAGCTGCTGCGGATCGAGGAGGTGCTGGGCGAGCGCCTGATCGGCCAGAAGGCCGCCGTCCGCGCCGTCTCGGACGCCGTCCGGCGGGCCCGTGCCGGCATCTCCGACCCGGACCGGCCCACCGGCTCGTTCCTGTTCCTCGGCCCGACCGGCGTCGGCAAGACCGAGCTGGCGAAGGCGCTGGCCGACTTCCTGTTCGACGACGAGCGGGCGATGATCCGGATCGACATGAGCGAGTACGGGGAGAAGCACTCGGTCGCCCGGCTCGTCGGCGCCCCGCCCGGGTACGTCGGCTACGAGGAGGGCGGCCAGCTCACCGAGGCGGTCCGCCGGCGGCCGTACAGCGTCGTCCTGCTCGACGAGATCGAGAAGGCGCACCCGGGGGTGTTCGACGTCCTGCTGCAGGTGCTCGACGACGGCCGGCTGACCGACGGCCAGGGCCGTACGGTCGACTTCCGGTCGACGATCCTGGTGCTGACCTCCAACCTCGGCTCGCAGTTCCTGGTCGACCCGACCATGTCGCAGGAGGCGAAGAAGGACGCCGTGCTGGTCGCCGTCCGGGCGGCCTTCAAGCCGGAGTTCCTCAACCGGTTGGACGACGTCGTCGTCTTCGACGCCCTGGGCATGGACGAGCTGTCGCGGATCGTCGAGCTTCAGGTCGCGCACCTGTCCCGGCGCCTCGCCGACCGGCGCCTGGTGCTCGACGTGACGCCGGCCGCCCGCGAGTGGCTCGCGCTCACCGGCTACGACCCGGCCTACGGTGCCCGGCCGCTGCGCCGGCTGGTCCAGCGGGAGATCGGCGACAAGCTCGCCCGGGGGTTGCTGGCGGGCGACATCCGGGACGGCGACACCGTGATCGTCGATACCGCGGCCTCCCACCTGGTGTCCAGCGAGGGCACCGAGGGCGGTCTCGTCGTCCGGCGCGCGGAGGTGTCCGCCGCCTGAACGGGTGCGTGATCACTACGGGTGGCGCTCGGCGTGGCGGCGGGCCTTGGCGCGGTTGCCGCACAGGGCCATCGAGCACCACCGCCGGCGCCGCCGCCGGTCGGCGAACAGCCAGCCGCAACCCGCTCCGGGGCATGCCGCCACGCAGGTGATCAGCGGCGAGGTGAGCAGGTCCTCGGCGCACCCGGCGGCGGCGTGCAGGCCGAGCAGGGCCGGCCCGACGCCGTCGGCCAGAACCCAGCGGGCACCCGTCGGCCCGGTGACCAGGGTGGACGCCGCCCGGGCGGCGACGGCCTCGCGCGAGACCACCTGCCAGTGCGAGGCCTCGCCGCGGCCGAGGGCGCATCGGTACATGGCTTCGCGCAGGGCCAGCGCCCTGCGCAGCGCCGCCGAACCCTCGGCCGGCCGGGCCCGGACCGCTGCCTCCACCTCCTCGGCGGTCGTCGGCGTCAGCCCGGCCCCACCGGGGGAGCCCCCCGGAGCGAGTCCGGTGTCCCAGGCCCAGAGGGCGAGGGCGAGCGGCGAGGTCAGGTACTCCTTCGGCTGCTGCGCACCCCAGGCGGCCCGGGTGTTGCAGAAGTCCAGGGCGGGGTGGCCGCCCACGGCGTCCGGGAGCGGGATGCCGGCGACGGGGTGGGACGACACCTGCCGATGCTAGCCCGCACCTAACCGGCAACTGGTAGTTTACCGGTTACCCATCCGCGTCTGCCGGAGGTCCGGTGCCTGTCAGGCTGATCGCCCAGCTGCTGCTGCGTCGCGCCCGTCATGCCGGCCCACGCCGGCTGTTGGTGGCGCTCGTGGTCGGGATCGCCGGGGTGCCCCTGGTGATGGCGCCCGCGATCGCCCGCGCCACTGCCGCCGACGCCCTCCGCCGCGGCGTGGCGGAGCTCCCGGCCGGCCAGCGCAGCGTGATCGTCTCTGTCAGCGGCTTGCCGGACGCCGCGCAGCAGGCCCACGCCGACGCCGCCGCCCGGGTGGCCCTCGCCGCGCTCGGCGATCGGCCCGTCCGCCGGCAGATCCTGTTCGGCGAGCTGGCAGACCGGGCGGGTCGGCCGTTCCGGCTCGCGGTGACCGACGACCTGGACGGCGTCACCCGTCTCGTGGCGGGCCGGCCGCCGCGCTCGTGCCTGCCCGGCCGTTGTGAGGTGGTGGAGCTGGAGGGCGCGGCCGGGCCGGGCGCGGCCGGGCCGGGCGTCGGCGGCCCCAGCCTCGACCCGGCACTCGGTCTCGTCGTCGTCGGCAGGGTCGCCCGGGCGGACCCGCTCCTGCTCAGCGGCACCTTCGACCCCGGTTCCACGGTGCCCGTCCTGCTCGCCGGCGACGTCGCCGGAGTCCGGACGCTCTCGCCGCGGCAGCAGCGGCGCATCGTCGCGCCCGCCGCGGCCGC
>DATDMG010000534.1:0-5752 GCA_036518955.1 Kineosporiaceae bacterium | reverse complement strand
CCCCGACGTGTCCCTGATGGCGAGCGCCTCGATCACGGCCAGGGGGACCACCGACTCCTCCTGCACCCCGGCCAGCTGCACGACCCGAGCCCCATCGGCGTACCCCCCCGCCAGCCGGGGCAGGAGGTGCAGGGCCAGCCGTGTCTTACCGACGCCGCCGGTGCCGGTCAACGTCACCATGCGGTGCACGCGCAGGAGCCGCTTGACCTCGACGGCTTCCTGGCGGCGGCCGATGAAGCTCGACATGGTCACCGCCGGACTCCTCCCCATACCGGACTCCTCCACATACCGGACTCCTCCACAGAAAGCTCAGTGCGGCCGCCTGCCTGGTGGGCAGGAACCGCAGCGCGACATGACTGGCCGCTCAGGAGCGGGCCGCGGTCAGCGTCAGCCACACCGCCTTTCCCCCGGAGGTGAGCGTGGGCGTGACGCCCCAGCGGTCAGCGATCTGCTCGACGACGGTGAGCCCCCGGCCCGTTGGCGCCAGGACGAGGGGCATGCCGTCGGCGGGCTCGGGTGCCGTCAGGTCGGTGGCGGGCACCCGGCGGGGCGGGATCCGGTCGTCCGTGTCGTGCACTCCGATCCATACCCCTGTCGGCCCCTCCCGGCGCAGGGTCAGTCGTGCCGAGCTCGTCGTGTGCTTGACGGTGTTGGTGACCAGCTCGGAAACAGCCAGGGTGGCGGAGTCCCGGAGGTCCGCGAGATCCCAGGCCGCCAGCACGTCGGCGACGAACCGGCGCGCGGCGAGACTCGCCGACGGCGAGGGCGCGAAGACCCGGTGCACTTCACGGACGTCCGGGCCGGTGGCAGCGGTGAGCCGGACGGCCAGCAGCGCGGCGTCGTCCCGCAGCGGTGCCGCCCCCGCCGGCCAGGCGACCAACCGGTCAGCCAACGCCTCGATCGGCTGGCCGGCGACCTCTCGGGCCGCGGTGGCGAAGGTGTCGAACCCGGTGTGGATCGCGCCCTCGAACTCGTCCAACAGTCCGTCCGTGACCATCAGAAGGCAACAACCCGCGCGGAGCAGGCTGGTCCGCTCGACGTAGTCCTGATCGGGGTCGACCCCCAACAGCAGAGCGGTGCCGCAGGGTAGCTTCCAGAGCCGGCCGTCGGTCTCGAGGACCAAGGGCACCGGGTGCCCCGCGCTCACGCAGGTCACGGTCAAGTCCTCGGGCCGCAGCTCCGCATAGCAGCAGGTCACCAGCAGGTCGGTGTGCGCCACCACGAATCGGTTCACCCGGGCAATGATCTCGGCGGGGGGCCAGCCTTCGGCCACGTGAGCCCGCAGCACGTTGCGGACCTGGCCCATCACCGCCGCGGCCGCGTCGTCGTGACCTTGGACGTCGCCTATCACCAGACCGATTCCACCCTGTGGCAGGGGTAGGACGTCGTACCAGTCGCCGCCGACCCGCTTGCCGCCTGATGTCACGTAGCGGGCCTGTGACTCGACCCCGCCGAGCACCGGCAAGGCAGCCGGAAGGAGGGCACGCTGAAGCTCACCGCTGGTCGCCCGCAGCCTGCCCTCGATGCGGTCCCGGTCGATCGCCGCTGCCACGAGGTGTGCGATCGCCTGAAGGAAGTCGGCCTCGGTATCGTCGAACTGGCGGGTGTCGGTGTCCGTGACTCCCAACCCGTACAGCTCGTCGTCGAGCGGGACGCCGACGGTCAGGCTGGTGACGCGGGTGGCCTGCGATGCGGCGAGCCGGCCCGTCGGGGGCCAGCCGCCGATCACTACCGGCTGGGTCGAGCGCAACGTCTTGACCAGCTCCGGTAACACCAATGCCGTGCCCCCGAACGCCTCACCGAGCGGCCCTCTGCCGTGCAGCACCTCGAACCGATCAGTCCCCACCGCACGGATCAGGAATCCGAACGGCGTGTCGAGCACCTGGGTCATCAGGTCCACCGCCCGCTCGAGAGTCGCCTCCAGAGTGCGCGGCTGGAGCGCGAACTTGCCGAAGGCGGCCACCGCGGCCTGTGCTGCCTCGGTCCGGTGGCGCGCCATCGCCGCGGCGAGCAGGTGAGCCACCGACTGGACGAAGTCGGCCTCGGTATCCCTGAACCGCCCGGCCACGGTGTCCATCACGGTCAGTGCGCAGGGTCGCCGCTCCAGCGGCACGCCGACGGTGAGGCTGCTGCGGACGCCGGCCAGTCCGGATGCCGGGGAGAGAAGCTGCACGATGTCGCCGATCCGCCAGTCGCGGATCACCTGCGGCTCTGTCGTCGACGCGGTGAGCTGAGCTGGAAGGTCGAGCTCCTCCCCCGTCGCCGGGCGTAACCCGCCCCGCCCGCACAGCACCTGGGCCTGCCCCGGCCCCACCACGCGGATCAGTGCCGCCATCGGCGCATCCAGTGCCTGGGCTGCAAGGTCCACCGCGCGCTCGATGGTGGCAGTGATGTCCCGGGACTCCAGGGCGAACCGCCCGTACTCGGCGGCGGCGGTCTGCAGGTTCGCCATGAGGGCGCGTTCGGCCATGCTGTTGTGAGACGCCATTCCGCACCTTTGGTAACTGATCACGGCCTGCTCGACCGCCAGGCTGACAGCGGACAGTGATGGCATGACCGCAGAAAGCTAGCATCCTTTGGTGGCAGATGTGGATAGCCCGACGGTCAGGTGACGTCGGCCCGACGGCGACCCGACAGCGCCGGGGCCAGCTCCCGCCGGTCGACCGAGGGTGCCCACCGCTGCTCGTGGGCCCGCACGGCCACCTGCACCATCGTCGTACCGCCCGTGGACGCCGACCGTCGGACGGCGACGAGCACCTCCGCGCCGAGGTCCGCCCCGCTTGCCAGCGGCCGTTCCAGCAGGCGGAGCAGGAGATGGCCGGCCAGGTCCTCCGCGGCCCCGACGGTGGTGGGGTGGTTGTCCTGCACAATGCTGAGGGCGTCGAGCAGGAGGACCAGTTCGGGCCGGACGGCGTCCAGTCGGCGGGCGACGAGCTCACCGGCCGTTGCCGCGGCCCCACGGGGTGTACGCGTTCGCGGCGTCCGGGTACGAGCACGCCGCGGTGCCGGTCGTGGACAGCCTAGCGGCCGGGACGGGCGGCGAGCGGGAACGGCCAGGCGTTCGGCAGACAGCCGTGCAGGCCCTCGTTCTGCTGGACCATGACCGGCGCCAGATGGCCGGGCGTGCAGTACGCGTTCGTGTGACCGAGCACGTGACCGACCTCGTGGTTGATCAGGTAGCGGCGGTACGTGGTCCGGTCACCGCCGTAGTCGGGGATCGCGTTCATCCACCGGTCCATGGTGAGCACCGCCCGGTCGCCGCCGCCGCACGATGTCGTGCCGGCCGGCAGCCGCCCGGACGCGCCGGCCCCGCACAGCACCGCCGTCGTGGCCGGACTCGCCAGGATCACCCGGAAGTCGGCCGGCCCGTCGGTCCGGGCGAAGCTCAGCGTGCCGCCGTGGCCCCAGCCGCGGGCGTCGTTGAGGGTGGCCATCACGAAGGCGGCGAACGCGGCGCCGTCCGCGCCGATCCCGCCCTCGACCTCGATCCCGACCCGCATGGACGGCGCCGCGCCCGGCGCGGGGACCCGCCCGGGCACCACCAGCAGGTGGCCGGACCCGGCGGTCGCGACCGCCGTCGTCGCGATGCCGGCCGCCCGGTCCGTGGCTGCCACCCCGTCCGCGCCGGCCGCGGTCGCGCCGCCCGGCCCGGCGGGGGTCGCCGCGGTCGGGGAGACGACGGCCACCGTCGGCGAGGACACGGCCACCGTCGGCGAGGACACGGCCACCGTCGGCGAGACCGGCGGGTAGGTCGTCCCGTTCCCGGACGGCGCGTCCGCCGGCTGGAGGGTCCGGGCGGTCCACGGGGTCGGGGCGACCCCGGCGGCGCCGGGGGACGAGGAGACCGCCGCCAGCCCGCCGTCGCCGCCCCCGCTTCTCAGCACGAAGGCGCCGGCCCCGCAGATGGCCGCGACCACGGCCAGCACCCCGACGGACACCGCCCACCGGCTCGGACCCCCCACCCGGGCCGGGTCGGGGGGCACCCCGGGGCGAGGGCGGCGGTGAGCACCGCGGATCCGCGTCGTCGACACCTCGGAAGCGTCTCCGGTGCGCGCCCCGGCAGGCAAGGATATGTGACGGCGTGTCGACAAATGATTACTTTCAGTTACCCTACATCGTCGACGGGTTACCCGCGGGTATCATCTGCCCGAGGGCCCGACGCCGCGGGCCGCAATCCGGCAACCGGATGTCTGGGGAGCTGCGTGACGACACCTGACACCCGCCAGCGGAGCGCTAGACTGCCGCGCAGCGCCCGACGCAAGCAACTCCTGGGCGCGGCACGCGAGGTCTTCGTCGCACACGGGTACCACGCAGCAGCGATGGACGAGATCGCCGAGCGCGCCGGCGTCAGCAAGCCGGTCCTGTACCAGCACTTCCCGTCCAAGCGCGAGCTGTACCTGGCACTGGTCCAGCAGCACAGCGACGAGTTGCTCGAGGCGATCCGCGCCGCGCTCGCCTCCACGACCAACAACAAGCAGCGGGTCGCGGCCACGATGGCGGCGTACTTCTCCTTCATCGACTCCGGCAGCGACGGCTTCCGACTCGTCTTCGAGTCCGACCTGAACAACGACCCCGACGTCGCGGACCTGCTCAGCAGCGTGTCCGAAGGCTGCGCCGAGGCCATCGCGGACGTGATCCGTGACGACACCGGGCTGCCGGAGGCCGAGGCGGAGCTGCTCGGGTTCGCGCTGGCCGGAATGGCCAACATCGTGGCCAGGTACTGGCTGCGGAGCGGCCGCAAGGTCCCCCGTCCCGTCGCCGACCATCTGGTCGGGCAGCTGGCCTGGCGTGGCGTCCGCGGGTTCCCCAAGGCGGAGCAGCGTGGCGAGCCGGCCAGCGAGCAGGCCGAGTCGGCGTCCCCGTACGGCGGACAGCCGTGACAGGTACCCGGCGCGGTCCGGCCGGCGCGGACCCCCACGCCCGGGTGACGCGGATCGTTCGCCCTGGGCGCAACGATCAACCGGGCCGGGCGGGAGGGATCGCGCGCCCGTCTGGGTTAGCCTCGCCAAGGGCTGAGCAGCCGTGTGATCGAGGCGAGGAGGAGCCGGCGTGGATGTGAAGATCGGGGTTCGGGACGTCGCCAGTCAGGTGGTACTGGAGTCGGAGCAGACCCCCGACGAGGTCGCGGCAGCCGTCGCGGCCGCGGTGGAGGGCGGCGGCCTGCTGAGGCTCAAGGACGACAAGGGCCGGCTGGTGATCATCCCCGGTGGGCTGATCGGGTACGTCGAGATCGGCGCGGCGGTCGAGCGCCGGGTCGGGTTCGGCGCGATCTGAGGGCGAGCGCCCGGGGGCCGGCTCAGGCCGCCAGGCCCAGCTGGCCCATCCGCTCGCTGTGTGCCTCGGTGAGACGACCGAACATCCGCATCAGTTCGGCCAGGTCCGCGCCCGGCCGGTTCCCGGAGCCGACCAGCAGCGACGCGAGCGCGTCGCGGTCCGCGGCCACGCGCTGCGCCTGGCTGAGCGCCTCCCCCACCAGTCGACGTCCCCACAGCGCCAGCCGGCCGGCGACCCGCGGGTCTGCCTCGATCGCGGCGCGGACCTCCCGCACCACGAACTCGTCGTGGGCGGAGTCGGCAAGCACCTGGGTGACCAGGTCGCGGGTCTCGGGGTCGACGTAGGCGCTGATCTCCCGGTAGAAGTCCGCCGAGATGCCCTCGCCGACGTAGGCTTTCACCAGTCCCTCGAGCCAGGTGGAGGGCGCCGTCCGCTCGTGGAACGCGTCGAGGGCGGCGACGAAGGGCTCCATCGCCGT
>DATDMG010000533.1:0-13522 GCA_036518955.1 Kineosporiaceae bacterium | reverse complement strand
CGATCGTCCTCGGCCTGCTCGCCTGGTTCGCGCTGCAGGCGACCGTGACGGTGTACGTCCTCGAACTGGACGTCGTCCGCGCCCGGCACCTGTGGCCCCGCGGCCTGGCCCAGCCGCCCTTGACGAGCGCGGACGAGACCTACCTGCGGTCCGCCGCCCAGGCCGAGACCCGTCGTCCGGAGCAACGCGTCGACGTCGAGTTCGACGTGGACGCGCCGACGTCGCCCGGCCCCGGGACGGCCCCGCGGCCGACGGACGCGGACCGGACCGGTCATCCGTAGCGTCCCGTTCACGGCCCCGGGGACGCCGGGGCGGAGGCCGGCCGGCCGAGGGGCACCGCCCGCCGTGGTCATCCACGACGGCCGCCGATCGAGACGTCGAACCGGCGTGCCTTGACGCGTCTGGAACACTCGACCAGCATCTGCCGTCGCCGCGGGCACCGACCGACGGGGCACCAGCCGGCGTCACGAGGAGATCATGTCATGGTCAGTCCCCCGTTCCGTGCCGACCATGTCGGCAGCCTGCTGCGCACTCCGGCGATCCACCGGGCCCGGGCCTCGTTCCGGGCCGGCGAACTGGACGCCGCGGGTCTGCGCGAGATCGAGGACCACGAGATCGCGTCGATGATCCCGAAGGCCGCCGAGACCGGCGTCAGAAGCATCACCGACGGAGAGTTCCGCCGAGAATGGTTCCACCTCGACTTCCTGCAGCAGCTCGGGGGCATCACGGTCGAGGGCATGATCGCGGCCACCTCGGACTCGGAGCAGACGGTCCACCAGGCGCCGCCACGGATCACGGTCACCGGCAAGCTCAGCCACGACCATCCCATCCAGGTCGCCGACTACGAGTTCGTCGCCGCCCACACCCCCGAGGGGTGCCTTCCCAAGGTGGCGATCCCCTCACCGACCATGGCCCACTTCCGCGGAGGTCGGGCCGGAATCGACATCCGCTCCTACCCCGACCTCGACCTCTTCTTCGACGACCTCGCGCAGGTCTACCGGGACGAGATCTCCGCGCTGTACGCGGCGGGGTGCCGGTACCTCCAGCTCGACGACACCAACCTCGCCTACCTGTGCGACCCGGGCATGCGGCAGGGGGCGATCGAGCGGGGCGACGATCCGGACGAGCTGCCGCGGACCTATTCCGCGCTGATCAATGCCGCCCTCCAGGGCCGCCCCGACGACCTGACGGTCGGCATCCACCTCTGCCGCGGCAACTTCCGCAGCACGTTCTTCGCCAGCGGCGGCTACGAGCCGGTCGCCGAGGTGCTGTTCAGCGAGCTCGAGGTGGACGCCTACTTCCTCGAGTACGACGACGAACGGTCGGGCGACTTCACCCCGCTGCGCTTCGTGCCGTCGCAGAAGACCGTGGTGCTCGGTTTGATCACCAGCAAGTTCCCGCGGCTCGAGCCGGCCGACGAGGTCACGGCCAGGATCGACGCGGCGGCCCGCTACGTGCCCCTCGACCGGCTGTGCCTGAGCCCCCAGTGCGGCTTCTCGTCGACGGCTCACGGCAACATCATGACCGAGGACGAACAGTGGGCCAAGCTACGTCACGTGGTGGCGATCGCGGCCGACGTCTGGCGGTGAACCGACCGGCGCCGTGACCGCGCCAGCGCTCGGCACGGCGCCGGCTCAGTCGGTGCGCTCGGTCAGGGCGTCGAAGAGCGCCTGGACGGCGCGCGCCGTCAGGCTGCGTCCGGGCTGCCCGCCAGGATCCGGCGCGGCGTCCCGGCCGGCCGGATCAGCGGGATCGGCCACGCACGCCGGATCGGCATACCAGAGGACGACGGCACCGATCAGGCAGGCGGCCACCGCGTTCGTCAGGTGGCGGATCCGGTACGGCGGCCGCAGCCGCCTGCCGTAGGCGTCCAGCAGGGCCTGCCACGCCCGGTCGGCCCCGGCCGCGAAGGCCTCGTGCCGATGCGCCAGTGCCTGCTGGACGCGTCGGTCGCAGGCACTGATCAGGAAGCCGAGCTCGATCCGGAAGATCGCGTCCTCCCGGTAGTGCCGGTGCACCTGGTCGACCAGCTCGGCCAGGACGGCGTCCAGCGGTTCGGACCTGGCCGACGCCTGCCGGAAGCGGACCGTGCTCTCCGCCAGGTCGGGCACCAGCGCGGACTGGAGCTCGGCGACGTGGAACAGCAGATCGGCCTGGAAATCCGTCTGGTTCGGCCACAGGTTGTAGAGCGCACCGGTGGTCACGGCCGGGGTGTCCGGATCACCGCTCTCGGCCCGGACCAGGACCGTGGCGCGCTCGGCCACCTGGGTGAAGCGCACGTGCGCGAGCGCCACCGCGACCACGCTGTCGCCGGCCTCGCCGGCCCGATCCCGGAGCAGGTCGACGCCGGCGCGCAGGAGGAGCTCCCGGGTCTGCGCGACCGTGCGCCGTGGGCGCGCGGCCGCCGTGCGGCCTCCCGCTGGTGCGCTCCCTGCCCTGCCGGTCAGCGCCCCCACCCCATTGACACCTCCTCGGCCTCAGCCTACGTTCGCGGCACTACGTAGAAAATCCACGCACCCGCTCGGCTGGTGCCAAGGGCATGCCCGACGTGCCGGAGTGGAGCGAGCATGGCGGTCACGGACCGGATCGCGGCGCACGTCGTGCAGGTCGTGATGCCGCGCCTGATGCAGCCGCCGGCGTCGCTGCTGATCGCCGGCGCCGACCTGCCCGCTCCGCAGCCCGTCGAGATCCCCACCGAGGCGGGCGCCGTCCGCGCCGCCGTCTACCGACCGTCCCCCGCACCGGCAGCCCCACTCCCGCCGGTGTACGTCAACTTCCACGGCGGGGGCTTCCTCATCCGGCATCCCGAGTTCGACGACCACATCTGCCGCGCGCTGGTGGCCCGGACCGGGTGCGTGGTGGTGAACGTCGACTACGACGTCGCCCCGCAGCGGCCCTTCCCGGTCGCCCCCCGGCAGGCGTTCGGCGTCGCCGCGTGGGTGGCCCGCAGCGGGCCGGAGCGTGGCTGGGACGGCGCCCGGCTCGCCGTCGGCGGGCAGAGCGCGGGCGGCAACCTTGCTGCCGGGCTCTGCCTGGCCGCACGCGACCGCGGCACGTTCAGACCGGTGCTCCAGATCCTCAACCACCCGCCGCTCGACCTGGCGACGGATCCTGCCACCAAGACCGCCCGAACCGCGAGGCCACTGATCACTCCCCGCCTGGCCAGGATCTTCGACAACGCGTACGTGCCCGATCCGGCCACCCGGACGGACCCGCTCGCCTCTCCGCTGCGGGCGCCCGATCTGGCCGGGCTGCCTCCTGCCCTGGTGATCACCGCAGACCACGACCTGCTGCGTGACGAGGGTGACCGGTACGCGGCCCGGCTCGCCGCCGCCGGCGTTCCGGTGACCCATCACGTGATGCCGGACGTCGACCACGCCTACACGCACGTCGACCCCCCGAAGCCGCTGCGCGCCACCCTGGAGCTGATGACCGACGCGCTCACCGACGTTTGGGGGGCACCCGGGGCCGGCCCCGGCCGCGGCTGACCCCCTCGGGTTTCCCGGATCCGGGAAGGGGTACGTCCCGACCGGAACCATGCCGCGCCACCGGTACCCGTCAAGCTGCCGCCGGGGGCGGCTACCGCAGGAGCGTGAACCCAGCATGAGCATGGACGAGGTCGCCGCCGAAGCCCTGCTCGACCTGCTGGACGCGACGCACCTGTCCCAGGCCCACCAGCTCTCCGCAGTGGTCGCCCGAGGGGCTGCCGCGCTCGGCTGCTTCCGCCGGGGACCTTCGCGGGCGAGGATCTGCTGATCGCCGGCGCCCTGGAACCCGCCGACAACGCCGGCGGCGACAGCTTCGACTACGCGGTCAACGACTCGGTGGCCCAGCTCGCGGTGTTCGACGCGATGGGCCACGGCCTCACCGCGGCGGTGACCGCGACGGTCGCCGTCTCGGCCTACCGCAACTGCCGCCGTGGCCGGCTCGACCTCGCGGGCACCTACGCCGGGACCAACGAGGCGAGAGTGGCCGCCTTCGGCGGCGAGCGGTTCGTCACCGCCGTGCTGACGTGGCTGGACGTGAGCACCGGCACGTTCCGCTGGCTCGATGCCGGCCACCCTCCGCCGCTGCTCCTGCGCCGCCGGATGGTGAAGGCGCTGGAGACCGCGCCCGACCTCCCGCTCGGCCTGCCGTTCGACGTCGATCCCGCCCAGGTCGGCCGGGAGAACCTGGAACCGGGCGACCGGGTTCTGCTGTACACCGACGGGCTCACCGAGGCCCGGGGGCCCGACGGGGCCTTCCCCGACGGCCGACGCGGACGACGCGCGTTGAGCGCGGCCGCATGGTGCCGGTAGCGTTCGCGTCCATCCCCGTCCCCGGTGGGGATGGACGGAGGGAAATGGACCGGTCGCAGCTGGCCGACACGTTCGGGTGGCTGGCCGCCGCCTGGGAGTACCTGCCCGCCGTCGTCGGGGTGACGGTTGGGCCGCAGCACCTTGTGGTCTACCAGAACGCCGCGTCCCGCGGCCTGTTCGGACCGTGCCCGCCCGGCCTGCCGATCCTCGAGGCGTTCCCCGGCACCGCCTCCGCCTCGCTCGCCGACCTCGACCACGCGTTCACCACGGGCTCGCCGGTGATGCGGGATCGACACCGGCTCGGCGTCCACAACGGGTGCGGCGACGAACTGTACATGCGCACCGTGGTGGTGCCGTACGGGCCGCCCGGTGACCCGCCGACCGGCCTCGTCGTCCTGGGGGTGGACCTGACCGGCGAGGCCCTGGCGGAGCTGGCCTCCCACCGGGCGGAGCTGCTGGGCAGGGTGACCGCCGAGGTCAACGCCGCCGCGGACGCCGCCGCCGCGGTGCAGGCCCTGACCGACACGCTCGTGCCAGAACTGGCCGACGTCGCAGCCGTGTTCGTACTCCCCGACGTCCGGGAGGCCCGAGCTCTCACCCTCACCGGCCCACCCCAGTCGATCTCCATCGCCGCGTCCCTGGCGACACTCGGGCCCTTCCCCTGGTCGACGCAACCCCGCGACCGGACCGACGAACTCACCCAGTCGTTCGTCGCCGGCACCCCGGTGATCTTCCCTGACAACGATGTCGAGCTTACCGCGATGGTGCAGGACGACGCGACCCGAGCGTGGCTGTCCGCGGCGCGGGCCCGGAACACGGCGGCCATTCCGCTCACCTCGGCCGGAACCCTGATCGGCGCCCTGCTCCTGATCGCGTGCGGGGACCGGCAGCCCTACACCGAGAAGATCCTCCCGCTCCTGACGGACATCGCCGCCCGGGCGGGCGTGGCGGTCGGGCACATCCGGCAGCGTCATCGTCAGGCCGAGTTGTCCCACCGGCTGCAGCAGGCGCTCCTGCCCGCTGCCCCGCCCCCGGTCCCCGGGCTGCGGATCGCGGCCCGGTACCTCGCCGGAGTGGACGACGTCGAGGTCGGCGGGGACTGGTGGGACGTCGTCCGGCTTGCGGGCGGACGCCTCGGGGTGGGCGTGGGCGACGTGGAGGGCCGCGGCATCGACGCGGCCGTGGTGATGGGCCAGATCCGTTCCGCGATGCGCACCGGCACGCTCGCCGGGCTGCCTCCCGGCCAGGTGCTGCACCTGCTCGACCGGCAGGTCACCGACCTGGTCGCCGCCGAGGCCGGCCCGCAGTTCGCGACGGCCCTGCACGCCGTCGTCCACGTCACCACCGGGAGGATGGTGATCTCCAACGCCGGTCACCTCCCACCCCTGCTGCGCCGTCCGGACGGCGTCTGCCTGCCGGTGCCGCTACCCGCCGGGACGCCGCTCGGTGTGGGCGCCGACGAGTTCCCCGAGCGGGTCGTCGAACTCCCCGTCGGCGGTCACCTGCTGATGTTCACGGACGGGCTGGTCGAGGACCGTGCCCGCAGCCTCGACGACGGCCTGGCGACCCTGGCGGCGCACCTCTCGGACCACGCCAGCGACGACGTCGACGCCTCGCTCGACAAGATCCTTGCCGCGCAGGGCGCCGTCGGACCGCTCGGGCTCGGCGCCAGCGACGACATCGCCGCCGTCCTCATCCACCGCACCGGCGAGGCCGTGCCCGTCACGGCGACGGGCTGACCGGCGGCTCGGAACGGCCGGCGAGCGGGCGAACCGCGGGACCTGACCCTCCCGCTGACCTGCCGAGCTGACGGAACGACAACTTTGGGCCACCCTCGGATCACCGGGCGAAGACTCGCGCCGAACCATGCCGACCTAGGGTGATCCCACCATGCGACAGCCACAGCCACCGAACCACCCGGACACGCACGGTGCCCCCGGCCGACACCCGGCGGTCACCGGCGCACCCCTCGGCCACTCCGTCCCGGGCCGATCCGCACTGCCGCGTGGAACCGCGTGGCTCCTCGCCGGCAGCCTGGCGAGCTTCGGGCTGAGCATCGACGCGGGCGCGGCCGGGACGGCGGCAGCGGCCAGCCGGACCGCGGCCACTCGGACCGCGGCCACTCGGACCGCGGCCATGGCGATCGGACATGTTCCCTGCGCCACCAGCGTGTCGTACAGCTACCTGCTCGGCGGCCGGACCCAGCTGGTGTCCCGGCGGCTGCCGGCACCGGCGTCCCGGGTCGGCGGAGCCGCGCTGGCCGCGGCAGGTGCCCACGTCACGCCGGCCGCGACCGCGGCCCCACCAACCTCGCGGGCCACCGCCTGGCTCGTCGCGGACCTCGACACCGGGCAGGTTCTCGCCGCCTGCAACGCGCATGTGCCGCTCGGCCCGGCCAGCTGCCTCAAGGTGCTGACCGCGCTCGCCCTGATGCCGCTGATCAACCCCGCCGGGCGTTACCCGGCCCGGGCGGAGGACGCCCAGGTGATCGGGACCCGGGTGGGCCTGGTCCCCGGCTCGGTCTACACCGTCGACAACCTCTGGCACGCCCTGCTCCTGGGCAGCGCGAACGACGCGGCGGTCGCGCTGGCCCGGCTGGCGGGCGGCCAGGCGGCGGCGACCGAGGCCATGCGCCGGACGGCGAGAGCTCTCGGCGCGCTCGACACGGTGCCCCGCAACACCAGCGGCCTGGACGCCCCGGGGCAGGCGAGCAGCGCCTACGACCTTGCCGTCCTCGGCCGGGCCGCCCTGGCGGACCCGCGGGTGAGATCCCTCGTCCAGACCCGCACGTACTCCTTCCCGGGCGCCGGGACGGCACTGCCCGGCACCCGGACGGCCTCCGGAGCACCGGCCCGGCGGACGTTCCCGCTGGTGAGCCACGACCGGCTGCTGTCCACCTACCCGGGCGCGCTCGGGGTGAAGAACGGTTGGACCTCGACGACGGGGGGGTCCTTCATCGGTGCCGCCCAGCGCGACGGCCGTCGGTTGATCGCGACGATGATCGCCGCGGACCCGGACACGGCCGGGCAGACCGCCGAACTACTGGACTGGGGATTCGCCGCCACCCCCGCCCGGGCACCCGGGGTCGGCCGGCTCTGACGCCCCGCCCCGCCGGCCGTGATCATGCCTGCCAGCAGTGGTGCTCACGTCACCCCGAGCCTTTCATGATCACTGCCGGCGAGGCCGACGGCGATCGGCAGGTGCGCGCCGAAAGCCAGCTGGAAGGCCACCTGCGCGTGGAACAGATCGTCCTGGAGGCCGAGCACGGCGGCCAGGGCCAGCATCCCCGCGACCACCTGGACCACGGTCAACGCGGCCAGGACCGCCGTGCGGTGCGCCGCCCAGTAGCGGACGGCGAAGACCAGTTGGAGCAGGAACAGACCGCCCGCCAGTACCTCGTGCACCGCCTCGACCCAGACGCCGACGACGTACGGCGTGGCGAGGATCCCGATCAGGAGCACGGCGGATGCCCGCAGGAGCGACCGAGTCCCGCGCAATGCCCCGGTGCGGGGCAGCCGCGCCGCCGCGTGCCACTGCAACCCCGCCACGGCGGCCATCCCGACGACGAACGGCAGGACGGTCCGACGGTTCGCGCCGAACCAGCTCAATCCGTCGCTCCGCGTGGACGACGTGAACTCGATGGCGGAGCACAGGCCCACGGTCAACACGGTGCCGGCCACCGCGAGCGCCACGTCGCGGACGGGCACCGCGACCTGACCGCCGCCGGCGCGTCGAGCACGCTGCACCCTCACCTCCGCGGATCGCCCTGACGAGTCGACCGCCGCCCACTCGCCCGTGGCTGCGGTCAGATGCCCCGGTCGCCTACAGCCTCGGTGCGGGTCGGCAAATCCCGGCACAAGGAAGCGCTAAGAGGGACCGGCAATAGGTAAGATCATGTGAGTCGGCGGGTGGTGGGGCGGGTGTCCCACCGGTAGCGCTTCCGGGCTCGTCGGATCAACTGACGGACCATGACGAGGGCGGCGGCGAGGTAGAGGTAGAAGTCGACGGCGCACGGTTTCCCGATCATCCGGCTCTCCAGTGACCACTGCGTGACAGGGCGGCACCGCAGGGGTGCGCCGGATTCACGGCCTTCGATTCCAGCCCATTGCCGTCCTCCAAGGAACGTGTCGGTCGGAGATTCTGTCCGGTGTTCGTCCGGATAGATCGGAGCCCACACCGACTCTGCGAGGCCAGCCACGGCGCCTGACGTGAAAGAAGTCCCTGGATTTGTCCGATCCCGGACTTCGCCGCACCTGGACAGTGATGCGATCTTAACAAAGTAATCACGGTTCAGCTCGCGACCGCACCCGGCCGGGGATGCTCCCGGGCGCGGTCCGGGCGGCTGCGTTCAGCGCGGCGGGTGGATGAGCTCCGGAGCGTCCGTGTCCAGCGGGACGGCCGGTCCGGGTACCAGACCGAGCTGGACGACGGGCCGCGAGCCGACGGCCGCGAAGAGCCACTCGGCGGCCGTCCGGACACGTCCGGCGGGGAGCGCGCTCAGGTGGTAGGCGCGGGTGACACCGCGAGCCAGCGGGCCGGACATCGGTACGTGCAGCGGGTTCGCCACGGCCTGCCACCCTCCGAGATCGACGACGAAGCCCAGGTCGCGATGCCGGTAGGGACGCCGCTCGCCGATCCCGAACGCGGCGGCGAGGTTGTGCCCGGCCAGGCTGCCCTGGCGCACCGCGTGCTGCGCCGTCATCGGCGTGACCTCTCCGGGGCGCGCCGGGTCCGGGACGGCGGCCGCGTCGCCGCAGGCCAGGATCTCGGGATGACCCGGGACCGCCAGGTACTCGTCCACCTGCAGGCGCCCCTTGGTCATCGGTAGCCCGGTACCGGCGGCCAGCGGGTCTGGCCGCACCCCGACGCACCAGATCACGGTCCGGGTGGACAGGGACCGGCCGTCGGACAGCCGGACCCCGGTTGCCGTCGCCTCGGCGATGGACGTGCCCAGGAGCACCTCGACCCCGCGGCGGCGGAGCACCCGTTCCGCGGCCCGCGACATCCGCGCGTCCATGCCGGGCAGCACCTGGTGGGCCGTGTCGAGGAGCAGCCATCGGGGAGTGAGGTCGGCCAGCCGGGGATGGCGGCGCGCCACCTGCCGGACGAGTAGCTGCCCCTGGGCAGCCACCTCGGTGCCGGTGTACCCCGCGCCGACCACCACGTAGGTCAGCCGGGCACCCCGCTCCTGCGGATCCTGGGCCGCATCCGCCAGCTCCACCTGACGGACCAGGTGATCGCGCAGGTACAAGGCCTCCGGGATCCCGCGGAAGCCGTGGGCATGATCGGCCACCCCGGGAATCGGCAGCAGCTTGTTGACACTGCCCGCGGCCATCACCAGGCGGTCGTAGCCCAGCTGCCCGCGCTCCCCCTCCGGGCCGGTGTAGCGAACCCGGCCGCCGGTCAGGTCCACCTCGTCGACCTGACCGAGGACCAGCCGCACCCCGGACAGGGTGGTGCTCAGCGGGACGGTCACCCGGCGCGGGTCGAGGACGCCGCCGGCCACCTCCGGCAGCAGCGGCAGGTAGAGGAAGTAGTCGGTGGGGTTCACGACCGTGACGTCCACCGCGCGCCCTGCCGTGCGCGCCAGCGCCCGGGCCGCATGGAACCCGGCGAAACCGACCCCGACGATCACGACCCGATGCCCGGACATCTCTCCACCTCGCTGCCGACGGCTCCCGTGCGGCGCACCTGCCGACCGGCCCGTACCCGGCACGCGTCGGCTCATGTGTGCCCGCTCGGGTGACCGGTGTCGCGGTGCTCCTCGGCAGGTGCGGCGGGGGCGGCCCTACCCCTGGTGCTGGATCTGCAGCGGCAGCTTCCCGGAGGCGAAGACGTCGTCGATCCGCTGCATCGCCGTGGTCAGGTGCAGGCGCATCGCCTCGGCCGCGGCGTCCGGATCCCGGCTGGCGATCGCCCTGGCGATCGCCACGTGCTCCGGCTTCGTCGCGGCGGCCTGCTGGGCGTGGTGGTAGAGCCGGTACATGTGCAGGTGGCTGCGCAGCCGAGCCAACGACTCACGCAGCCACGGGTTGCCGCCCAGCTGGGCGACCGTGTCGTGGAACATGGCGTCGTAGACCATGTCGAGCCGGTTGGCGGTGTCGCTGTGGTCGCCCGCGCCGCCGCTGCGCGCGAAGGCCCCCAGGGCGGACGCCTCGGCGGGGGACGCCCGGCGGGCCGCCTCGGCGGCCGCGGCCGGCTCGATCAGCAACCGGAAGTCGATCAGTGACCGCAGCTCGTCGAGGCCGATCAGGGGCGCCACCAGGTAGCTCCGCCTCGGCTCCTTGACCACCAGCCCTTCCGCCTCCATCCGGGCCAGCGCCTCCCGGACGGGCGTCGGGGACACCCCGAGACTGCGCGCCATGGCATCGATGTTGAGACGGGCCCCCGGCTCGAGGGAATGGTTCATGACCATGTCGAGCAGCACGTCGTGGACGTCGTCCACCAGCGGCTGACGCTCGGTCAGGCGGCGCCCGGCCTGACTGGCTCGCACCACCTCGACGAGGTTGCTCTCTTCCACCGGTCTCCACGCTGTCGTAGGTGACGGGAGCATAACCGACCAACCGCAGGTCGTCGATCCTCGATCCTATAGGAAATTTTCTATTGACTATTGAATGAACGATCTCCTATGGTTCCCGCAGCGACCGGCGTGGACCGGAGCGACGTCGGGAGGAGCGCACGTGGCAGGACACGGGCGGGAGGCGCTGGCCCCGCCGGCTGGGCAGGTGCCGACGCAGGAACTGGGTGCGGCTGTCCGGTCCCGGCCCGCCGGGCACCGCACCCTCCTGGTCGCCCTGGCCGCTCTGCGGGTGGGCCCGGCAGCGATTCTCGTCCTGCTCATGGTGGTTCTCGGCCTGCTGTCCGACGTCTTCCTCTCCCTGGAGAACATCGGCAACGTCCTCAACCAGTCCGCGGTGATCTGCATCCTCGCCCTGGGGCAACTGCTGGTCGTCGTCACCCGGGGGATCGACCTGTCGGTGGGCTCCACGCTCTCGCTGAGTGCCGTCATCGGCGCCACGGTGTGGCGAGACCACCGGTCGGCTGCGCTGGCCGTGCTGGCCGCGCTGGTGACGGGCCTGCTCGTCGGGCTGGTGAACGGGCTGCTCTACGTCAAGGGCCGGCTGCCGCACCCGTTCATCCCGACCCTGGCGATGCTGACCGCGGCCAGCGGCCTGGCGCTGTACCTGTCGCACAGCGAGACCGTCCAAGGGGCCCCACCCGTCGTCGACGAGATCGGTGCCGGCCGGATCGCAGCCATCCCGGGCGGCGGCGACGTCGGCTGGTTCCCGACCGCGACGCTCGCGGTGATCGCCGTCGCACTGGTGCTCACCCTGGTCACCCGGGGCATGGTCTGGGGGCGGTGGATCTACGCCGTCGGCGGCAGCCCCGAAGCGGCGGTCCGGAACGGGATCCCGGTACCGTCGGTACTGATCTCGGTGTACGTCCTGTGCGGGTTCCTGGCCTCCGTCGCGGCACTGCTCACGATGGGCCGGGCGGACGCCGGATCGCCGACCTCGGGGGCGCTCGCCGAGTTGGACGCCATCGCCGCCGTGATCATCGGCGGGGCGAGCTTCCTCGGCGGGCGGGGCAGCGTCGTCAACGCCCTCACCGGAGCGCTGGTGATCGCCGTGATGCGCAACGGGCTGAACCTGCTCGGCATCGATCCCAACTGGCAGTACATGGCCACCGGTGCGGTGATCGTCGCAGCCGTGGAGCTGGACGTCGTCCGGGGGCACCTGGAGAGCAGGTTCCGCAGCCTCCAGGCGGTGAGCACGCGATGAGCACGTCGGCACCCGTGCTGCAGGTCCACGAGGCGAGCAAGCGCTTCGGGGCCGTGGTCGCGCTCGAACGGGTGACCTTCGACGTCGGCCGCGGCGAGGTGCTCGCGCTGCTCGGTGACAACGGCGCCGGCAAGTCGACGCTGATCAAGGCGATCAGCGGGGTGCACCGGCTGGACTCGGGCTCGATCGTCCTGGACGGCGTCGACATGACCGCGGCCACCGCGATGGCCGTCCGTGCCCACGGCGTCGAGACCGTCTACCAGGACCTCGCGCTGTTCGACAACCTCGACCCGGCGGCCAACTTCTTCGCGGGTCGGGAGCTGGCCGGGCCGGCGTGGCTGCCTCGAGGGCTGCGGGTGATGCGACACCGCCGGATGGCCGAGCGCACCCGGGACCTGCTCGACCGCCTGCAGGTGAGCCTCCCCGACCTGGCGGCCCCGGTCGCGCTGATGTCCGGCGGCCAGCGCCAGGCCGTGGCGGTGGCCCGGGCGGTCGCCTTCTCGTCCCGGATGGTGATCCTCGACGAGCCGACCGCGGCGCTCGGGCTGCGCGAGTCCGCGCGCGTGCTCGACCTCATCCGCCGGCTGAAGCAGGACGGCGTGGCCGTGATCCTGGTCTCGCACAGCATGGACCACGTGATGGCGGTAGCGGACCGGGCCCTGGTGCTGCGCCGGGGGCGGGCCGTCGGCGAGACCGTGCCCACCGCCCAGAACCATGAACAGCTCGTGGCCTGGATCGTCGGCGCCGCCGGCGCCGGGTCGGTCTGAGCACAGCCCTGACAGAAACCTGACCAGCACACCCGGACCAGCACACCCAGACCGTAGAAGCCGACAAGGGAGTCAGCCGTGAGAGTTCGCCATGCGCTCGTGGTGGGTGCCGGTGCCCTGACCCTGGGGATCACCGGCTGCGGGGGAAGCAGCAGCGTAGGTTCGTCGTCCTCGCCGTCGGGCGCCGCGTCGTCCGCGGCCGCGTCGTCGTCCGGTTCGGCCACGACCTCGGGCGCGGTGAAGGTCGCCTTCATCACGAAGTTCCCGGTCGCCTTCTTCACCGCGATGGAGGACGCGGCCAAGGCCTACGCGACGAAGAACGGCGGGGTGGACATCACCTACTTCTCCTGCAAGTCCCCGTCGGACGTACCGTGCCAGACCGCCCAGATCCAGGATGCCGTGGCGAAGGGCTTCCAGGCGATCGTCATCACTCCGATGGGGACCGAGGTGATCCCCGCGATGAACGCCGCGGCGGACAAGGGCCTCAAGGTGGTGCTGGTCGACAACAACCTCGACGCCTTCACGAAGAAGACCGCCGTCGCCGCCACCGACAACGTCAAGGGAGGCAAGGCGGCCGGCGAGTACCTGAAGTCGGTGCTCAAGCCTGGTGACACGATCGGGCTGATGGAGGGGGTCCGCGGCGTCCCTGCCCTGGACGCGCGGATCCAGGGCGTCA
>DATDMG010000532.1:0-10852 GCA_036518955.1 Kineosporiaceae bacterium | reverse complement strand
GGGGGAGGCCTGGAGGTTGGCGACGCGGCCGGGGCGGTAGGTGCCGCTGCGGTTGAAGACCAACCGGTGGTCGGGCAGGGTTGCCGGGCCGAGGAGCCGGGCGCTGGGGCAGCGCTGGGTCATCTGGGCTTGATCCATGTTGGAGCCGTACGCGAAGTAGTGCTCGCCACGGAAGAAGCGTTCGACGGCCGGTCCGCTGGTCAGGTGTTCGGCCGGCGCGGTGGTGCCGAGGTCGAGGATCTGGTCGCGGAAGGACTGGGCGAGCAGCTGGTGGCCCTCGACGAACATGGCGGTGGTGGCGAGGTTGAGGCGGCGGGTGCCGAGGTAGCGGGGTGTCTGGAGCATCATCTCGGCCACGTTGCGGTCCGGATCGTCCACGTCGATCGCGCAGAGGTGGACCCGGGTGACGTTGACCGGAGTTGCCAGGGCCCGCAGCTCGAAGGTCTGGGGGAACTCGGTGACCATGGCGTGGAGCTGGCTGAACCAGAAGTCGCCGATGATCGGGGTGGTCTGGACGCGGACGACGTGTGCTCCGTTTCTGAGCGCGGTCCACGGGGCGGCGGCGAGGTCGGGGTGCAGCGGCTCGCCGCCGGTCTCCGTGACGCCGTCACCGGTGATGTAGACGGAGTGCCGAGCTTCGGCGATCTTGCCGGCCAGGAACTTGTAGAAGGCGGTCATGTAGAGGTCGGAGCCCATGGTGAACACGGTGGTCTGCGACCGGCGGGAGGATCGGCGGGCACGCTGGGCGGCGGCCGATGGGTCAGGCTGGTCCGGGGGGCCGTCCGTGGCGGCCGGCCCGGTCGGTGCGCTGGGGGCGGTGGCGTCGGCCTGGAGGCCGGCGGGGGCGGCTTCTGGCTGGTGGAGGGCCACCCAGAGTTCCCGGATCGTGTCCACGTCAGCGCCCAGCGCGTTCAGGACAGGCTCCAGGGAGGCCCAGGCAGGCGGGCAGTCACATCGAATGATCTTGCTGACGGTGGTGTGGCTGACCGCGTGGCCCGTGCTGCGGCTGATCTCGCGGTAGCTGGGCCGGCCTGCGCGCAGGTGGGCCGTCCGGATCTGCTCCCGCAGTCGCGCCAGCCGGTCAGCGGGGGCAGGGTCAGCGGCGGGTCCGTCGCCGACCGTGTCGTCTCTGGGCGTGGTCATGATGGCACCTAGAGTGCCGATCGTGGCAAGCGGTGTAAAGCCGCCACTGATGTGTGCGGCAACGGGGGAGCGGGCTGTGGCCCGTCGCGTGGCGTGCCTGGCGCCGGCCGGCAAGAGCTGTACGCGGGGATGCCTGATGCGTCAGCCCGTCCTGACGTGCGAGGCCGGGCGAGCGAAGGTTGATCGCGACGCCCGGTGCTCAGGTGCCGGGGCGCAGCACGCGGGACGCCGACGTGGTGCCGCGTTTCGTCCGGACGAGAGATCGGAGCCACCGATGAGCGACCTGATAGCCCTGGTGATGTCGTCGACCACGATCATGGCCGTGCTGGCTGCGGTGTACGTGGTCTCGGACGATCCCGGCCGGCAGGCCCGGGCCCTGGAACTGATCAGGCTCATCCTGGGCCGCTGAGACCACCGCCTCGTGGCGGCTTCCGCGAGGAAGATCGGCCGGTGCCCTCACGTCCAGGGCCATCGCCTCCGAGTACCCTCGACCAGGGCCACCTGACGGGCGGGCGGACGCGCAACGGGCGCCCCTCGGCCCCCCGCTGAGAGGCAGGCCGATGGAGGGTCAGCCGATGGAGGGTCAGCCGATGGAGGGTCGGGAGGCCGCGGCGACGGGTTCCGGCAGGACCGAGGAGTGGTGGTTGACGATGAGCCAGGTCTTGCCGTGCTTTTCGTACACGAAGGTGTAGCGCGCCTGCACCATCCGCTGCTTTCCGTTGGTCGTGAGGGTGAAGACGTAGAGGCCGCTGTCGATGGCGGCGGTGGGGCTAAGGATCTTCACGATCGACTTCTTGATTTTCCCCTTCGGCTTGTTCGTGAGAAAGTGGGTGAAGTAGTCGACGATACCCGCCCGGTCGGTACGCACCTGGTTCGACACCGTGGGCAGCAGGACGGCGTCCGGCGCGTACCGGTCCGCCACCTTCTGCGGGTTGCCGGTCGCCAGTGCGGCGTTCCAGAGGCTGAAGAGCCGGGCGATCTCGGCTTCGCTCGGCATCCGGGCGGCGGTCTGGGTAGTTCTCGGCGCGGCGCGGTGGACGACCGGTGTCGCGTTGGCCTCGTAGACCAAGGGCCCGGCGAGCACGGCTGCGCCGAGCATCGCGCCGGCAATCGTGAGGGTGGAGCGTCGCATGTCGTCGTCCTTTGAGTTCTCGTTCCGTGGTGACGAGATCAATCATGGGGATTCATGGGGAAGCGGAAGGAGAGGACATCGACAAGGTCTGACCAGGACCGGGTAAGAGTTCGGCGAGTTCGTCAAGGGCGGGCCCGAGTGCCCGATCCGCTCAGCCGGCTCGCAACATCACCCGCACGCGGAGTCCGCCCGACGCGCCCTCCTCCAAGGAGACCGTACCGTCGTCGTCCGTGACCAGCCGCTGCACGATCGCCAACCCCAGCCCTGTCCCGGCACGGTCACGACTCCCCGGTCCGCGCCAGAACCGGTCGAAGGCCCGCTGGCGATCCTCCGGCGTCATCCCTGGCCCCTGGTCCGTCACGTCGATGCCGATGGTATCGGCGTCGCGGCGCAGCGAGACGGTGACGGTGCCTCCGTCCGGGGAGAAGTCGAGGGCGTTGGACAGCACGTTGTCGAGAACCTGCTCCAGGTGCCCGGGCGTGGTGATCGCGACGACGTCGGCGACCGTCGTCTCCAGCTGCAGCGTGATTCCCCGGTCGTCGCCCACCGGGCGCCACACCTCGAAGCGGTCACGCACCACCTGCTCGACGCGCACCCCCGTCCGGGTGGAGAGCCCCGCTTCGGCCTTGGCCAGGACCAGCAGGCCGTTGACGATCCTGGTCATCCGGACCACCTCGGCGGTGGCCCGCTCGACGTCCTCGCGCACCGCGCTGTTCGTGCTGCCGTCGGCGACGTTGTCCAGGGCGAGGCGCAATGCCGTCAAGGGAGTCAGCAACTGGTGCGAGGCGTCGGCGACGAACGTTCGCTGGGAGCGCATCAGCACGTTGATGGTGCCGGCCGCGGTGTTCAAGGTGCGCGCCAGGTCGCGGACCTCGAGCGGGCCGGACTCCGGCGCCTGGGCGGTCAGGTCGCCGTCGCGCAGACCGACCGCCATCGTGGTGAGCTGTCGCAGGGGCCAGGTGAGGCGCCGGGCGAGCAGGATGCCGAGCAACGCCGCCATCGCGAGGACCAGGCCGGCGAGCGTCGCCCGGAAGAGCCAGATCTGTCGGATCCGGCGGTCCACCGGCTCGGAGGGATAGCTGATCCTCACCACGCCCATGACCCCGCCGGTCTGGTTGCGCACCGGGAGGCCGAGCACGAAGCCGGTGGAGCCCAGAACCGCGGACGGCCCCCAGGCCGCCCACTCCCGTCCGGCCAGGGCGGCGGTGAACGCTGGATCGCCGGGGGCGGGTGGCAGCGGTAGTGGCGTCGCCGCCTTGCCTTCGGCCAGCTCGACGTCCAGCCGGCCTGGAGTTTCCCGGGAGTAGCTTTCGGCAAGGCTGGCCAGGGCCAGTCGCGACGGGCGGGTGCTCTGCCGCAGGAGCAGTGCGGCGGTGCCGGCTTCCCGACGTACGGCAGCCTCCGCGTCGGCGCGCAGTTCCCCGGTGAGGGTGATGGCCACCGGCACCGTGAACAAGCCGATGGCCAAGGCCACGAGCAGCACGTAGGTGGTGACGAGTTGCCGGACGATCACTGATGGACCAGCCGGAAGCCGATGCCGCGGACGGTCTCCACGGAGACCGCGTCACCGAGCTTGCGCCGGAGCGCGCCGACGTGCACGTCCAGGGTCTTGGTGGATCCGAACCAGTTGGCGTCCCACACCGCCTCCATGATCTGCTCCCGGGTGAACACCGCCCCCGGCTCGTCGCTCAGCAGGGCGAGCAGGTCGTACTCCTTGGGCGCGAGCGCGATCTCGTGTCCGTCCAGGTGGACCCGGCGGGCCCGGCGGTCGATCACCAGTCGTTGCGACCGGGCGACCGACTCCGGGGCGGATGTTCCAGCATCTGGGGGAGCCGTGCGACGCAGCACGGCGCGTATCCTGGCGACCACCTCGCGGATCCCGAACGGCTTGGACACGTAGTCGTCCGCACCCAGTTCGAGCCCGACCACGCGATCGACCTCGTCCGACCGGGCACTGATCACGATGATCGGCACCGCACCCCGTGCTCGCAGCTGCCGGCACAGGTCCAAGCCGTCGCCGTCCGGCAGCCCGAGGTCGAGCAGCACCAGATCACGTGCCGGTGCCTGCAGGGCCTCTCTCACGGTGCGGACCCACTCCACCTCGAACCCGTACCGCGGCAACCCCCGCTGGAGGGATTCGGCGACGGAGTCATCGTCCTCTACGAGCAACACATGCACCGGCACATGCTGCCATGTGGGCCGCCATGGCATGGTGCGCCGGGTTTGCCCGCCTCCGTCGAGCCCGGCGTCGCGCTCACCCTGACCGGAGGCGCTCGGTCCGGGTCCGGGGACGGTCTTGGCGGACTCACCCCGGCAAGAGGTGATGTGAGGAATCTGTCGATTTTTCGTCACGTGTCCGTAACTGGCCCGAGAATGATCTAGCCATAGAGTCACCGTCGGTGACGGTGGGAGCACGGTCCCTGCAGTGCCGCATCGCGGTGACGCGACCGTCGGGCTTCGCCGTGGTGCTGGGCGTAGGTGGCGTAGGTCCCTGTCGGTGTCTTCCTCGCAATGTCCCGGTCGTGGCGCCGGGCGCCCGATCATGGACGGACGATGATTCATCTTGGAACGCGCCGAAGGCCTGAGGCGGACGCGCCGGTGGTGTCGCCGCCGTCCCGCCCCCAGCGGTCGGGACGGCTCCCGCGGACGATCGGTGCCCGCCTGGCGTTCATCCTGACCCTGCCGTTGCTCGGGATGCTGGTGCTGCTCGCGGCCGGTGTGGCCCAGGAGGTGCAGCAGTACCGGACGGCGGAGCGGACGGCTGCGGCCACCCGGCTGCGGCTGGCCGTCGAGGGACTGGTCCATCAGCTGCAGCAGGAGCGAGGACTCACCAACGGCCTGCTCAACGGTGAGGTCGGCGCCCAACCACAGGTCGACGCCCAACGGGCCGCGGCCGGCACCGCCCGGCGCGAGCTGGACCGGGCGGTGAGGGCGGCACCGGACGAGGTGTCCGGGGACGTGCGGCGGGCGATGGGTGGGCTCGACGGCCTCGCCGATGTCCGGGCTCGGGTGGACGCGCGTCAGATCCCGGCCGGTGAGGCGTTCACCTTCTACACCCGGTTGATCGCCACGCTGTCCGGCTCCGACCTGGGGCTGGGCACGGCGCCCGATGCGCGGCTCGACGCGGCGGGGCGCTCGCTCATCGCGCTGTCCATGGCCAAGGAGTACGTGGCTCAGGAGCGCGGCTTCATGAACGGGGTGTTCTCGCACCGCCGGTTCGCGAGCCTCGACGAGTACGCCCACTTCTCCCTGCTGCGGGCGGGCCGCCAGGACTGGTTGCAGACGTTCGCCTCCGTCGCGACCCCGGAGCAGCGGAAGATCGTCGACGTGGTGACCACCTCCTCGGGCGCGCAGCAGTCCGCCGGCGACGAGCGGCAGGCCGCCCTGGCCGCGGATGGCCGTGCCCTCACCGTGTCCCCGATCCGGTGGTGGCGGGTGATGACCCAGCAGATCGACGGGCTTCGCGACGCCCAGATCGCCGTCGGGCGCGACCTCACCGCCCGCGCGGACGAGCTGCGCAGCGGCGCGTTGAGAGGTCTGGGTATCCTGATCCTCGCGGCTGCCGCCCTGATCTGCGGAGCGATCGTCGTCGTCCTGGTGGCGGCTCGGTCGATCAGCCGCCCGCTCGGCGAACTCGTCCGCGAGGCCGACGACGTCGCCCAGCGGCGGCTGCCGGAGGCCGTCCGGCGGCTGCTGCTCGAGGGGGAGGCGGTGACCGCCGAGCCGCTCCCGCCGGTGCGGCTGCCACGCGGCTCGAGCGATGAGGTGAAGGGTGTGGTCGCCTCGCTCGACCGGATGCAGAGCGCCGCCCACCGACTGGCGGTCGAGCAGGCCGTGATCCGGCGGAGCACCGTCGAGGCGCTGGCCAGTCTGGGACGTCGCAACCAGAACCTGGTCCGGCGGCAGCTCGGCCTGATCAGCCAACTCGAGCGGCAGGAGAGCGAGCCCGCGGCGCTGGCCAGCCTGTTCCAGCTCGACCACCTCGCGGCCCGGATGCGGCGCAATGCCGAGAGCCTGCTCGTGGTCGCCGGCGAGCGCCGCTCCCGCACCCGCTCGGCGTCGCTACCGATCGCCGATGCGGTCCGGGCGGCGACGTCCGGGGTGGAGAACTACCTGCGGGTGTCGGTCCAGCGCGTCGACGACGCGATCGTCCAGAGCTCGGTCGTGTCGGACGTCGTGCACCTGCTGGCCGAGCTGATCGAGAACGGGCTGGCCTTCTCGCCGCCGGATGCGGATCTGGAGGTCCACGGCCGGTGGGTGGAGCGGGGGTATCTGGTGGCGATCGTGGACCACGGGGTAGGGATGGCGCCGGCGGACCTTGCCGACGCCAATGCCCGGTTGCAGGCGGTCGACGGGTTCCTCTCCGCCCCGACCCGCTTCCTCGGACATCACGTCGTGGCCCGCCTGAGCCACCGGCTGGGCGCCCAGGTCACCCTGATCACCTCGCCGGTGACCGGGGTCACGGCCAGGGTGATCCTGCCGGCCGGCGCGGTGGTCGTGGCTCCGTCCGCTCTCCCCGGACTCCCGCACGGCGGTCTGTCGCCGGCCGAGGGCCCGCCGCCGTCCACTCCGCCCCCGTCCACTCCGCCGCCGTCCACTCCGCCGCCGTCCACTCCGCCCGCGCCCGCTCCCGACGCCCGGGATCGAGCGGCCCTCTCGCTCGCCGGGAACGTCGAGGACGCCGGCTCGCTCCCCGTCCGGGCGTGGGCGGAGCGGCACCGCGGCGCGCAGACCCGTTCGGTACAGCATGCTCGCGTCGCGCCGGATGTTCGCGTCGCGCCGACCTCGCTGCCCGCGGCTCCCGGCGTGGACCCGCCGCGGTCCCGGTCCGCCACCTCGATCGGGGCGCCGTCCGACGACGCGGGCGGGCGCACCCGTAACGGCCTGCCGCGGCGCGTGTCCGGCGGTCAGTTCGTGGAGCCCGATGCCCCGGCCGTCACGGGGCGACCCGAGCCGGCGGGCCGGGTGGACCACTCGCCCGAGCAGGTGCGCTCCCGGCTCGGGGCGTTCCGGTCCGGGGTGCGACGCGGGGTGCAGCACAACCTCTCGTCCGTGTCACCGGTACCGGGAGGCGGTTCCGGTGGCCGGCCTGGTTCTGATGAGGAGAAGCAGTGACCAGCTCGGTCCGCCCGTCCATCGGTCAGTTCAACTGGCTGCTGGCGGAGTTCGTCCGGGGAACCGACGGTGTCCGGGACGCGATCGTCGTCTCCTCCGACGGCCTGCTGGTGGCCAAGTCCGACGGTCTTGCCCGCGAGCAGGCGGACCAGCTATCGGCCATCGTCAGCGGACTCACCAGCCTGAGTCGAAGCACGGCCCGGTTGTTCGGGTTCGAGACCCTGCGGCTGATCATGATCGAGATGGACCGGGGGTTCCTCCTCGCGTCCACCATCTCGAACGGCTCGTGCATCGGTGTGCTGGCCGGGGCGGACTGCGACTTCGATCTGATCGGGTACGCGGTCACCGTCCTGGTCGAGCGGGTGGGGGACCTGCTCACCCCGGCCCTGATCGCGGAGTCGCGGCAGGCGCTCGAGGTGTGACGGTGACCGATCACTCCGGATATCCCTCGCCCGGGCTCCCCCCGCACGGAGCGTTCGCCGGCCCCACGGCCTCCGGACGACCGCCGGAGGGTGGACCACCTGGCCGCCTCCACGCCTGGGCGGACGACGACCCCGGTCCGGACGACCTCGACGAGGACCTGCTCAGACCCTTCGTCGTCACCCGAGGTCGCAGCGAGCCGAGCGTGGGCCTCCGGGTCGAGACGCAGCTGTGGGCGCGCCCGGAGGCGCTGGGACGCCACCTGCGTTTCGAGGCCGAACGTATCGTCCAGGCCTGCCGGACGCCGCGGTCCCTCGCCGAGGTGGCCGTCCTGCTGGAGATGCCGCTCGGCGTCGTCCGCGTCCTGGTCGGCGACCTGATCGCTGATGGCTGTCTGGTCCGTGAGGAGGCCGGCCAGATGTCCATCGCCCTCCTGGAGAGGATCCGTGAACGTGTCCTTGCCCTCTGACGCCGCAGGCCCAGGAGCGGGCGCGCCGAGAACCGCGAAGATTGTCGTCACCGGCGGGTTCGGGGTCGGCAAGACCACGTTCGTCGGCGCGATCTCCGAGATCGAGCCGCTCGTCACCGAGGCGCCGATGACCGAGGCGGCGCACGGAGTCGACGATCTGGCCGCCACCCCTGGCAAGCGCTCGACGACCGTCGCCCTCGACTTCGGCCGGATCCGGATCGACCGTGACTTGCTGCTGTACCTGTTCGGCACACCCGGCCAGCAGCGGTTCTCGTTCCTCTGGGACGACCTGGTGGACGGCGCGGTCGGCGCCGTGGTGCTCCTGGACGTCCGCCGGATCCAGGACTGCTTCGCGGTGCTGGACTACCTCGAGCGACGCGACATGCCGTTCCTGCTCGCGGCGAACGACTTCGACCCGCAGGTCCGGTTCGACCACGGAGAGATCCGGGAAGCCCTTGGTGTCGGGCCGCACGTCAGCCTCGTCGGGTGCGACGCGCGTCGGCGCGACTCGGTGAAGCTCGTCCTCGTCTCGCTCATCGACCAGCTGATCGAGCAGATGCAGGGTTCGCCGGTGCGGGCCACGGCCGGTGCTACCCCCTTCCTGGGCCGATGACCGCAGAGTAGGGGACTACTCGGGTACGCCACCGGGGCCGTGGCGGCGCTGGTCCGGCGGGTCGATCGCCAGCAACCTCGCGCGAGCGGGCTGGTACTCGCCTGCCCCGGGCTCTGCCCGGGGCGAAGTCTGGTAGTCACCTACTCTGTCGGCGGAGCTCGAACTCAGCGACTCTCCTTCCAGAGTCCCTGAGCAGCGATCCCGCCCCGATGGGCTGCCTGGGCGCCCACCTGCACCCATCGGAGGCCTCAGATGAAACGCGCCCGGCGTCGGCGCCCAGCCTGGATCGCCAGCTTCTCCGCCGCCGGTCTGGCTGTCTTGGCGGTCGTGTCCGTCCAGGCTCCTGCCCAGGCCAGCCCGACCCTCCTCCGAGACCTCTTCACCCGCGTCACCGGCATCCAGAGCGGACCCCCGTCGCTCCCCGTCAGCTACAGGTGGCCCAAGGGCTTCATCCCCAACGTCATCCAGCCCGACGTCCCGCCTCCTGGAGCGATCACGGTCGACGCGGCGGGACACCTGGCTCGCTGTGCCCACCCCGGCCGGCTGCCCGTCATCCTGGTGCACGGTACCTGGGAGAACCAGCACGACAACTGGGTCGCGGGGGCACCGCTGCTGTTCAATGCCGGCTTCTGCGTCTACTCCTTCAACTACGGCGGCCCCCCTGGCGCTCCCTTCGCCGCGACGCGCTCGATCCCGGCGAGCGCCGCCGAGCTGGGGATCTTCATCGACAAGGTCCGGGCTGTCACGGGGAGCAACCAAGTCGACATCCTCGGTCATTCCCAGGGCGGCTCGATGCCGCGCTACTACGTCAAGTTCCTGCCGCAGGCCTGGACGGGCAGATCGTTCGGGCAGGGCGTCCCGAAGATCCGGCACCTGATCGCCTTGTCACCCTCCAACCACGGCACCACCCTGGACGGCCTGGTCAAGCTCGGCCAACTGACCGGAACCATCGGGGCGGTGAACACCTTTGTCCTGCCGCAGGCCGCCATCGACCAGGAGATCGGGTCCGGGGTCACCCTGAAGATGAACACCTGCCCGGGCGGGCGCCCCAACGCGGACGTCTGTGCGGGTGACAAGGTCAACTACACCAACATCGAGACGGTCGGCGACGAGGTGATCACACCCTTCCGGCATGCCTTCCTCGCCGCCAACCCCGCGGCGAAGAGCCGCGTCGTGAACATCCTGCTCCAGGACACCTGCCCGATCGACGCCAGCGAGCACCTGACCACACCGTACGACAGCTTCGCCTACGGCTTTGTGCTGAAGGGACTCGGGATCGCCAACCCGGCCGCCGTCCCCGGAGCTTCCCCGGGGTGCAAGATTCTGCTCCCGCTGGTCGGCGCGTAGCCGGCGGAGCGAGCGGACCGAGCCGGGGGGCGGATTGTCTAGAACTGGGAGAAGAACTTCCACACCACTTCCTTGGTCCAGGTCCTGGAGCCATCACCGCCACCGTCGATCGGTCCGGGGGTGTGGCCTCCGTCGAATGCCGCCCATTCGACCGGGTACCCCGGCCGGCAGCCCTGGTACGACGTGACGATGTGCGACAGGCTGCCCGGCTGCGGCTCGGGTGCATTCTGCGGGGTGCAACCGTTGTTCCGGACGAACCTGTCGCGCAGGTCGTGCCCGCCACCCGGACGGGCTATTCCGTCATGGATGCCGTGAATCCCCAGGTAGGCAACGGGCTGGTTGCCGCCGTTGCACCCGCTGACCTGGCCGCCGGAATAGACGGCGACGGCACGGAAGACCGTCGGGCGGGCACACGCGAGCGCGTAGCTCATGGCTCCGCCGTAGCTGAAGCCCACGGAGAAGAGCTTCGCCTTGTCGACGCAGAGGCTTCCCTCGATCTGCCTGATCATGTCGTCGACGAAGGTCACGTCTTGGTCGCCGGCGTTCGCCCATCCCCTGCCGAGCCCGTCGGGCGCCACGAGTATTGCGCTGTTCTGGGACAGCTGCTTGAGCC
>DATDMG010000531.1:0-26175 GCA_036518955.1 Kineosporiaceae bacterium | reverse complement strand
GGCCAGTCGAAGACGGCGTTCCAGGCGGAGATCGACTCGGCCTGCGAGCTGATCGACTTCTGGCGGTTCAACGTGCATTTCGCCCGGGAGGTGCTCGCCGAGCAGCCGCCCGCGAACGCTCGCGGGGTGTGGAACCGGACCGACCACCGGCCGCTCGAAGGCTTCGTCTACGCGATCACGCCGTTCAACTTCACCGCGATCGCGGGCAATCTCCCGACCGCGCCGGTGCTGATGGGCAACGTCGTGATCTGGAAGCCGGCCCCCACCCAGCAGTTCGCCGCCCACCTCACCCTGCGCCTGCTCGAGGCGGCCGGGCTGCCCCCCGGTGTGATCAACATGATGACCGGGGACGGGATCGCGGTGTCCGACGTCCTGCTCAGCCAGCCCGACCTGGCGGGCATCCACTTCACCGGGTCGACGGCCACCTTCCGCACGCTGTGGCGTGCCGTGGCCGCCCACCTCGACACCTACCGCGGCTACCCCCGGCTGGTCGGCGAGACCGGCGGCAAGGACTTCGTCCTCGCCCACCCGTCCGCGGACATCGACGTGCTGCGGACGGCCCTGATCCGTGGCGCGTTCGAGTACCAGGGCCAGAAGTGCTCCGCGGCGTCCCGGGCCTACGTGCCGGAATCGGTGTGGGCCAGGTTGCGCGACGACTTGGTGGCGCAGACCGAGGCCCTGCCCATGGGTCCGGTGACGGACCTGTCGAACTTCCTGGGCGCGGTCATCGACGAGCGGGCGTTCCACCGGCAGGTGGCGGCGATCGAGCGGGCCCGCGCCACGCCGTCCACCACGATCGTCGCAGGGGGCCGGTACGACGACGCCGAGGGCTGGTTCGTCCGGCCGACGATCGTGCTGGGGGAGGACCCGTCCGACGAGGTGTTCAGGACCGAGTTCTTCGGCCCGGTCCTCGCCGTCCACAGCTTCCCGGATGCGCACTACCCGGAGGTGATGCGGCAGCTGGACACCGCGTCCGGATACGCCCTGACCGGCTCCGTGATCGCGCAGGACCGTGCCGCGATCGCCGAGGCCACCCACGCCCTGCGGTTCGCGGCGGGGAACTTCTACGTCAACGACAAGCCCACCGGCGCGGTCGTGGGGCAGCAGCCGTTCGGCGGGTCCCGCGCGTCCGGAACGAACGACAAGGCGGGCGCCGCGCAGAACCTGCTGCGCTGGACGTCGACCCGGTCGATCAAGGAGACGTTCGTGCCTCCCACCGCGCACCGTTACCCGCACATGAGCCAAGGCACATGAGCTGACGGCCGAGCCCCCTCGGTGAGGTGTCAGCGTTCGGCGAGCCAGCTGGTACCGGTGCGTTCCTCCACCCGGATGGCCCCCCGGACGGCCGGCTCCGCGGCCTTCTCGATCCGGCCGCCGATCAGCGGCACGTTCGCCCTGAGCTCCCCGTCGATGGGTTGCCGGGTGCCCTCCCCGACGGGGACCAGTGCGGTCGAGGCGGTGAAGCGCAGCGGTGTGCCTTCGATCTCCACCCGGATCGTGCCGGAGCGGGACCCGTCGGCGCGCTCCGGTTCCCAGCACTGCGTCTCGGCCAGGTGCACGGTGCGGCCGACCAGGACGCGCACCGCATCGGGGACCTGGTCGGTCGGCAGGGTGCGGCGGGTGAAGACGGTGGCGCCCCCGTCGGCGTGCTCGGTGACGTCGACCTCGTGCTCGAGTGATCCCGTCGCGGCGCATTTCGCCGCCTGGAAGGCCGGATCGACGATCATCCCGAAGACCCGCTTCGGCCCGGCCTCGTACCGGATCTCTGCGCTCAGGCGCACTCTCTTCTCCTCCCTCGCGCGACACCTCGCCGTCCGATGCGGATGCCTGCGCAGCATACGGGGATCCGGTGGGCCGGACAGTCGGAGCGCGGCACGGAGCGCCGGGCGTCCGTCACTCCGTCTCGCAGCGTGACGTCGGTCACGTCACTGCGTGCCACTCGCGCTGGCGGCGTCATTGTGAGCATGTGCATGGTCACGTCGCGTACTGGATTGGCGTGCCGCTCCGGCGCGTCGGCGTGGCGTCCTGCGGCGTTGCGCGTGAGTGGTCCATGATCGGTGGGTCTCGGCGAGGCAGGGTCGTGGACCGTCCGGTTGGCGCCGGAGGTCTCCCGCTCCGCCCGGGGTATGGTCGACGGGGTGACCCGCACAACGGGGTGCGGTGGTGACGAGGGTGGAGCAGGCCGACATGCGTCATGCGCAGGAGTCCGACCGGGCGCAGATCGTGGCGAAGGCGGTGGAGGCGGCCGACCGGCAGAGCAGTCCCGACGGCGGGCTCGCCCCGCTCATCGCTCGGTACCTCCGGCACGTGGCGGTGGAGGACCTCGCCGAGCGGGAGCCGCTGGACCTGGCCGGGATGGTGAGCTCCCACCGGCAGATGGCCGAGCACCGGCCGCAGGGCACCGCCAACGTACGGGTGTTCACCCCGACCGTCGAGACGAACGGGTGGGCCACCGGGCACACCGTCGTCGAGGTCGTCACCGACGACATGCCCTTCCTGGTCGACTCGGTCACCGCGGAGCTGGGCCGCCAGGACCGGGCGATCCACCTGGTCGTCCACCCCCAGATCCTGGTCCGCCGCGACGTCACCGGCGCGCTGCGCGACATCGTGGACGACGATTGCACCGACCAGGTCGTCCGGCACCTGCCGCGCGACGTCGCCGTCGAGTCCTGGATCCACGTCGAGATCGACCGCGAGTCCGACCAGCCCGACCTGGACGCGATCGCCGCGGGGATCCGGCGGGTGCTGGAGGACGTCCGGGTCGCCGTCGAGGACTGGCCGCGGATGAGGGCGCGGGCCCGGATGATCGCCGAGGAGCTGGAGGAGTCGGTGCCCCCGGGCATCGGCGAGGAGCAGGCTCTGGAGGCCCAGGGGCTGCTGCACTGGCTCGCCGACGGGCACTTCACGTTCATCGGCTACCGCGAGTACCGGCTGGTCGAGGCGGACGGGCAGACCCGGCTGGTCGCCCAGCACGGCTCCGGCCTGGGGATCCTGCGGTACGACCAGACCACCGTCTCCAGCGCCTTCGAGCGGCTGTCGGAGGCCGCCCGGGCCAAGGCCCGCGAGCCCGAACTCCTCGTGCTCACCAAGTCCAACTCGCGGGCGACCGTGCACCGCTCCGGCTACCTGGACTACGTCGGGGTGAAGCTGTTGGACGAGACCGGTGAGGTCATCGGAGAGCGGCGCTTCCTCGGCCTGTTCGCCTCCAGCGCGTACACCGACAGCGTCCGCCGGATCCCGGTGGTGTCGCGCAAGGTCGATGCGGTGCTGCAGCGGGCCGGCTTCGCGCTGGAGAGCCACTCCGGCAAGGACCTCATGCAGTTGCTGGAGACGTACCCGCGCGACGAGCTCTTCGAGATCCCCGTCGATGAGCTGTACGACGTCGCGATCGCGGTCCTGCACCTGCAGGAGCGCCGGCGGACCCGGTTGTTCATGCGCACGGACGCCTTTGGGCGGTACGTCTCCTGCCTGGTGTACCTGCCCCGCGACCGCTACACCACGACGGTCCGGCTGCGGATGGCGGAAATCCTCCGGGACGTGTTCCACGCCTCGTCCGTCGACTACACCGCCCGGGTGAGCGAGTCGATGCTGGCCCGGCTGCACCTCGTCGTCCGGGTGGCGCCGACCCAGGTGATCGAGCCGGTCGACCAGGAGGAGCTCGAGGCACGCCTCGTCGAGGCCACCCGCTCCTGGGACGAGGACCTCGCCGACGCGCTGCGCGCCGAGCTGGGCGAGGAAGAGGCCGCCCGGCTGCTCCGGCTCTGGGGGCAGGGGTTCCCGGAGGCGTACAAGGAGGACTACCCGGCCCGGGTCGCGGTGGCCGACCTGCGCCGGATCGAGGAGCTCGAGCCGAGCGACCCGGACGCGATCGGGATGACGCTCTACGAGCCGTTGGGCGCCGCCGGGCGGATGCGCCGCTTCAAGCTCTACCGGCGTGCCCCGGTCACGTTGACGCAGGTACTGCCGTTCCTCTCGAACCTCGGCGTCGAGGTGGTCGACGAATGGCCGCACGAGTTGCGGCGCAGCGACGGCGCACGAGTCCACATCTACGACTTCGGGCTGCAGTACACGGCCGCCGCCGACCGACCCGACCTGGCTCGGGAGCAGTTCTGCCAGGCGTTCGCGGCCGCCTGGCGGGGGGCGAGCGAGAGCGACGGCTTCGACCGCTTGGTGCTTCTGGCCGGCCTGCGTTGGCGGCAGGTCCTCGTCCTGCGCGCGTACGCGAAGTACCTGCGCCAGATCGGGACGACGTTCAGCCAGGACTACATCGAGCAGTGCCTGCGCAACAACCTCGGCCCGACCCGCCGCCTGGTGCGGCTGTTCGAGGCCCGGTTCGACCCGGACTTCCCGGTCGACCCGGGGCGCCCCGACGACCGGCACGAGCAGACGAGCCGGATCGTCGCCGATATCCGTGCCGACCTGGACCGCGTTGCCAGCCTGGACCAGGACCGGATCCTGCGCGCCTTCCTCGGTCTGATCCTCGGCACGGTGCGGACCAACGCGTTCCAGACCGAACCGGACGGCGGGCCCAAACCCTACGTCTCGTTCAAGCTCGACCCGGCCCTGGTGCCGGACCTGCCGGCACCGCGACCGGCGTGCGAGATCTTCGTCTACTCCCCCCGCGCCGAGGGCGTGCACCTGCGGTTCGGGAAGGTGGCGCGCGGCGGGCTGCGCTGGAGCGATCGCCGCGAGGACTTCCGCACCGAGATCCTGGGCCTGGTGAAGGCGCAGACCGTGAAGAACGCGGTGATCGTGCCGACGGGAGCGAAGGGTGGGTTCGTCGCCAAGCAACTGCCCGACCCGGCGCTCGACCGCGACGCCTGGCTGGCCGAGGGGACCGGCGCCTACCGGATCTTCGTGCGCGGGATGCTGGACCTCACCGACAACCTGGTGAGCGACGGCTCCGTGGCCGGCGGCCAGGTCGTCGTCCCGCCACCGCGGGTGGTCCGGCACGACGGCGACGACACCTACCTCGTGGTGGCCGCGGACAAGGGGACGGCGAGTTTCTCCGACACCGCCAACGCAGTGGCGCTCGAGTACGGGTTCTGGCTGGGCGACGCCTTCGCCTCCGGCGGCTCGGTGGGATACGACCACAAAGTGATGGGGATCACCGCCCGGGGTGCCTGGGAGAGCGTGAAGCGGCACTTCCGTGAGCTCGGCAAGGACGTACAGAACCAGGACTTCACCGTCGTCGGGATCGGCGACATGAGCGGCGACGTGTTCGGCAACGGGATGCTGTTGTCGGAGCACATCCGGCTGGTTGCGGCCTTCGACCACCGGCACGTGTTCCTCGACCCCGACCCGGATCCGGCGGCATCCTTCGCGGAGCGGTCCCGGCTGTTCGCCCTGCCGCGCTCCTCCTGGGCCGACTACGACCCTTCGGTCATCTCGCCCGGCGGCGGCGTCCACCCTCGGACCGCGAAATCGGTGCCGATCAGCCCGCAGGTCGCCGACCGTCTCGGGCTGCCGGCGTCGGTGACGGCGCTGACGCCGCCCGAGCTCATCTCGGCCATCCTGCAGGCGCCGGTCGACCTGCTGTGGAACGGCGGTATCGGGACCTATGTGAAGTCCTCCCGAGAGGCGAACGCCGACGTCGGCGACAAGGCGAACGACCAGATCCGGGTGGACGCCCGACGGCTGCGGGTCCGGGTCATCGGCGAGGGCGGCAACCTCGGTCTCACGCAGCTCGGCCGGGTCGAGGCGGCGCTGGGTGGCGTCCGGGTCAACACGGACGCCATCGACAACTCGGCGGGGGTCGACACCTCCGACCACGAGGTGAACATCAAGATTCTGCTCGACCGGATCGTCGCCACCGGCGACCTGACGGTCAAGCAGCGCAACCAGTTGCTGGCCGAGTTCACCGACGAGGTCGGCTCGCTGGTGTTGCGGGACAACTACGAGCAGAACGTGCTCCTGGGCAACGCGCGCAAACAGTCACTGGGGATGCTGCCTGTGCACCAGCGGTTCATCAGGTCGCTCGAGGCGCGGGGTCAACTGGACCGCGCGTTGGAGTTCCTGCCGGACGACGCGGGTCTGGTCGAGCGGGCCGAGGGGGGGTTGGGGCTCACCTCGCCGGAGTTCTCGGTCCTGGTCGCCTACGCCAAGAACACCCTCAAGGCCGACCTGCTCGCCTCCGACCTGCCGGACGACTCGTGGTTCGGCGGTACCCTGCACGCCTACTTCCCGAAGAAGCTGGTCGCGGGGTATGCGGACCGGCTCACCCTCCACCCGCTCCAGCGGGAGATCATCGTCACCTGCCTGGTGAACGAGATGGTGAACCGGGGAGGCATCACGTTCGCCTACCGGGCCCAGGAGGAGACCGGAGCCGCCCCCGACGCCATCGCCCGGGCCTACACCGTGTGCCGGGAGGTGTTCCGGCTGCGTGACTTCGCCGCGACCGTGGAGTCCCTGGACGCGCGGGTCAGCACCGAGGCGCAGACCGCGCTGTACCTGGCGTTCCGCCGGCTGTTGGACCGTTCGGTGCGCTGGTTCCTGCAGACCCGCCCCGGGCGCCTGGACATCGGGGCCGAGATCGCCAGGTTCTCGCCTGTCGTCGACGAACTCGGTCCCGGGATCCACGACCTGCTCGTGGGCGCGGAGCACAAGGCGATGCGTGAGGAGGCGGACCGCTTCGTCAAGAAAGGCGTCCCGGAGGATCTGGCCACGATGGGGGCGAGTCTGCTCAACCTCTACCAGGTCCTGGACATCACCGAGATCTCGTCGGCCACCGGGCTGCCGCCCAAGGAGGTCGCGACGGTGTACTTCATCCTGTCCGAGCGGTACGCCGTCGACGCCATGCTGGTGAGGATCAGTGGGCTGAGCCGGCCGGACCGATGGCAGGCCCTCGCCCGCGCCGCGCTGCGGTACGACCTGTACGCCGCGTTGGAGTCGCTGACGATCGCCGTGCTCACGTCGACCCGTACCGGGTCGGCGCTGGAGCGGATCGCGGCCTGGGAGCGGGCGAACGCTGCCGCCGTCGTCCGGGCCACCCAGACGCTCGACGAGGTGCGCCGCCTGGAGAAGGGTGACCTGGCTTCGCTGTCGGTGGCGCTCCGTACCCTGCGCGGGGTGGTGCGCAGCAGCACCTGACCGCCGGTTGCCTAGGCTGGGGGTGTGCCCACCCTGAACGACCTGCTGCGGGACAACGCCGCTCTGTCGCCCGAGGACATCGAATGGCTGCATCTGCTCGTGGGTGACTGGCATATGATCTCCGATCTGTCGTTCTCCGATCTCGTTCTGTGGGTTCGGGACCGTGACGCCGACGGCTGGGTGGCGGTCGCTCACTGCCGGCCCAGCACGGGCGCGACGGTCTACTACGAGGACATGGTCGGCGCCCGCGCGCCGCGCGGTCGACGGATCCAGGTCGACCGGGCCTGGGAGTTGCGCCGGATCACCCGGGACCGGGATCCGGAGTGGCACGACGACGTCCCGGTCCGCGAGGAGGCGATCCCCGTCGTCCGGCGGGGGGAGGTTCTGGCGGTGGTCGGGCGCCATACCAACCTCGCGGCGGCCCGGACGCCGTCCCGGCTGGAGCTGACGTACCAGCAGTGCGCCGACGACCTGGCGCGGATGATCTCGACGGGCGACTTCCCGGTGACGGGAGCCGGCACCGGACCGAGGCGAGGGGCGCCGCGGGTCGGTGACGGGCTGATCCGTCTCGGCCGCGAGGGCCGGGTGAGCTATGCGAGTCCGAACGCGATCTCAGCCCTGCACCGGCTCGGGTACGTGGGCGACCTCGTCGGGAAGTCGCTCGTCGACATCATCACGCCGCAGCTCGACGCGCTGAGCAGTGCGACCGCCGACGAGTCGCTGCCCCTGGTGCTCGCCGGCCGGGCGCCGTGGCGGTCCGACATCGACGCTCGGGGGACGACGCTCGCGCTGCGGGCCATCCCACTCACATCGGCCGGGCAGCGGATCGCGGCGGTGGTGCTCGTCCGTGACGTCTCCGAGCTGCGGCGCCGCGAACGTGAGCTGCTCACGAAGGACGCCACCATCCGGGAGGTCCACCACCGGGTGAAGAACAACCTGCAGACGGTCGCGGCGCTGTTGCGGCTGCAGGCGAGGCGGATCCCGTCCGAGGAGGGACGGATCGCGCTTCAGGAGGCGATGCGTCGGGTGTCCACGATCGCCCTCGTGCACGAGACGCTGTCCCAGGGTCTCGGTGAGACCGTCGACTTCGACGATGTCGTCGAGCGGACGATCGCGATGGCCGTGGAGCTGGCCGGGGCCGGGAGCCGGAAGGTGCGGGTCCAACGGAAGGGCCGGTTCGGCGAGCTGGAGGCGGAGAATGCCACGCCGCTGGCTCTGGTGCTGACCGAACTGGTCACGAACGCTGTCGAGCACGGACTCGCGGCGGGCGGCACGGTGACGATCGAGGCCCACCGTTCCGGACGGCAGCTGCATGCCGCCGTCCGGGACGACGGCGCCGGGTTGCCGGAGGGGTTCGTCGCGGGCAAGGACGGGCTCGGGACGCAGATCGTCAAGGCTCTCGTCGGCGGCGAGATGCGCGGGCGTATCGCCTGGTCGAGCCCTCCCGAGGGAGGTACGGAGGTGACCGTCGACGTGACGTTGCGCGGGCGGACCGCAGACGACCCTCAGGACACCGCGACCGCGGCCGCTGCCCAGTGACGGCGGCCCCGCCGGCAGGCGGTCGGCGGGGCCGCCGTTCGTCGCTGGCGTGGATCGGCTGAAGCGATGCCTCGACGATGCGAGCCTGGCCATGCCGGTGTCGTGGTTCGGCAGTGGCGCGTGGTGTGGTGACGCTTGCGGATCACACCACGCCCTGCGTGCAGGCGTAGCGGGGATCCCAGCGTTTGGCGGGTCCCGTCGTCGTAGGCCGGTGGGCCGAGGTCAGCTGGCGCGACGCGCGCGGGCGTTGCGCCGCTTGAGGGCGCGCCGCTCGTCCTCGGAGAGCCCACCCCAGACGCCTGCGTCCTGCCCCGTCTCGAGCGCCCACGCGAGGCACTTCTCAAGCACGGTGCAACTCCGGCAGACGGTCTTGGCCTCCTCGATCTGCAGCAGTGCGGGCCCGGTGTTCCCGATCGGGAAGAACAGCTCCGGGTCCTCGTCGAGGCACGCTGCCCGATGACGCCAGTCCATGGGGAAGCCCAACTCCTTTGCCCTCACGGGCGGTCGTAACGGACGGTCGCAGCGCGACCGCTGATCAGGGGTCGGGACGACGCGCGCCTGCTCAGCCGACAAGTGCGTCGCCCCTGGAGGTGCTCAGCGAGAGCCCCCGCTCATCCAACGCTAAGCCTCACATCCTTGTGCCCGCCTTCACAAGAGAACCGAGAAATTGGGACCTCTGGTTGAGGAAGGCTTAATCCGCATCGGACGGTCGCGTAACCCTCCCGACACTGTCCGTGATACTGCCAGGTGGTGCAGCGAAAGGGCAATACCCCTTCGTCGAGCGGCGGTGACTTCCCGTTGATCCCGGTAACGTGCCCTGTCGGGGGTTGGCGAGAGGTGGCACCGGTGTCCGAGAGTACGTCCCGCGATGTCCGCGCGACGGTGGTTCGCGTCATCCTCGTCATTACGGTGGGTGTCGAGGCCGCCCTCGTCGGCGGGTATGGCCTGATTCTGGTCGTCGACTCCCTGACCCAGAAGGCCACCGAGGCGGGTGCGGGTGCCGCTCTGGCCGCCACCGCCGCGGTGCTCTGTGCAGGTTTGGTGCTTGTTGCCCGGGCCGCGGCCCGAACCCGCCGCGGGGCCCGGGCGCCGATCATCGTCTGGCAGATCCTGCAGGCCGCGCTCGCGAGAGAGGGGCTGTCGGCGGGATCCGCCTGGGGTGTGCTGCTCATCGTGCTCGCTGTCGTCGCGGTGGCGGGTGCCTTCTGGCCGGGCGTGCTCCGCGACGCACCGCCGGGGTGAGCCCGGGCGCCCCGGACTCACTGGTGCTTTGAACGGGTGGCCGGACGAAAGAGTTCCGGCGCATTTCGTGTGCTTCGAGCCGGAACCGGCGCCAGCCCCTTCCTGATGCGGTGATGAGATCTGCATGATGCGGCCCTGGACGCACGGCCCCGCCGGGGAGTGTTGCCGGCGGGCATCAGATGGCCGCCGGTGAGGCTGCCGGTATGCCTCACGACCCTCCGGCTATCCGGGGGAATTGCGGCTTGTGTCTGGTTTTAGCGCTGATCCTGTCGGTGCTGATCGGAATCCGGCGCCCCACGGGGTGGTTGCCCCCCTCGAAGACGCTGCCCGACTCGACGGGTGCCCCCGCCCGGCCGAGTCGTGTCAGACCCCTTCGGCCAGACCTTCCCGCAGGGCGCTGAGGCTTCGCGCCAGGAGCCGGGACACGTGCATCTGGGAGACTCCCACCTCGGCGGCGATCTGCGACTGCGACATTCCCCGGATGAACCGCAGCGCGAGGATGGTGCGCTCCCTGCTGGGCAGCCGGGCGAGCAACGGACGAAGTGTCGCCCGGTCCTCGACGAGCTCCAACGCCTCATCGACGAAGCCGAGCTGCCCCAGCTCGACGTCCTCCGGCGTCGATGGCAGCGGGACGGTGGTGTACGCCGATGCGCTCTCCAGGGCCTCCAGGACGAGGTCGACGTCCTCCTCCAGGTGCCTCGCCAGCTCCTGCACCGTGGGGGAACGGCCCAGCAGGTGCGTCAGCTCCTCGCGGGCACCCGACACTCGCCGACCGAGGTCCTGCAGGCGCCGCGGCACCCGCATTGCCCACCCGCGGTCGCGGAAGTGCCGCCGGATCTCCCCCAGGATCGTCGGCACGGCGAACGCGGTGAAGCTGCCGCGACTCGGGTCGAAGCGGTCCACGGCATTCAGCAGGCCGATCGTACCGACCTGGACCAGATCGTCGTAGGGCTCGCCTCGCCCTCGGAACCGTTGGGCGAGGTGGTGGACCAGGGGCAGCTGGCACTCGACCACCTGGCGCCGCAACGCGGCGCGGCGGGGGTTGTCGTCCGCGAGTTCGGCCAGCTCCGCGAGGACCTGGTCCGCCGGCCCACCAGCTGGTGTCTCGGCGTGGGCGAAAGGATCGGCGCCCTTGGTCTCCACTAGTGCCTCCGGCCCCCGATGTGCGTGAGTCGGATCCAGGATCCCTCGACCGACCCCCCGGTTTCCACCTGTCCGACGAGAGCTTCGAGGACGGACCAGGCGAAGCTGGACCGGCGCGGCAGGGTGATGGCGGGCCCGCGGACCAGCACGTCGAGCGCGTTCGGGTACAGCGTGAAGGCGGCCAGCAACTCGGCGCCCTGGTGCGTCTGGTGGTCCAGCAGCAGGCCGCAGGCCTCGTCGACGGCGATTCGCAGGTCCTCGATCTCGTCGAGGGTGAGGTCGAGCCGGGCGGCCAGGCCGGCCGTCGCCGTCCGGATCACTGCAAGGTATGCCGGGTCGGCCGGGACGCGCAGATGGACGGTGTCCGTCGCATCGGTGGGAGTGTTGCTCTGCATGGCGGTCGTCGACATCGGCGTGCCACCCCTTCCCGGGCCTGCTCCCTGCCGTCCCCGTTCGCTGGATCGCGCCGGAACCGTGGGCCGTTACATGGTGGGTGCGGACCGTCACGGACTCGCAGGCGGAGCCAGGTTACGCCGGATCCTGCCGCCGCGCCGAGGCGAGCTCGTGAAGCGCGCGGTCATCCAACCGGTGGACCGTCCAGTCGTCGAGCGGCCGAGCCCCCAGGCGAGCGTAGAAACCCAGGGCGGGCTCGTTCCAGTCAAGGACGTTCCACTCCAACCGGGCGTACCCTCGGTGAACCGCCTCCGCGGCGAGTTCCTGCAGCAACGCCCGGCCCAATCCCAGACCGCGGGCCTGCGGCCGGACGAACAGGTCCTCCAGCCATACGCCGTGCCGGCCACGCCACGTGGAGTAGCTGACGAACCAGAGAGCCATGCCGGCGATGTCGGTCGCCCTCGCCGGGTCGAGCGCGGCCACCAGAGCGTGCACGAGCGGCCGGTCTGCGAAGAGGGCCTGCCTCAGGTCGGCCTCGGTCGCCTCCACCGCGTCCGGCTCCCGCTCGTAGGTCGCAAGCTCCCGGATGAGTGCGTGAAGGGCCGGTACGTCGTCGGGTCGCGCCGTCCGGATCCGCCACCGCCGGTTCGCCGACGTTACCCCAGGGGTCATGCTCACACTGTGACATCAGCGCGACCTTCCGGTTGCGGGTCGGCCAGGTGGATCACGTGGATCCGCCCGGCTGACACCAGCAGTGCGCGCCCGCCGGGGCCGGCGGGACGTGGCGCAACATGCACCCCCAGCGCCTCGCCATCTCCGGGCCCGACCGCACCGACAAGCAGGCCGATACGGCGATCCCGCACCATCGGCAGCACCCCGCGGAACGCCATCGCAGCCTGAGCCGGTGTGCAGGCCACGAGGAGATGAGGTCCGTCACCGCGGGGCCATCGCCCGGCCGGGGACATGACCTCACCGTCGGCCGGATGTGTCAGCCGGTCCGCCAGCCGCTCGTCCAACGCCCCGGACAACCAGCCGGCGTCGTCCAGGATGAGTGTCGATCCTGGCGTTGCATCCAGGCGGGCCAGCAGCCCGAGAGCGGGCAGCGAGGGATCGACGACATCCGCCCCGTACCGGCCGAGGGCCGCGAGCGGACCGTCGCGGGCCAGGACGACGACGCGGCGCTCGTCTGCCAGCAGAACCCGGCCGGCGACCGCCAGGGCGCTCGAACGCCCCGACCCCGGGGCTCCGGCCACCAGCCACCCCGGACCCTCGGCGGGCGGCCCCGCCGGCGTCGCCTGGTCGCCGCCGAGGCCGATCAGCACTCGCCCGGCCCGGTCCTGCGGCGGCATCTCCCGCAGCATGGCGAGCAACTCGTCGACGCCGAGCCGCTGCGGGAGGCGTCTCAGGCGCAGGGGCGCCGGCACGGGCGGGCGGAGGGGGGCGCCCGCCGCCGCGGCGCCGTCGGGTGAGGGGACCGGCGGGTGCGGGGGAAGGCCGTCCTCCGCGGCGCGGGCGAGCGGCGGGGCAGAGGGCTCCGGCAGGGCGATCTGCGCCTCCACGGCTCCGCCCGGCACGATCCGGAGCAGCCTACCCGGGGGCATCTCGGCCGGCAGCGCGGACGTCGGGACGCCGGCGACCACCAGATCGGTCGGATCGGCGGCCCGCAGCAGCCAGCGCTCGGTCAGCACGCTGGCCAGAGCGCCGGCGAGCACCCCCCGACCCCCGGTCACCGCGATCCTCAGGCCGCGTCCGGAGCCTGAGCGGGCCAGCCGCACCAGGTCGTCGACGGGCCGCCCATGCTCGAACGGGTACCAGGCGTCGAGCGCCTGCTCCCACCCGTCGATGAGGAGCAGGACGCCGGGTGGGGAGGCCCGGGCGTCGCCGTCGTGACCCGCCAGGTGTTGGAACAGTCGGTCCACCCGGTCGAGGTCGGTGACTGGTGCCACGGTACCGATGCTCGGCAGCCGCTCCAGATCCCCGAGCCGCCCACCGCCGTCGAGCACGTGGACGTGGCACGGCCGGTCCGCAGCCAGTGCGGCGGACACCAGGGCCCGGATCGTGGTGGTGCGCCCGGAGCCGGGAGCCCCGACGATCGCCAGATGGCCGTCCTGGCGGACGTCCCATACCAGGGCGCCGCGGCGCTGTTCCTGGGGGAGGTCCAGCAGGCCGACCGTCAGCCGGGTCGGCTGCGGCTCCCCGCCGGGCGCCACCAACTGGTTGACGTCGTCCCGGTTCAGCGCGGCGGGGAGCGGGGGAAGCCACGGCGGCGGCGCGGGCGGCAGCCCTTCGGCTGCGGCTGCGGCGCGGCAGGCCTCGACCAACCGGGTCAGATCGTCCGAGGGGCCACGGACGACGCGCAGGTACGGACGTTCGGCACCTGCCCCCTCGGCCGGTCGGAACGCCGGGCGGAAGCTTCCCCCGGCCTCCGCCGGCACCCACCGAGTGGGGACGGCGTCGTCCTGACGCAGACGGCGGACGACCGGACCGGCCGCAGGGGCGCTCTGCCCGGTGACCCGGGCCGCCTGGAACGGCACTGGGTCGGCGCCCCCGACCCGGAAGATCCCTCGGCCGGGGCGCTCCGGTGGCAGGCCTGCGGCGTCCGGGGCGTCGATGACGTCGTCGGAGTCGACGCGGTCCCGGACGCGCAGCGCGATCCGCAGGTTCACGTTCGCCCGGATGTCGGCGGAGACGGCACCGGCCGGGCGTTGGGTGGCCAGTACCAGGTGCACGCCGAGCGACCGCCCCACGGCGGCGACCCGGACCAGGCCGCTGAGCAGCTCGGGCAGCTCGTCGGCGAGCACCCGGAACTCGTCGACCACGATGACCAGCCGGGTCAGGGGCGCGTCGCCGGCGGGCCGGCCGGTGTCGTACCCGTCCACGTCTGCCGCGCCGGCCGTCCTCAGCAGAGCCTCCCGCCGTCGCAACTCCGCGCGCAGCGAGGCCAGCGCCCGGGCCGCGAGGGCGGCGTCCAGGTCCGTGATCACTCCGGTGACGTGCGGGAGCCGGGCCAGGGGCGCAAAGGCCGTGCCCCCCTTGTAATCCACCAGCAGCAGCTGGAGCCGGTCGGGCGGGTGCATGGCCGCCAGCGCGATGACCAGCGTCGTGAGCAGCTCGGACTTGCCGGCGCCGGTGGTACCGGCGATCAGCGCGTGCGGCCCGTCGCGGTGGAGGTCGAGCTCCCAGACTCCATGCGTGGTCCGCGCGACCGGTGCCGTGGTCGCCCGGGACCGGTTCTGGCGCCGTCGGCGCCACCCCGAGGCGATGGACCGCGGGTCGATCGCACCGTCGCCTCCCAACAGGTCGAGAAGCCGGACCTGGGTCGGAAGGCCGGCCTCGCCCTCGGCCGGGGTGGCGTCGCGGAGCCGGGCGAGGTCGCGAGCCAGCCGTTCCGCCCAGGCCGGGGAGGCGAGGTCCGGCCGTACGCCTGCCCAGGCCTGGCCGTGGACCGTCAGCCGGGCAACGCCGCCGGCGGCGAGCTCGACCACGGCACCGCACTCGGCGGGAAGTCGCGCCGCGTCGTCCGCCAAGGCCAAGGTGTGGACGCCGGACCGCGGACCTGCCGCCAGCAGGGCCGCGACGGACGGGTGGCGGCGCAGCCGTTCGGCTCCGTCGAGCACCAGCAAGGTCGGAGCCGGGTCGGCCGGTGCCGCGCTCGGGGCCGGCGTCGCGACGGCGCGCTCGCGGATCGCCGGGAGCGCGCCGTCGGCATGGGGCAGCCACCCGGCCCAGGACCAGTCGGCCGCCGCGTCGGGCGTCGCGGTGAGGACGACGACGCGCAGGTCGCGCGGCGAGTGCCGGACCGCGGCCTGGCCGACCAGCGCGCGAGCCAGGCCGAGGACCTCGTGCCGCGGCCCGGTGATCCCGGCGACGCCGGCGCTGCGCAGCTCCAGGGTGACCGGGACGTCCGACAAGCGGGGCATCGGCCGCGGCGCGCCGTCGCCAGCCGTACCGGTGGCGGGTTCGCGTTCGCCGAGCCCGAGTCGGAGGGTGAGCACGTCGGGATCGCCGCGGCGGCGGTCCCACAGCCGCTGCAAGGGGCCGGAGGCCGCCGCGCCGAGCGCTGCCAGGTCGGGGTGGTCGAGGTGCAGCCCACGTGCCTCCTGGGCCAGACAGGCCGCCAGGGCACGGTGGGCCTCGGCCACCGCCGCAGCATGTTGCGCGGTCACGGCGGCATGTTCGAGCCGCCGTGACCGGCGGTCTACCAGGTACTGGACGATGACCGTGAGCGGCGACAGCGCCATGAAGGCCAGCAGGCTCGGCTGCCGAAGCCACCATGCCAGGGGCAGGCACAGGACCAGTGGCAACGCGGCCGCGACCCACGGCACCCGGGGACGCGGAGAATCCGCCGGCGCCCCGGGGAAGGAGACGCGCGCGGTGAACGGCGGGCCCGACATCCGGGGGACCCGGTTCACCATCAGCCGCCCCGAGCCGTCCGGGTGCGCGGAGGCCGGGCCGCCACCGGTGCTCGGGTCTCCGTCACAGACGCGCAGCACCAGGACGCTCCCGCCGACCTGGAGCCTGCCCCCGACCGGCCATTCCCGGGGCTGCGCGCCGACCGGACGCCCGTCCAGGACTGTCCCGTTCGTCGAGCCGGTGTCACGGACGTGGACGGCGCCATGGTCGCGCATGACCTCCGCGTGCGCTCGGGAGACATCGGGGTCGGCGACCCGCAGCACCGCCTGGCCGCCGCGCCCCACCCGGACCGTTCCTGGAGGCAGCGGGAAGCGGGCCCCGGCGTCCGGGCCGGCGGCCACGTGGACCTCCAGCAGACCGCCCGCGGTGCCCGCCGAACGGCCAGGCGGGCCGCCCGGCCGCCCCAGCGTCACCACGGCGCCGTCGAGCAGCGGGGGGTGGCCGATCACGGTGCAGCCCACCGGCTCGCCGTCCACGAAGAACTGCGGCGGCCCGGCGGCCGCGACAGCCCCCTCGACCGCGGTGAGCAGCGGGCCACTGACCGTCTCCAGGCGGGTGCCCGCGGGGGCACTGATCGAGACGTCGGCGCAGCCGTCGGGCCGCCCGGGCTCGAGGATCGTCCAGCGGACCGTGACTCGCTCGGAAACCCCGCGGAAGGCGGGGTTTCCGAGACCGGGGTCGTGCGCCGCCACGCTGGTGTCGATCATGCGCAGGATTCTCGGCCGTCACCCCTGGCCCGTGCCAGGCCGCCGGCCCCGTCTGTGGACAACGCACGCCGCCCTGGTCCTTGTGGATGCGTCGACGGCACCGCTCGACGGCACCGCCCGACACGGTCCACCCTGGCGCGGGCTTACGGGCGCCCACCCGGGCGGGGGTGACCGGGCGCCGACCCGGGTCCGGCCGCGCCGAGGCGTGGCCGGACGGGAATCTCCGGGTGAGACGATGGAGGTGATGCTCACCGACCACGTTCCGGCGATCGCCGGGCACGACGACCCCGACGCCCTGCACGACGGCTTCCTGGGCTGGACCCAGGCGCAGGGTCTGGAGCTGTATCCGGCCCAGGCCGAGGCGCTGATCGAACTGGTCTCGGGGTCGAACGTGATCCTGGCGACCCCGACGGGGTCGGGCAAGAGTCTGGTCGCCGTGGCCGCGCACTTCACGGCGCTCGGCCAGGGACGGCGGAGCGTCTACACCGCGCCTATCAAGGCCCTGGTGAGCGAGAAGTTCTTCGCGCTGTGCGAGACGTTCGGTGCGGAGAACGTCGGCATGCTCACCGGCGACGCCAGCGTCAACCCGATCGCCCCGATCATCTGCTGCACCGCCGAGGTGCTCGCCAACCAGGCGCTGCGCGAGGGCGCGGGTGCGGACCTCGGGGTAGTGATCATGGATGAGTTCCACTACTACGCCGACCCGGACCGCGGCTGGGCCTGGCAGGTGCCGCTCCTGGAGTTGCCACAGGGGCAGTTCCTGCTCATGTCTGCGACCCTGGGTGACGTCTCCCGCTTCCGCGCCGACCTGACCCGGCGTACGGGCCGGCCGACGGCGTGGATCGCGACGGGGGATCGGCCGGTGCCGCTGTTCTTCCACTACGCGATGACGCCGCTGCACGAGACGCTCGAGGAGTTGCTGCAGACCAACCAGGCACCGGTCTACGTCGTCCACTTCACCCAGGCCGCCGCGCTCGAGCGGGCCCAGGCGCTGACGAGCGTGAACGTCGCGACTCGCGCCGAGAAGGACGCGATCGCGGAGGCGATCGGGCGGTTCCGGTTCACCTCGGGGTTCGGCAAGACCCTGTCGCGGCTGGTCCGCCATGGGATCGGCGTCCATCACGCGGGCATGTTGCCCCGGTACCGGCGCCTCGTCGAGCAACTCGCGCAGGCCGGCCTGCTCAAGGTCATCTGTGGTACGGACACCCTGGGCGTGGGGATCAACGTCCCGATCCGCACCGTCCTGATCACCGCGCTGTCGAAGTTCGACGGTACCCGGATGCGGCACCTGAAGGCGCGGGAGTTCCACCAGATCGCCGGGCGGGCGGGGCGCGCCGGGTTCGACACCGCCGGGACGGTCGTCGTCCAGGCGCCGGAGTGGGAGATCGAGAACCAGCGGGCCCTGGCCAAGGCGGGTGACGACAAGGCCAAGCGGCGCAAGGTCATCCGGAAGAGGGCCCCCGAAGGAGTGGTCAGCTGGACCCGGGACACCTTCGATCGGCTCGTCGCCGCCGAACCCGAGCCGCTGAGCAGCAGCTTCGCCGTCACTCACGCGATGGTCCTGAACCTGATCGCTCGGCCCGGGGACGCCGTCGCCTCGATGCGCCGGCTGATCGAGGACGGCCACGAGCCGCGCGCCGCCCAGCTGCGCCACCTCAAGCGGGCGATCGCGGTCCTGCGGGCGCTGCTCACCGCGGGCGTCGTCGAGAAGCTGCCCGGACCCGACGAGACCGGCCGTACCCTGCGGCTGACCGTCGACCTGCAGACGGACTTCGCGCTCAACCAGCCGCTGTCGCCTTTCGCGCTGGCGGCGTTGGAGGTGCTGGACCCGCTCTCACCGACGTACGCCCTCGATGTGTTGTCGGTGCTCGAGGCGACTCTCGACGACCCACGCCAGGTGCTGTACGCCCAGGAGAAGCGGGAGCGGGGTGAGGCCGTCGCCCGGATGAAGGCCGACGGCATCGAGTACGACGAGCGGATGGAACTGCTCGAGGGGGTCAGCTGGCCCAAGCCGTTGGTGGAGCTGCTCGAGGCCACCTTCGAGATCTACCGGAGGGGCCACCCGTGGGTCGCCGACCACGAGCTGTCGCCCAAGTCGGTCGCCCGGGACCTCTACGAACGGGCGATGTCGTTCAGCGAGTATGTCGGATTCTACGGCCTGGCCCGGTCCGAGGGATTGCTCCTGCGCTACCTGGCGGACGCCTACAAGACGCTGCGCCAGACCGTCCCGGACGACGCCCGCACCGACGAGGTGGACGACCTGACCGAATGGCTCGGCGAGCTGGTCCGGCAGGTGGACTCCAGCCTGCTCGACGAGTGGGAGGCGTTGCGCAATCCCGAAGCGGAGGCGGCGCGGGGCGTGGCGTCCGGCCGGGACGACGGGCCGCCGCCGGTCACGTCGAACCCGCGGGCGTTCCGGGTGCTCGTGCGCAACGCTCTCTTCCGGCGGGTCGAGCTGGCCGCGCTCGGCCGGTACGACACGCTCGGGGAACTGGACGCTGCCGTCGGCTGGGATGCCGACGCCTGGGCCGAGGCGATCGAGGAGTACCTCGACATCCACGGCGAGCTGCAGACCGGCCCGGGCGCGCGGGGCCCCCACCTGCTCGTCGTCGACACCGCCCCGGAGGGCCGACCAGGCTTCTGGACCGTCCGGCAGATCTTCGACGACCCGGACGGCGACCACGACTGGGGCATCTGCGCGGACATCGACCTCGCGGCCTCCGACGACGCGGGGGAGGCCGTCGTCCGGGTGAGCTCGGTGGGGGAGTTGGCCCTGCTGTAGCTGTCCCTCCCGGACCCAGGACGTCGGCGCCCCCGCGACCAGGCCGCCGGCACCGACCCGCCGGCACCGACCCGCCGGCCCCGACCCCGCCGGTGTTCCCAGGGTGTCCGCTCAGCCGGTGATCCGGTGAAGACCCTCGATCGCCAGCGCGTAACCGGCTACCCCGAACCCGACGACGATCCCGCGGGCCACCGGCGAGATGAAGGAGTGGTGCCGGAACTCCTCCCGGGCCTGCACGTTCGACACGTGACACTCGATCACAGGGATGCCCGTCCCGGCGATCGCGTCGTGCAGTGCGATGGAGGTGTGCGTGTACGCCCCCGGGTTGATCACCACGCCGAGTACGGTCCCGTCCGCCACACCCCGGGCCGCCTCCTGGATCCAGTCGACCAGGTCGCCCTCGTGGTTGGATTGTCGGACGTCGACGTCCAGGCCGAGGCGCGAGGCCGTCTCGCGACAGAGCTTCTCCACGTCGCCGAGGGTGGCACTGCCGTAGAGGGCGGGCTCGCGAGTGCCCAGCAGGTTGAGGTTCGGTCCGTTGAGTACGAACACCGTCGGCATGGTCGGTCCTCCGCAGCTGGCGTGCGCGGCCAGAGTACGGGACCGGAATCCGCTCCGCGGTACGGCCGAGTGGAACGCGCCGGCCGCCCGTAGCATGTCCTGACGGGAACGGCGAGGGGTGGGTGGAGTGAGCGAGGCAACCGCTTGCGGCCCGCTCCCGCTCTGGCCGTTCCAGACGGCGGAGCAAGTGCGGGCGTGGCAGGTCCACCGGCAGACGCTGGGCGGCGACCCGCAGCACCGGCTGGATCCCGCGTCCACCGCCCTGGAGTTCACCCGAGGCGCGCTCGGGTTGACGGCGGTCGATCGGGTGACGTCCCGTAAGGTGGCCGGTGACGGGTGCCTCGTCGGGGTGGGTTGGCTCGGTGAGGGGGGTGTCGAGCTGACCGTCGGAGTACTCCGGCTGGTCCGATTCGGGGAGGGTGGCGCGTCGGCGCCCTGGGCGGTCGCCGGGACGGTGGACACGGCGGCGTTCACCCGACCAGCCTACGGCGCGACCGTTACGGCGCCGTTGCAGGTGGCCGGCGTGATCGATGGGGTGGACGAGACGCTCCGGGTGATGGTCATCGGCCCCGGCGGGAGGATCCTCGGTCGGGCCGGCCCGATCGGGGTGGGTGGATCGGACCAGCGGTGGGAGGCGGCCGTCGAGCTGGCACCGGCGCCGTCCGGCTCCGTGCTGACCGTCGTGGTCTGCACCGGGGGCCACCTCGGTGACGTGGAATGGTTCGCCGTCACCGGTGTTCGCCTCGCATGACGACGCCGCGGTTCACCTTCATTGAGTGTTCGCCGAATGTTTCGTGGCGTCCGGTATGCAGTGTTACGCCCGTTCGGCGCATCGGCTCGATCCGGTGGTAGCGCTCGTAACATCCGCTGACCCATGCTTGGCGGATGCGGTGCGGCGGGAAGTGCCGTCGCGGCCGCCGGCCGACGTGCGGGGCGACCCGCCGCCGCCGCCGTCCGATCGATGGTGGCAGCCGAGAGGGGTCACATGAGTATTCCGGTCGTCGATGGGGAGGTTGCCCGCCTCCTCGCCCCCTACCCGCATGTCGCCCACTGTCCGGTCTGCCGGGAGTACGCGGACGACTATCTCGGCGCCCATGCCGCTGGCGCGGTTCTCGCGGCCGTTCTCAACCATCACGACACGGCGCACGGCAATGACCGGCTGAGCCCTCGGTACGCCCTCTTCTGAGAGCCCGTTCCGGCACTTTCCGTCGATCTTCCCACTGCCGATCTTTCTTGCTGTCGATCTTTCCGACGTGATGCCTTCCGCTGACCCGTTGCGCCGGCGGTGGACCCTCTCGCTCCGCGTCGTGCGCCGTCCTGGCGGCTACCCCGTGGAGACCACCGAGCCGATCTTCCTGTGGACAACGCGAGCGGACTGTCCGGATCGGTCCGTAAGCTGCGGTCTGCACGGTGATCAGCACCGGCAGGGATCCGGGGAGGCGCAGCGTGGATGCGGTGGCGATCGTGGCCGACGAGGTACGCGAGCTGATCCGGCGCCGCGGACTCGACCCGGGCCACGACGTCGCGACCCTCCGCCGGCTCGTGGAGACGGCCGTCGCGGACTACGACGACCGGTCCGTCGGTGGCGCGCTTCCCCCGCTTCCCGACGGCGGGGCCGTGGTCAAGCGGGTGCTCGACGAAGTCGCAGGGTTCGGTCCGCTCCAGGCCTACCTCGACGACCCGGCTGTCGAGGAGATCTGGATCAACGAGCCGGGCAAGGTGTTCGTCGCCCGTGGCGGGGTCGCCGAGCTCACCACGACCATCCTCACCGACGAGGACGTGCGCACCCTGGTGGAGCGGATGCTGAAGTCGAGCGGTCGCCGGGTCGACCTCAGCAGCCCCTTCGTCGACGCGACGCTCCCCGACGGGTCGCGCCTGCACGTCGTGATTCCCGACATCACCCGCCGTCACTGGGCGGTGAACGTGCGCAAGCACAGCCTCCGTGCGACCCGGCTGGACGACCTCGTGGGTCTGGGCACCCTCACGCCCCAGGCGGCGGCCTTCCTCGCCGCGGTCATGGCCGCCGGTCTGAACGTGCTGGTGAGCGGGGGCACTCAGGCCGGCAAGACCACCTTGCTGAATTGTTTGGCGGCGGACCTGCCGCCGAGAGAACGCGTGGTGACCTGCGAGGAGGTCTTCGAGTTAAAGATCCCTCTGCGTGACGTCGTGGGTATGCAGTGCCGTCAGCCGAGCCTGGAGGGCACCGGTGAGGTGCCGCTCCGCCGCCTGGTCAAGGAGGCGCTGCGGATGCGGCCGAGCCGGCTGATCGTGGGCGAGGTTCGCCAGGAGGAGAGCCTGGACCTGCTGATCGCCCTCAACAGCGGGCTGCCGGGGATGTGTACCGTGCACGCCAACTCGGCACGGGAGGCGGTGACCAAGATGTGCACCCTGCCGCTCCTCGCCGGTGAGAACGTCGGCAGTCGGTTCGTCGTCCCGACCGTGGCGAGTTGCCTCGACCTGGTCGTGCACATCGCCCTCGACGCCCGTGGCCGGCGCCGGGTGCGCGAGATCGTGGCAGTCCCGGGTCGCGTCGAGGGCGACGTCGTCGAGACGGCGGATGTCTTCACCACCCGGGGCGAGACACTGGTCCGGGCCGACGGGTACCCGCCACACCCGGATCGGTTCGCCCGGGCCGGTGCCGATCTGACCCGTCTCCTGGCGGGGTGAGGCATGGGGGCCGCGCTCGGGCTGCTGGCGGGGGTCGGGCTGTTCTGCATCTGGTGGTCCGCCTGGGTGCCGGATCCGCCCAGCCAGGTGGTCCTGCGTCCGAAACGGCGCAACCAGCTGGACGCGATGAGGGACGTTCTCGTCCAGGCAGGAGTGGCGTCGGTGTCGCTGCGGGCGATGTGCTTCACCTGCGGTGGGCTGGGTGCCGTCGTGGCGCTGACGGTCCTCGCGGTGAGTCAGTCACCGCCGATCGCGGCGTCCTTCGGTCTGATCGCGGTCTGGCTGCCGGTCGCCGCGGTCCGGGCCAGGGCTCGTCGGCGGCGCGCCGTCCTGCGGGAGCTCTGGCCCGAGGTGGTCGACAACCTGGCGTCCGGCGTCCGCGCCGGGTTGTCCCTCCCGGAGGCGCTCGCCCAGATCGGGGACCGGGGTCCGGAGCCGCTGCGGCCGGCTTTCGCCGCCTTCGGTCGCGATTACCGGGTGACCGGGCGGTTCGGCGAGTCCCTCGACCTGCTCAAGACGCGCCTTGCCGACCCGGTGGCGGACCGGATCTGCGAGGCATTGCGGATCACCCGAGAGGTCGGCGGCTCCGACCTCGGCAGGTTGCTGCGCAGCCTGTCGGCGTTCCTCAGGGAGGACGCTCGCACCCGCGCCGAACTGCAGGCCCGGCAGAGCTGGACCGTCAACGCAGCCCGGCTCGCGGTGGCTGCGCCCTGGGCGGTGCTGGGCATCCTCGCCACGCGACCGGAGTCGGTCCGCGCGTACAACAGCGGCGCCGGGGTGACCGTACTCGCGGTGGGCGCAGTGCTCTCCGTGGTGGCCTACCGACTCATGCTGCGGGTGGCCCGGCTGCCGGACGAAGAGCGGGTGCTGCGATGACGCCGGCGGCGTTCACCGGTGCGCTGCTCGGGCTGATCGCCGGGCTGGGCGGCTGGCTGGTCGCGGTCAGGCTGCCGTGGCGGCGCAGTCCCACGCTCGACGATCGGCTGGGGCCCTACCTGCGGCAGCGCCGAACCACCAGGCCGGAGCCACCGGCGGCGTCGCCGGGAGGCGGTCCGCTACGCACTCTCGAGCGGTTACTCGCTCCGGTCATGGCGGATGCGGTGCGGTGGGTGGAGCGGATCTCCGGCGGCCCAGGGACGGTCCGGCGGAGGCTGGACCAGCTCGGGCATGGCGGTGATCTCGAGCAGTTCCGCGCTGAGCAGGTGGTCTGGGGCGTACTGGGTGCGGGTGCCGGGGGCGGGCTGGGCGTGCTGGCAGGGCTCGGCGGCGGTGGGGTGTCACTGGTCCCGGTGCTCGCCCTGGTGGTCGTGGGTGGCCTGCTCGGGGTCCTCGGCCGGGACCGCTGGCTGACCGCCGAAGTCCGGCGACGCGAGCAGCGGATGCTGGCCGAGTTCCCCACGGTGGCGGAATTGCTGGCGCTCTCCGTGGGCGCGGGTGAGGGGGCCGTCGGCGGGTTGGAGCGCGTGGCGCGCACCTGCCAGGGTGAGCTGTCCACCGAGCTGCGGCGGACGCTGGCGGATGCCCGGGCGGGCGCCACGCTGGTCCAGGCGCTCGAGGGTCTCGCTCGTCGGACGAGCCTGCCCAGCCTGGCCCGCTTCGTGGACGGCGTCGCCGTCGCGGTCGAGCGCGGCACGCCGCTGGCGGAGGTACTCCGGGCCCAGGCCCAGGACGTCCGCGAACTCACCCGGCGGCGGCTCATCGAGGCCGGAGGTCGCAAGGAGATCCTGATGATGGTGCCAGTGGTCTTCCTGGTCCTGCCCATCACGGTGCTCTTCGCGGTCTTCCCCGGTCTCGCCGTCCTGGATCTATCGCCGTGACCGACGGCCGCAGCTCTCACCGTCACCGTCCGGGCGGGGCCGTTCCGCTCCCGCTGTCGCGCTCCGGCCGGCGCGTGGCCCGGCCCGGTGCCGGCGGCAGCCGGCGACGCATTCGTTCCAGGATCCAAGGAGGCAGATGTCCCGGTATTTCACTTTGGCCATCCGGCAGGCCGGTACCCGGGTGGTGGACGGCGCGGTGTGGTTCGCCGCGACAGCCGACTGCCGAGTCCGATCGGCGGCGGAGGCTTTCGCCCGCCGTGCGCAGGCTCGTGGCGATCGCGGCGACGTGCCCGGCTGGGTGCTGGTCACTCTGATGACCGCTGGTCTGGTCACGGCGTTGTGGGTCCTGGCCCGCAACCGACTCACCGAGGTCTTCGACCGTGCGATCAGCTCCGTCACCGGCCAGTGACGTCGTCCCGGACCTGGACTCGTCCCGGTCGGAGCCGTCGTGGTGATCGTGGCGCCGCCGTCGTCGACTTCGTGCTCGTCGGCGCTCTGGCGACGCTGGTCTTCGTCGGCGTCCTGCAACTCGCCGTGGTGCTCCACGTGCGCAACACCCTCATCGACTGCGCGAGCGAGGGCGCTCGGTACGGGGCGCTGGCCGACCGGGGACCGGCGGACGGGGCTCGGCGTGCGGCGGGCCTGATCGGCCAGGATCTGTCGCCGCGCTACGCCCGGGACGTGACCGGCGGGATCGAGGATGTGGGCGGACTGCCCACCGTGGTCGTCCAGGTCCGGGCACCCCTCCCGGTCCTGGGTCTGCTCGGCGCCGGAGTGGTGACCGTCGTCGGCCATGCCCTCCGGGAGCCACCGTGACGCGCCCTGCCGGAGTCGCCATGACGCGATTCCGGGAGTCGCCGTGATCGGTCGGGGCCCAGGGGTGAGGGCCGTCGGGCGGCGGGACGACACGGGCAGCGCGGTCGTCGAGTTCGTGTTCCTGGGCGTGCTCCTCCTCGTCCCGCTGGTGTACCTGGTGCTCGCCCTCGGACGCGTCCAGGCGGCCGCGTTCGCCACGGACAGCGCGGCCCGGGCAGCGGCCCGGGCGTTCACCACGGCGCCCGACGAGGCCACCGGCCGGGTCCGGGCGCTCGCCGCCGTCCGGCTCGCGTTGCGCGACCAGGGCTTCGACCGCGACCCTGCAGCCGCTTCCTGGCTCACATGCTCGAGCCAGCCGTGCCTGGCCCCCAACGTTCGGGTGGGCGTGGAGGTCAGCGTCGACGTCGTGTTGCCGGGAGTCCCGTCGGGGGTCGACCGGATCGCCGGCACGCACGTCACGGTGCGCTCGCAACAGTTCGCGGTGGTGGATGCCTTCCGGTCGCCAGCGCCGGACCCCTCGCCCGCGGCGCCCTCGCAGGGCCCGCCCTCGCAAGGCGCGGCGTCGCCCGCGGCGCCCGTGCGGCGGGCGTCGCCGGGGGTTTCGTCGCCGCTCGGGCACGGTGCGCGGTGAGGGTCCCTTCCGGTGGTGGCCGGGTGGCGAGGTGTCCAGGTCGGTCCGGCCTTCGGGGCAGGCCACGTGCCGAGGACGGTCAGATCTCGTTGCTCTTGCTGGGCTACGCGCTGATCGTGCTGGCTGTGGTGTTCGCCGGGGCGTCGGCGACGGCCGTGCACCTGGCTCGGCACCGCTTGCTGTCCGTCGCCGACGCCGCTGCACTGGACGCCGCAGACGCTCTCGACGCCAGGCGTTACTACGCGGAGGTCGGCGGTGCAGGGATGGCCCCGGAACGGGTGGTGTCGCTGTCGGCGGCGTCCGTTCGGGCGAGCGTGACCTCGTTCCTGGCTGCGGGCGGGTCGGACCGGGCCACTGGTCTGGGTGACGTCCGGG
>DATDMG010000530.1:0-2835 GCA_036518955.1 Kineosporiaceae bacterium | reverse complement strand
CGCTACGTCAACCCCGGCCCCGAACTGGCCGCCCGCGTCACCGCCGAGACCGACCCCGCCGCCCGCCGCCGCAGCTGACCGACCACGGCGATCCTCGCCGTTTGCGGCTCCTGACACGTCCGTTACCGGCTTAATACGGGGATCGGGTCTCGGGTAGGGGACGACCTGGACACGGCCCGGATCGTGGTTGAGCGCGGGCGGCCGGTGGCCGATACTGGATGTACCAAGACCCGGTGGGTCGAGGGAGTGGGCCCGGTTCCCGTTCGGACGGACGGCAGCCGGGCTTCGCGCTTGTCTGGGCCGGTTCACGTGCAGGTGGTGACCGAGGCCAGGGCCGGCGCGATGCGCCGATGCCAGTCCCCTCCGGCCCCGTAGGCCCACCCGATCATGTCTGCGATACCGATCAGAAGTTCGTGCGCGGAGTCCAGGTGTTCGTAGGTCAGGTGGGTCGCGGCCGGGTAGGCACCCAATGCGGCCTGCAGGGTGCGCACGTCGTACCGGTCGCGGTCGCCGCGGGAATCCAGGACCAGCCGACGGGCACCGTTCTTGAGCAGATCGTCCACCAGCTGCGTCAGGCACCGGGCCCGGGCGGCTTCCTGCTGACGGCCCGGCCCGTCAGCGAGGTAGACGTGAACCTGGACGCCGGCGGCGACGACCTGGTCGAGCAGCTGGCGCCGGCGGGGGGCCTTCTCGGACTTCAGGTGCAGCTCCCGTTGGCCGGGCAACAGCAGCCCTCGCATCACGGTCCGCAGGGAACGCAGATCGGCCGGACTGATCACGGCGGCGGCCAGCAGGTACCGGCCGTCCCGGTAGGACTCATCCGCGAAGGCGTGCGCGCTCACCTCGGTCATCCTGCCCGGAGATCACTGGCGACGTACGCCGGGAACCGGCCCTCCATTCTTCCCAGCCCTTGGCGGGGTCGGCGGTGGCGAACCGCGGGTGTAGGTGCCCGGCCGGGCCGGGCCGCGGCCCGGTCACCGCGCTTGACCGGCGTCACGACGTGGCGGGTACCGGCACCGGCCCGTGGTCGCCCAGGTGGTCACGGGTCAGCGCCTGGTGCAGCTGCGGGTCGGCGTGGACCTCGGCGGTGTGCTGCCATTCGGTGAGCAGTTGAGCCAGCGGCGCCAGGTTCCCGGTGGAGCCGCAGGCCTCGGCCACGGCCACGAACTCGGCCGCCAACTGCTCCACATCGGCGGGCGGGAGGAATCGGGCCCAGGGCAGCACCGTGGGCAGCTGCGCGCTGACCAGCTGCGGATGGTGGCGGACCAGGGCGACCAGCAGCCGGCCAGTCACCTCGAACGCCCGGCTCTCGGCATCGGCCCGGTCGGCGTACATCAGGACCAGGTCCTGGGCATCACGCCGGGACAGACGCACGCTGCGCTCCTGCGCGAGACGGCCGGTGGTCTCCACCGGCTTGCGCAGCAGCTCGGAGAACGGCACAGGCACCGACGCAGCCATACTTCAACACTACTTCTGAAGTGTGTGGAGTGCTATCGGCCGGTCAGGACAACCCACCGCCCATCAGCAGGGACGTCAGCGGCCGCGGCCCCGGCGTCGCGGCCACGGGACCCATGACGATCCGCCGGCGGCTGCGACCCGCGAGGGTCCGGCCCGTCGGCCCCCGCGCAGACCCCCCGTGGTCTCTGTCCCTGTAGCCGCTCACCGGCCGCGGCCGTGTCCCCGGCCCGGGCCGTGGGAGGGGCCGAGGCCGTCCCAGCGGTCGTGGCTGCGGGCGTGGGTGCGGGCTTGTTCGGCTTGGCGGGCGGCTGCGGCCCCATAGGCCCCCCACACCTGCCCACACCCCCTGTATGGGCGCCCATACATGACTTCCTGCCCCCTGCTGGCTTCTGGTTGTGACGATAGCGCCCCCGCCCACCCGACACCGGGAGCAACGCCGCCGTCAGTGACGGCCGCGCGCAGACACCGGGCAGGAGCACCTCACCCGCCCCGCCAGGCCGTGGGCAGGCCTCACCCGTGCATGAAAGGACCCATGCCCGCCATCGCAAGGGTGTCCTGGATCATCGCCACCACCATCACTCCGCCGACCACCGCTGCGTCCACAAGCTCCGGCATCGAAGCCATCGAGGCCACCGAGGTGGTCATGGCCTTCGGGGCTGTCCCAGCCCGGCGGGCCCCGAACTCCCCGCGGACCTGGCGACGGACCTCGGCAGCGACCAGCCGATGACCGCACACCGACAGCAGGGCATGGACCAGCATGCCCTGGGAAACAATGTTCCTGATCCCAAGAGCACGCCGGGCCACGCTGAGCCAGCACGTGCACTCCCCGCCGCTGTCCACGATCTCATTCCGCAGGACGGTCTCCACCAGGTCGTACGCCGCCGCGACCACCACCGGCACACCGTTGTGGACGGCGTTCATCGTGCACACCCGCGCATGCATCACCTCGACGGCAGCCAGGTCATGACCACGCAGCCGGTCTGCGCACGCGCACAGCAGGACGTACGCCCGCTCCTGCTCCGGCGTCAGCGCCCGGCTGCCCTCACGCCGGATGGTCAGCTCGTTCAGGCCTGGCCCGGCAATCCCGGCACCGGGCTTCTGTGTCGTGGTGGGCACCCGTCAACTCCCTCAACCATGAGCCGAAGTGCCCAGCTCATCAGTCCCGGGTGGGATTCTCCCGCTTCACACGGATCGTCGACGGCGTCTTCGCCTTCCGCACCGAGATCGACGACTGGCGTCACCCTGCGGGGTGGGGCTGGCAACCCGCACTCAGGGGGGAGTTGCGATTTGTGCTCGGCGCCGGCCGGCGGGTTCCCCGCCGGGAGTGCTTGAGCTCCGGGGCCAGTGCGCGGCGGCGGGCGGCCTGGGCATGCTCGA
>DATDMG010000529.1:0-7403 GCA_036518955.1 Kineosporiaceae bacterium | reverse complement strand
CCTTCGGCCGGGGAGCCTCGACCGCCTGCTCCGACGGAGCTGTTCAGCCTGGAGCGGCGTCGGCCACGAGTTCCTCGGATCGCTCCCACAGCCGGACCCACTCCGACTCCTGCCGGGACAGGGCCGAACTCCGCCGGGGCTTGCGCCCCGAATAGTGCGAACCGGTGACGCCCGCCAGGTCGGGGCTGGTCGCCAGCCAGGCGAGGTCGCGGCCGGACTGTGCCACCGAGCGGGCACCGGGGGTCAGCGCGATGATCACTGGTGCCAGCGCTCCGTAGGCCCGCTGGACCAGCGGCGGGTACTGGCGGTCCAGCCCGGTCTCGGGCATCAGTGCCGGGTCGAAGGCCAGGGCGGTGACTCCCTGGCCCGACGCGCGACGGGCGAGCTCGTAGGTGAACATGATGTTCGCCAGCTTCGAGTTGGCGTACCGCACTCGCCCTGCCCGTGGGGACGACTCGATGCCGGGGAGCGTCGGGTCGGCCAGCTCACGCGGGTCACGCCACTGCGGGGCGGGAAAGCCCAGGGACTTGGCCGGCCCCTGGTGCACCTGGCTGGACACGCTGATCACCCGACTGCCGGATGGTAGGTGCGGCAGCAATCGGGTGATCAACAGGAAGTGCCCGAGATGGTTGATGGCGAAGGTGAGTTCGTATCCGTCGACCGATGTCTGCACTCCCTGCACGATCTGCAGCCCGGCGTTGGCGATGATCCCGCCCACGGCGGGCCGGTCCCCGCCCAGGAACTCGGACACGGCATGGCGCACCGAGGCCAGCGAGGCGAGGTCGCACTCGAGCAGCTCGCAGGACGCGTCCGGAACGGCCTGCAGGATCTGCTCGGCGGCCGCCTTGCCCCGCTCGAGGTTGCGCACGGCCAGCACCACGTGATGGCCGTGCCCGGCCAGTTCGCGCGCGGTGGCCAGACCCAACCCCGCCGAAGCCCCGGTCACCAGGAATGACAACATAGGGTTCATTCTCCCAGGCCAGCTCAGGCCGTCAGACGGGGCAGCGCCTTGGACATCGTGCGGTCGGCCAGCGCAGTCACCGTGAGGGCAGGAGGGACGGCGCCGGCGGCGCCGGGCACCAGTGCGGAGTCGACCACGAACAGGCCCGGACACCCGGCCACCTGGCCGTCGTCACCGCAGGCGACGCCGAGCGCTGCTCCGCCCAGCGAGTGCGAGGTGAGCGCGGCCAGGGACGCCGAGACATTGATCCCACTGGCCGCCTTGTCGAGGGTGGCGGCCGTCTGCGTGACCGCGGTGGTGGTCGTCAGGACCCGCGGGTCCAGCGCCGGCCAGGTGAGCACGGCTTTGCGGATCAGCCCGGAATAGCTCCAGGAGCCGATCGGCGGAGGCGCTCCCACGGCCAGCATCTCGCGGACCTTGCCGGCGAGCGCCTGCACGCCCAGGGGGAAGTTCAGCAGGGTGATCGGGCTGACCGGGTTGTCCCAGTCCGTGATCACCGCGTTGGCCGGGCCGCCTTGCGCGGCCGACGGGGCCGGGATGCCGCCGCGGAGGACCACGTGGTCGCCGCTGGTGCCCCAGCGCGTGCCGACCGCGGCCGTCATACCGGGCAGTAGGCCGTTGGCCCGGCTCTCCACCAGCAGACGGGTGGTGCCGAGCGAACCGGCGGCGAGGAAGACCCACCGGGCGGAGAAGGTGACGGTCTCCCGGACCGCGCCGCTCTCGTCGATCCGGTCGGCAGTCACGGTGTAGCGGCCGCCCGCGGCCGCGATCCGCCGGACGATGTGCAGAGGCAGAACCTGGGTGCGCCCCGTGGCCTCGGCCCGCGCCATGATCGTGCCGTCGACGCTGCGCTTGGCTCCCGAGTTGATCCCCAGGATGGAGTCGCCCACCGTGGCCGACGCGGGGATGGTGCCGGCCAGTTCCTGACGGACGACGTCCCAGTTCATCGCCATGTCGGGGAGCACGACGGTCAGGCCGGCCGCCCGGGCTTCGGCGATGAACTCGCGGGCATTGGCGTAGGCCGGTGACGCGAGGACGTCGGCCGGGACAGGGCTGACTCCGATCAGGTCCCTGGCCCGGGGATACCAGGTGCCGTCCATCTCCGTCCACGAGAGGCTGTTTCCGAAGGTGCGGGTGAACAGATCCTGGCGAGGCTGCATCATCACTGCGTTGTTGACCAGGGATCCGCCGCCCACTCCGGCCCCGGCGAGGCAGACGACCCCGATCCCCACGTAGGCCTCCAGCACCCCGGCGAACGTGGGGAGGACCTTGCTGGCGAGCGGAGAGGTGCGTGACAGCCAGGCCGCCCGTCCGTCGATGGCGTTCACCGTGGCGAAGGTGTCGTGCGCCGAGGTGATGGTCCACCGCCGGCCCCGCTCCAGCACGACGGTGGACAGTCCGGCCTCGGAGAGGCGGAGGGCGGCCACGGATCCCGCGTACCCGCTGCCGATGACCAGTACGTCCACCGGGGTGCTGACGGCGTCGGTGAGCAGGGTCGCTGCCGCGGCGCTGGGAGCCGGCGCGACGGCTGCGACCCCGGCGGCCGCGCCGGCCGCGCCGGCGAGCAACTGGCGACGTGTGATCGGGGTCATGGACCTTCTCCTGAAAGGGATGCGTGCCATCAGGCGGTGGGGACGACGGACACGGGGATGCGCGTGAATCCGTACGAACCTTGCTGGGTGCGTAGCTGGGGCGGGTCGTCAGGGTCCAGGCGGAAGCGGTCGAGGATGGGCAGGAAGGTGCGGAAGGTGCGCTCGGCGAGCAGTCGGGACAACCCGGCACCCGGGCAGAAGTGGGGGCCGGCCCCGAAGGCCATGTGCTGCTCCTTCTCGGGCCGGTCGAGGTCGAAGACGTCGGGGTCCTTCCAGCGCAGCGGATCGCGGTTGGCCGAGCCGAGCAGCACGTGCACCAGGGCGCCCTCGGGGATGGCCACCCCGTCGATCTCGATGTCGGTGCTCGCACGCCGCAGGAGCCACTGGGTCGGGGCGTACATCCTCAGGTACTCCTCGGCGAACTCCGGGATCAGTGCCGGCTCGCGCGTCAGTCGTTCGCGCAGGGCCGGTTCAGTGATCATCAGATGGAGGCCGCCGCCCAGCAGGTTCATCGTGGTCTCGTGGCCGGCGGCGACGAACGACCAGGCCAGGGTGACCAACTCGTCCCAGCCGAGGGTGCCCGACTCGTGTTGGTCGACCAGCGAGCCGAGGATGTCCGGCTGACCCGGGGCGCCTTGACGGCTGTGGGCCAGTTCGCTCATGTAGTTGCCGAACTCCACGATGTCCTCGAAGAACCCGGGTACCAGATCCGGGTCCATCCCGGCCGCGACCGCGAAGGAGTTCATCACCGCCTGGGACCAGCGTCGCAGGTCTGCCTTGCGGTCCAGGGGAATGCCGAGCATCCCCCCGACCACCCGCAGGGGCAGGGCGGTGGTGTAGGCGTCGACCAGCTCCGCCCGCTCTCGGCTGAGCAGGTCGGTGACGAGGTCGTCGATCACGGCCTGCACCCACGTACCCAGGGTGAGGACGAGGCGGGCGTTGAAGGCCTGGTTGGTCAGCTTGCGCAGCCGAGTGTGCTCAGGGGCGTCCCGGTTCACCAGCATGGGCAGGTTCATGAAGTCGTCACGCCGGATCCGGGACGAGAAGGAGGCCTTGTCGCGCAAGGCCCGTCGCACGTCCTCGTAACGGCTCAGCACGAACATGTCCTCGCCGGCCCAGGTGCCTCCGGGTACGTGCAGCACTGGGGCCTCCCGGCGCAGCTGCTCGTAGATCGGCCAGGGGTTGAGCTTGTACTCCTTGCTGGACAGATCGATGGTCAGCTGGGTGGACAACGTCCTTCCTTTCGGATCAGGGCCTGGCCGGCTCGGGGACGAATCCGCGTTCCACGAAGGCCTGCAGATAGGTGTGGATCAGGTTGCGGTCCAGCGGCGGGCAGGGCTCCAGACCGGCGGACTGGGCGGCGGCGGCGGTGACGTCGCAGCTGAAGGGGGGCAGCCGCACGTAGTCGACGCTGTCCTCGAGGAAGGGAGCCAGGCCGAGAAGGGCCAGCGTTCCCGAGGAGCGGTCGGTGATGGAGCGGCGCCACTGGTCGAAGTCCAGCCGACGGGTCGGGAAGCCGAAGTCCGCGACGTGGTCGAACAGTTCGGTCCAGCTCATCAGCGCAGGGTTGACGTGGTGGAAGGTGCGGCCGTGATGGGCCGGGTCGAGGGCCAGGCGCACCATGGCCCGGGCGATGTGGTCCACCGGTGCCGGTTGCAGGGGCATGGCCGCGTCGATGGGGGAGGTTCCTGATTCGATGCATCCCTTGAGCATCATCGACAGGTGGTCGAGCCGGTTGAAGGCGCCGGTGCGTGCATCGCCACCGGAGTTGATCCGATGGACCGTGATCGGCAGTCCCGCCTCCCCGGCCCGGCGCAGCATCCGCTCGGCCACCCACTTGGACTGGGCGTACCCGACGGCCAGCGGGCCGCTGGTCAGCAGGTCAGCTGTCTCGTCGACCGACGGCCGGTCGTCGGCACCGGAGGAGAAGACCCCGACCGTGGAGGTCAGGTGAACTGGACGTGAGGCTCCCAGGGCCGCCAGCCGGATCACCTCACGGGTGCCTTCCACATTGGCCGGGGCCAGGCCTCGATAGGGGTAGGTCCACTTGACCACGGCCCCGTTGTGGAAGATGTCGCCGACCCGGTCGTGGAGCTCCTGGAACGCGCCCGGGGACAGGCCGAAGCACGGCTGCTCCAGGTCCCCCACAACGACCCGTACCCGCTGCGGATCATCGGGAGCGGGCAGCCCGTAGCCGGTCAGGTTGGCCAGCAGCCGCGCCCGGGCGTGGTCCTCGTTCTCGGCCCGGACGAGGCAGATCACGGTCTCCTCGGTATGGCGCAGCAGGCTGTCCAGCAGAAAGGCGCCGACGAAGCCGCTGGCTCCGGTGAGCAGTACCGCCTTCGGTCGCTCCCCGGCCGGCCCGGGCGCGTCGGGACGGTAGTCGGGCGGGAGGCCGGCCAGTGCGTCCATTTCCGGCACGGACATCAGCCTGATCCGGGTCCCGAAGGAGGTCCGGCGCCCACCCTGCCGTGGCGCGGGGGTGGTCGCCCGCCGCGGCGCGGGGGTGGCCGCCTGCCGCGGCGTCGGGGTGGCCGCCTGCAGCGGCACCGGGCCGGCCGGAGGTGCTGTTGGCGGACGGGTTCCGGCAGGCGTGGCCTGCCCGACGGGTTCGTCCGCCCCCGGAGCCGCCCCCGCCGCCACGCCGGGAGGCGTCCGGCTCTCCGGGGCGTACCCGTCGTCGAGCGGATCGGGCACGTCGGGCAGGTCGAGTTCCGCGACCAGCAGGCCGGCCAGTCCACGCAGGGTGCCGGCGTCGATCATCATTTCCATCGGGACGTCGTGCTCCAAGGCGTCCTGCACGCGCGTCTGGAGCTCCACCAGGAGGAGGCTGTCGGCGAGCTCGGTCAGCGCAAGGTCGGCGTCCACCGCATCGGTCGCGCATCCCAGCAGCGCCGCGAGCTGGGCGGTCAAGCCGGCCAGCAGGCGCCCCGGCCGTTCGACCGGGGCCGTGCGGGCCAGGGCGGCCCGGGCCACCCCCGGTACGCCCGGGCCACCCCGGTTGCTGCGCCGGACGCGGTCGAGGGCGGCGGCACTGACCGGCCGGAACTCCACCCCGCGCATCCGGGCCATGGCCTCGCCGCTCGGCCCGGTGAGCACGATGTCGCCGGTGACCAGGCTCGGGCTGTCCTCGGTGACGGTGACCTCGGCGTGCACGGTGCCGCTCACGTGGTCGGTGAACAGCTCCAGAGACCGGTATCCGGTGCCGAGATGGACCGGCCTTTCGCGCCACGCGACCCCGGTCGCCCCGGCAGCCATGCCGACCAGCTGAACGGCTGCGTCGAGGAGCAGAAGTTCGGGGCGTACGCCGCTGCGCCGTCCAGCGCATTCGGGCGCGGGGGGGACCAGGACAGCTCGGCCGTGGCGTTCCCACGTGGCGATCCACTCGACCAACCGGAAACTGGCTCCGAGGGCGAAGGAGGGGTGCCAGAGGTCGTCGTACACGGCCTCACCCGACCGCTCGAGAGCCCCTGGAGGCAGCGCAGTCCGGGCGCCCTGCCGGCCCGCCCCGGCCAGGTGTTCGGCCGTGAGCGCACCCGGCTCCCCCGCCGGGCCTGACGGCCCCGGCCGCAGGTCGCGGGGCAGGCAGACCGCCTCCAGGTGGGTACGCCAGGTCTCACCGGTCCGCACTGCGATCCGAGCGGTCGACCGGCCGTTGACCGGGCGTCCCACCTCGGCCTGCATCTCGATCGGGCTCTCCGGACCGGCCACCAGCGGGCGGCGGATGACGATGTCCGTCACCGTGAGGGCCTCGGACTGCCCGGCCCGTCGGAAGGCTTCCTCTCCCGCTCGCAGGAGCAGTTCGAGGAGCACCACACCGGGCACGACGCAGCGATCCAGGACGAGGTGTTCGGCCAGGAGCGGGATCCGGTCAGGATCGATCACGCATCGGGCCACCACATCGCCGCCGCTGAGGTCGACGATGACGGGGTCGAGTCCCGGCTCGCCCGGTGTCGCGCCGGCGGTGGTCCGGCCCGCCAGGTCCGCCGGCCCCCGGTCGGGGACGACGGGCGCCGGGGCGGCGGCCGCGCGCGGGTACGCCAGCGCCGAACCGGTGCGCGAGAAGGGGTATCCCGGCAGGCGTAGTGCGGATCCCACCGGGGGCGGGGTGACGGCGGACCAGTCGATCCGGTACCCCTGGCGCCAGGCGCGGGCCGCAGCGGACGGGGTGTCCTCGGTGAGGTCGAGGCGCAGTTCGCCGACGGGGGAATCGCGCCCGTCCGTCAGTTCGGCCCGGTCCACCGGCGACAGCCGGGCCAGAGCCAGCTCGACAGCGGTCCCCTCGCCGTCCGACGGGGTCGGGAGTTCGATCAGGCCGGCGAGGACCGCCGCGGCCACGACCCCACGGCCCTCGCCGGTCACCCGGCTGGGCTCCAGGCCCACTGCCAGCCAGCCGTGTCCGCGGGCGACCATGTCCGCCGCGGCCGCCCCGACGACGTCCGGCACGTGCAGGCGCAGCGATGGCCGGTTCATGGGGGTCACCTGGTGGGCGCCCGCTCGCAGCCCGCTCTCGTCGGTGAGCCGACCGATCAGCTCGGGCACGCTCCGCACGGCCAGCACCGTGCGGCAGGGCAGGTCCGCGCGAGCGGTGTTCAGCGTCCAGGCGACGTCGGCCAGGGCCGGTCCGTCGGCGTCGGCCAACCCCGACGCGAGGTCGGCGGCGCACCACACCAGGGCGTCGGCGTCGGCCGCCGACAGCTTGACGAGTGTCGGCGGCGTGGCGGTCGGCCCGCCCGGCAGCACCGCCGGGGTGTCGGTGACGCTTCGTGCGGGCTCGGGTTCCGGTCCGGCAGGAGCGGGCGCCGCGGCCAGGATGACGTGGGCGTTGGTGCCGCCGAAGCCGAAGGAGG
>DATDMG010000528.1:0-26817 GCA_036518955.1 Kineosporiaceae bacterium | reverse complement strand
CCCCGAACGCGATCATGATGGCCTTGCCGCGTCCGCGGGAGTCGGGCCGCCGGCCCTTGGTGTAGATGCGCTGGCTCCCCCAGACGATCGTCGGGATCAACGGGACCCCGGCCGCCTGAGCCAGCCGGACCGCACCGGGTCTGAAGTCCTTGAGCATGAAGGACCGGCTGATCGTCGCCTCGGGGAAGATCCCCACCGCCTCACCGGCCTTCAGCATGGCCAGCGCGTCGCGAAAGGCCTGGGAGCCGGCCGCCCGGTCGACCGGGATGTGATGCATGCCACGCATCAGCGGGCCGGAGACCCGATGTCGGAACACCGATTCCTTGGCCATGAAGCGCACCAACCGCCCGCGCGGCCGCGCGCCCCACCCCACGAAGGTGAAGTCGAGGTAGCCGACGTGATTGGAGGCGAGGACGGCGCCGCCCTCGCTGGGTACGTGCTCGGCCCCTTCGACCGTGATCCGCAACCCGAGCGCCCGGAACACCATCCGGAAACCGAGGATCACGGCGGGGTAGACGCGGTCCTTCACAGGCGGCAGCCTAGCTGGCGGTGTCACGCCAACGGCGGTCAGGCCCGGGCGCCGCGGGATGAAGGCCGCGGGATGGACCCTTCCCGGCCCCGGCTCGTTCTGCGGGGTGTGGGCCTGGCTCCGGCGACAGACGAGCACCTCATGCGGGAGCTGTACCACGCGCACGCGGGCGTGCTGCTCGGGTACGTCCGGCGGCTGGTCGGCGGCGACCTCGCCCGCGCGGAGGACGTCGTCCAGGAGACCCTGCTCCGCGCCTGGCGCCATCCGGACGCGGTCGACCCCGCCCGCCCGGGCGCCACCTCCGTCCGGGCCTGGCTGCTGACGGTCGCACGCAACCTCGTCATCGACGGCGAGCGGGCCCGACGGGCCCGACCGCGGGAGATCAGTGGCCCTCGCCACGCCGCCCGGCCAGATCCGGCGGATCGAACTCGTGGACGCCGAAACAGGCAAAAAGCTCGTAGATGTCCCGTTGCGGCGCACGTAGCTCCCTGCCGGGTGCGGCAAGCTGTCTCCCGCCGACAAGGGTGTCCGGGAGCGACCCCGGACCACTCGGATCCACTCCCGCCCCTCTCCCCGAACCGGAGGATCACGTGCCGCACGAGCCGTCCAGCACCACCACCCAGCTCGCCGGGTCCGCCGACCCCAGCGCCGGGTCCGCCGCCACGCCGCCGGCCCGGCGCAGCGTCATCGCGCTGGGCGCGACGGCCGCGCTCGGCGTCACCGGGGTGGCCACGCTCGCCGGGTGCGGCTCGGGCTCGTCCGGTTCGTCGCCCGCCTCGCCAGCGGCCGGCGCCGGCTCCGCGGCCCCATCCTCGCCCGCCGCAGCGACCGGCAGGGGCTCCGCGGCGCTGGCCCAACTGTCGAGCATCCCCGTCGGTGGGGCGGCGGCGGCCAGCGCCCACGACGGCTCGCCGATCATCATCGCCCGGCCGAGCGCCGGCAAGGTGGTCGCGTTCAGTGCGCACTGCACGCACCAGGGCTGCAAGGTCCTGGTGTCCGGGACGAAGCTCGACTGTCCCTGCCACGGCTCCACGTTCGACGCGCTGACCGGCAAGGTGCTGAGCGGCCCCGCCCCAAGCCCGCTACCCTCGGTAGCCGTCACGGTCAGCGGCACGGACGTCGTCCCGGCCTGAACCGCCCTCGCCGCCTCCGTAGCTGACGCCCGGCCCCGGTCCGGCGACCGATGGAGGAACTGTGCCCGAGACCCTGCCTGACACCCCCGACGTGCCGGGAGTCGGGCGCCGCGGTGTCCTGATGGGCGCCGCGGCGACCGTCACGACCGGCGCCCTCGCCGCCTGTGGCTCCGGCAGCGGGGCGGCGATCGCCGCCGGGGCGGCCACGTCGCCGTCCGGCGAACCGGTCACCAGCGGCGCGGCCGGCAGCGACAGCGGTGCCGCGTCCCTCGGCCCGACCGACGCCGCGCCGGCCGCCACCAGCCCGCCGGCCGAACCCGCGACCACCAGCCCCAGGACCACCCGGACGACGTCCCGGACCACGACGAGGAGCACCTCGTCGACGGCGCCCGCCGCCCGGGGCACGGGCCCGACCAGCAGCGCGGGCAAGCCGCCGCAGGACTTCTCCCAGGGGGCGCTGGCCGCCCTGGCCAGCGTCCCGGTCGGGACGTCCCTCACGGTCGGCGACGTGGTGATCGGCCGCCCGTCCAGCTCGCGCGTGGTCGGCCACAGCTCCGTCTGCACGCACCAGGGGTGTCAGGTCGCTGCGGGAGGACGCACGCTGGAGTGCCCGTGCCACGGCTCGGCGTTCGACGCGTTCACCGGCGCCGTCAGGCGGGGGCCCGCCACCTCGCCGCTACCCTCCGTCGCACTCGTGGTCAAGGGCTCCTACGTCCACCGGGCCTGACCTGGGATACACCAGCCGTACACCGGAAGCTGGCCGGACCCATCCCGCACGGCGTAACCCGAATCCGCTATGGACCGTTTCTCGTCCTGCTTGACTATATGACAGGCCCGCCCGGCTCCAGCCCGGGAGGTGACCTGCCGATAGGACAGCCTCGATCGCGAGACACCGCACGGACCGGAGGAACGTCGTCATGCACGGGCTGGGAGACGCGGGGCACAGCAGCGCCACGGCGAAGCTGCACGAGCAACTGCAGTCGAGCCGCATGGGCCAGCGTTGGGAGCGGATGCTTCGACTCCATGCGCACGAGGTCGAGGCCGTACTGGCCGTCCACGCCGACGTCCGGCAAGACGTCGAGAAGGCCCTGCGCCTGCTCTGCGAGACCGAGGAACTCGACCATGACACCACGTCGGCGGTGGAGCGCGTGCTCGACGACCTGCAGCGCCACGCCAGCGTGCCGTTGCAGCGGGACATCACCCTGATGCGGGACGAGGTCGCACTCAGCCGCGGCCGCACCCTGACGGAGGTCCTGCGCGACTGAGCGTCTCGTTCGCCGCCCCTCAGCCGGCGAAATCCCTGGTCGTCTCCGCTCCGGACGGGCGTGGTGGGCGCGTCGGCGGCCGGCTGGGGCCCAGCTCACACCGGTCAACGTGCCCTCCCCGGCGCGGTGGCCCCGGCCGTGGAGTACCGTCGAGTCTCGATGAGCGCGCCCGAGGACTCCGCGAGACAGTCCCGGATCGGCCCGGCACGCCAGGCCGGCGTCCGCCTGCTGTTCGCCGACCTGCACAACCATTCACTGCTCTCCGACGGGCGCGGCGATCCGGACGACGCCTTCCGGCAACTACGTGACGCCGGCCTGGACGTCGCGGCCCTCACCGACCACGCATCCATCCCGCTGGACCGGCTCGCACTGCTGGGCCCGGAGGACTACCCGGATGCCCGCGCGCTGGCGACGGCCCGCTTCGCCCCACCGAGCATCGACCACCACGCCTGGAAGCGCACGGCCGAGATCGCCGACGCCCACGACGTCCCCGGGGAGTTCACGGCGTTGCGCGGGTTCGAGTGGACCGAGCCGTGGCTGGGCCACGTCAACGTGTGGTTCAGCGACGACTTCGCCCTGGTCGACACCCCTGGCCGGCTGACCGGACTGCACGAGTTCCTCGCGGACGTCGAGCCCCAGGCCCTGTTCGGTTACAACCATCCCGGCCGGGAGCCGGGCCGGCTGGCCGGGTTCACGCTCCCCACCGACCGGACCGAGATCGTCTCCCGGATGGTGGCGCTGGAGGCCTTCAACCGAACGATCGACTTCCTGTTCGAGGGGTTCGACCAGGGGCTCCGGTCACCGATCGCCGACTGCCTGGACGCCGGCTGGCGACCAGGGCTGATCGGCTGCAGCGATGAGCACGGTCGCTCCTACGGGCTCGTCGGCAAGGGCCGCACCGGGCTCTGGGCGGCCGAGCACAGCCGGGCCGGCGTCCGGGCCTGCCTGGCCGCCCGGCACACCTACGCCACCCGCGAAGTGGGCCTGCGGCTCGACGCCTGCCTGGACGACGTCCCGATGGGCTCGCCGCTGCGCACCGGCACGGTCGCCCGGCTCACCGTCGATACCGGCGGCTCGAGCTACCACGGTCACCCCGCGGAACTGCAGGTGCTGGCGAGCAGCGACGAGGGCACGGGGGTCGACGGCGGAGTCCGCGTCGTGGCCACCGCACCCACCCGCGTCGGCGAGGTGACCACGGTCACCGTGCCCGTGCCGGACGGCACGGGCTGGCTGCTGCTCCGCGTCGCCGCCCCCCAGCGCCCGCTCGGTGGCCCCCACCCCGCGGCGCACCCGGCACGCGGCTGGGCCCTCGCCTACGCCAGCCCCTGGTACCTGGAGTGACCATCGGGCAGCGGTGACTCCGTCCCCCGGCCACCGGGCGACGGTCAGAGTGCCCGCCGCTCACCGTTCCCCCGCCGCGGCCGTGGCGCCCGGCCCGGAGGCTGGCGTACCAGCGGCGCGACCGGAGGCTCGGGCACCGGACGGCGCACCGGCGTCCCGGCCTCCAGGGTGAGCGGCTCGCCGTGGTGGATGATCTCCAGGCTCGGCCCGTGGTCGCGCAGCGTGTACGTCGCCGATTCGCCGTCCGTCTGCACCTTCAACCGCCGTCCACGGTGACGGATCGTGAACGCCAGTCCGGTGAGGCCCTCCGGCAGCCGGGGCGCGAAGATCAGGACGCCGTCATGGTCACGCATCCCACCGAACCCAGCGATCAGCGCCGTCCAGGCGCCCGCCAGGGAGGCGATGTGGAGCCCGTCGCCGGTGTTGTGCTCGAGGTCGTGCAGGTCCATGAAGGCGGCCTCGGCGGTGTAGGCGTAGGCCAGGTCCAGACAGCCCACCTCGGCCGCGATCACCGCTTGCGTGCAGGCGGACAGCGACGAGTCCCGCACCGTGAACTGCTCGTAGTAGGCGAAGTTCCGGGCCTTCTGGTCCGGCGTGAACGCGTCGCCCCGCAGCTGCATGGCGAGCACCAGGTCGGCCTGCTTGATCACCTGCCGGCGATACAGGTCGAAGTACGGGTAGTGCAGCAGCAGCGGGTACTGCTCGGGCGGCGTGTTCTCGAAGTCCCACCGGGCGTGCCGGGTGAACCCTTCGGACTGCTCGTGCACCCGGAGCACCTCGTCGTACGGCACGTACACGGCGGCCGCCGTCTTCCGCCAGGCGTCGATCTCCTCGACCGTGACGCCCAGCTCCGCCGCGCGCTCCGGCAACCGGCTGGCGTGCGCGGCCGCCGTGCGGAGGTTCCGCTCCGCCATCAGGCTGGTGTAGACGTTGCAGTCGGCGACCGCCGAGTACTCGTCCGGGCCGGTGACGCCGTCGATGCGCCAGCGTCCGAACAGGTCCAGGTGGCCGAGGCTGAGCCACAGCCGAGCCGTCTCGACCAGCAGCTCGAGCGCGATCTCGGATTCGAACTCCTGGTCCTGGGTGGCGTCCAGGTAGCGGGTGACGGCGTCGGCGATGTCCGCGTTGATGTGGAAGGCCGCCGTCCCGGCGGGCCAGTACCCGGAGCACTCCTCGCCGGTGATCGTCCGCCACGGGAACGCCGCGCCCGCCAGGCCCAACTGCTCGGCACGCCGCCGGGCGGCTCCGAGGGTGCGGTGCCGCCAGCGGAGCGCGTCGGCGGCGGCCGACGGCCAGGTGTGCACGAGCACCGGCAGCACGAACGTCTCGGTGTCCCAGAAGCAGTGCCCGTCGTAGCCCGGCCCGGTGAGCCCCTTGGCCGCGATCGGCCGTTCCTCGGCGCGGGCCCCCGACTGCAGCACGTGGAACAGCGCGAACCGGACCGCCTGCTGCAGCTCCGGGTCGCCGTCCACCTGGACGTCGGCCCCCGCCCAGAACTCCTCGAGGTAGCCCCGCTGGTCGGCGAGCAGCCCGTCCCACCCGGTGAGCAGGGCTCCGGTCAGCCCCGCGGGCGCCTGGTCGCGCAGCGCGGGCGTGGAGCGCAACGACGACCAGCCGTAGCTGATGAACTTGATGAGCCGCAGCGTCCGGCCCTCCGGCAGCGCGGCGGACACGGTGACCCGGGCCCAGTCCGGTCGCGCCTCGGACGCCGTCACGACGTGCACGCCGTCCGGCACCTCGACGATGTGGTCGGCGGCGGCGGCCACCCCGACGCCGCTGCTGCGGGTCCGGTGCAGCAACTGGACGCGCAGGTCGCGGGCGTCGTGCTCGATCGGCTCGAGCGGTGACGCGAGCACCGCGGAGACCCGCGGGTCCCCGCTCGCCACCGGCAGGTCCTCGTTCGCGACCAGTTCGGACTGCAGGACGACGCGAGCGGGGCCGTCGACCGGCGTCACCTCGTAGCAGATCGCCACGATCGACCGGTGGGTGAGCGACACCAGCCGGGTCGTGGTCACCTCGACGACCCGCTCCGCCGGCGTCCGCCAGCGCACGCTTCGGGTGAGCGTGCCGGCGCGCAGGTCCAGGGTGCGGTCGTGCCGGTACAGGGTGCCGTACCGGACGTCGAACGGTTCGTCGTCCACCAGCAACCGGATGATCTTGCCGTTGGTCACGTCGATGACGGTCTGCCCGGATTCCGGGTAGCCGTAACCCGCCTCGGCGTAGGGCAGCGGGCGGCGCTCGTAGACGGAGTTGAGGTACGTGCCCGGCAAGACGTGCGGCTCCCCCTCGTCGAGGTTGCCGCGCAGCCCGACATGCCCGTTCGACAGCGCGAACACCGACTCGGTGCGGGCCAGGACGTTGAGGTGCAGCCCGCACTCGGTGACCGCCCAGGGCTCGACCTCGAACGGGTTCTCGGCGGGCGGCTCACCGCTGCCGCCGGTGAGTCCCGGCCCCGCCACCTGCTGGCTCGGCGCCCGCCGGCCCGGCGGGTGCAGCCAGTGCAGGCTGATCGGCCCGGTGCTCATGACCTCGCCCCCTGCCGGCCCCGGATGCTGACGAGCGCCCGGACGTCCAGCTCAGCCAGGTCGCGGACGACGACGTCCGCACCGTGCTCGCGCAGGTCGCGACCGTGCCGGTCGTCGCCGGGGTCGCCCCGGTCGATGCCGACGACGAGCCCGAACCCACCCGCCCGGCCCGCCTCGACCCCGGCGAGGGCGTCCTCGAAGACGGCGGCCTCGCCCGCCGTGCAGCCGAGTTCCGCCGCCCCGGCCAGGAACGTGTCGGGGGCGGGCTTACCGGCGAGCCGGCGCCGGGCGGCGAACACGCCGTCGACCCGGGCGTCGAAGAGATCCTCGAGGGCGGCCGCGCGCAACACGTCGAGCGTGTTGGCGCTCGAGGACACCACGGCGGTGCGCAGGCCGGCCGCCCGGACCGCACGCAGGAAGGTGACCGAGCCGGGGTACACTTCCACCCCCTCGTCCCGGATCCTGGCCAGGACCAGCTCGTTCTTGGCGTTGCCGAGGCCTTGCACGGTCGGTGAGCCGACGGGGTCCGCCGCACTGCCCTCCGGCAGCTCGATCCCGCGCGAGGCGAGGAACGTGCGCACCCCGTCGAACCGCGGGCGGCCGTCCACGTACCGGGCGTAGTCGCTGTCGGTGAACGGGGGCTGCGGGCGGCCGGTGCGCTCGGCGTACCCGGTGAGGAAGGTGTCGAACATCTGCTTCCACGCGGCAGCGTGCACGACCGCCGTCCGGGTGATCACGCCGTCCAGGTCGAAGAGACCGGCCCGCAGCAGGCCGGCCGGCCTCCAGGAATCGGTGAAGTCAGTCGCCACCTCGCCAGCACACCACCATCAGCCCGCTCGCGCGCCTCGGGATCGTCATCGTGACGACCCCTACGTTGGGGGCCTCCGGCACACCGGGGACACTCATGGGGTGACCCGTGTGCCCAGCGCGCCCGCGCCCCGAAGGACCGACGTGCTCGTGATCGGCGCCGGACCGGCTGGTGCGTCGGCCGCCGCGTGGGCGGCCCGGTCGGGACTCGACGTCGTGCTGGCCGACGCGCAGACGTTTCCTCGCGACAAGACGTGCGGCGACGGCCTCACCCCCCGCGCCGTCAAGGAGTTGCACCTGCTCGGCCTGCGGGACTGGCTCGACGGCCGGGCCGGCAACCGGGGGTTGCGCGCCAGCGGCTTCGGACAGGAGCTGTACCTGCCCTGGCCCGACGGTCGGCTACCGGCCCGCGGTGCCGCCGTGTCGCGCGCCGAACTCGACACCGCCGTCCGCGACGTGGCGCTCGCCTGGGGCGCGGTCGGCCTGCAGAGCGCCCGCGCGGTCGACGTCGAACGGGACGGCGACCGGGTGAGCGGCGTGGTCGTGGCGACCCGGGACGGCGCCCGGCACACCATCGCCTGCCGCCGGCTGGTCGTCGCGGACGGCGCCCGCTCGCAGCTCGGGCGCCTGCTCGGCCGGCGCTGGCACCGGGACACCGCGTACGGGGTGGCGGCCCGGGGCTACGTCAGATCGGGCCGGGCCGACGATCCGTGGATCTCCTCGCACCTTGAGCTGCGCGGCGACGCCGGCGAACTGCTGTCCGGGTACGGCTGGGTGTTCCCGCTGTCCGGGGGCGAGGTGAACATCGGCGTGGGCACCCTGGCGACCGAGAGCCGGCCGGCCGACGTGAACCTGCGCACACTGCTGGCGCACTACGTCGCGCAGCAGCGGAAGGACTGGGAGCTGGACGGCGAGGTGCGGGCGCCGTCGTCCGCGCTGCTGCCGATGGGTGGCGCGGTCTCGGGGATCGCGGGACGGAACTGGGCCCTGGTCGGCGACGCGGCCGGCTGCGTCAACCCGCTCAACGGCGAGGGGATCGACTACGGGCTGGAGACCGGGCGGCTGGTGGCCGCGGTGCTGGCGGGCGACCGGCCGTCCGCCCACGGCGGCCTGGACCTGACGACGGCGTGGCCCGCCACCTTGCGCCGTCACTACGGCGAGGCGTTCTCGATCGCCCGTCGGCTCGCGGGCCTGCTCACCGTGCCCGGCCTGCTGTCGAAGGCCGGGCCGGTGGGCATGCGCTCCCGCCCGCTGATGAAGGTCGCGCTCCGGGTGATGGGCAATCTCGTCGATCCGGCCGACCGGGACGTGGTGGCGCTCGCCTGGCGGGCGGCAGGCAGGGCGTCTCTGCGGTTCGACGAGCGGCCGCCGTTTCCGGCGGCTGATGTGCACAGCTGAGGGCGGGACGCAGCCGGCAGCTCGCCGCGCCCGCGGCGGGTGTGCGGGTGACGGCGTCAGGCCTCCCGCGCCGGGCGCGGGTCAGGCCTCCCCATGCCGGACGACGGCGTCAGGCCCCGGGAAGACCAAGCCCTCGTGGCCGTCCGACCACCGGACCAGGTAGGGCGGCTCGCCGTCCTTGCCGCGGACCTCGACGACCTCGCCGTCCCGGACTGGGCCGTCCACGTGCGTGGCGTTGATCACCAGCCGGTCTCCCACAACGGCTTTCATCTCTGCCTCACCTTCCCGACCTTTCCGGCCGACGGCTCCGCCGACCGTTGATCCTGTTCCCCAGAGTGGTCCGCCCAGCGCCGGCGGGTGCGGGACCATCGACCTGCGCAGTGCTGAATCCTCACCGCCGCACCGCCGTGCCCTGAGCCTCTCGAACCGTACTGGAGCTCCCTCGTCCCCACCAACGAGAGTGCCGGCCGCTCGCCGGCGACCGCGGCCCTGCCGCGTCCGGACGGGCGAACCCCGCGATCACGGACTGCGTGACCGCGGGGTTCGGTACCTCCTGACGGCGGCCGCGGGCTGATCAGCTCCCGTGCTCGCCGGTCAGGAACCCCTGGTGGTGGTGGTCCAGTGCGATCTCCTCCGCACTGCTGACGCGGCGCCGATCACATGCCACCACACCGACACATTGTTCATCACAGCGAGCAGGTGCGAGCTGAAGATGTTGACCAGGGTGACGACCACCATCAGCACCACGAACCAGAAGAACCGCTGGTACAGGTAATCGCCGCCGAGGAACCCGCCGGCGGACCCGCTCGAGAACGAGCCGATCAGCACGTTCAGGAAACTCGCCGCCCCGCAGACGACCGAGGCGACGATCGCGACGAGCCCGATCAGGTCGAGCCACCCGGTGCAGTAGCCGGCCTTCACCCCACCGAGCCGGCAGGCCCACCAGGAGATGCCGCCGGACGTCGGGAACGCCGAGACCAACTCCGCCATGCACAGGCCAATGACCAGGATGAGGGTCGCGATGACCGGCCATCCGATCGAGATGACCACCGGGCCGCCGTTGTTCCAGGCCTGCCCGAAGGTGGTGAAGCACCCGGCGAGGATCGAGATGATCGAGAACGAGATGGCCCACGCACGTGTTACGCACACGGTCGGGCACGCTGCCGTTCGGGTCGCTACGAGACCGATCAGTGGCCGGATGGTAGGGCCGGAATGGCCGAAGGGTCTACCCCGAAGCTCGGTCGAGCAGCCATTTCTCCACCGGAACCGACGGTCAATGGCCGGATTGGCTCGGTTTCAGTAGCAATACTTCATATTGCTACTGATCCACTTCAGAAAGTGACTCGTCCTGGGCGTCGCGCCGAACCGACGGGCCCCCGATCGCCTAGTCTCGTCGCGAGATGACTGCACTGAACGAGGTCGGGGACGGCCCGGGGGGCGGCTGCCCCGAAGAGACAGCAGGCGGTGCCCGGCCGCCGATGCACGTCGCGCTCGAGACGGCAGGGGCCGCACTGTGGACGTGGGACGCGACCACCGAAGAGGTGGTCTGGTCCCCCGGGGCTCACGGACTGGTCGGCTTCCCGGTGCTCGCGATGCGACGCCCCGAGGCGATCCGGCAGCTCGTCCATCCCGACGACCTCGCGCGCATCCGGAACGTGGCTGAGGCCGCGCTCGCCGGCACGGACGTGCTCGACCTGGAGTTCCGGAGCCGGGACGACGCCCCGGACGGCAGCCCGCGCTGGCTACTGGCCCGAGGTCAGGTGCACCGCGACACGGCCGGTACCCCGGTCGGGGCCACCGGCATCCTCCTCGACATCAGCGACCGGGCCCTGGCCCGGGCCGAGCACACCCGGCTGCTGCACGCCGAGCGCCGGGACCGCCGCCGGGCCAACGCCCTCCAGCGGATGGCGTCCGCGCTGTCGGAAGCGGCGACGTCCGAGCAGGTCGCCGCGGTGATGGCGGAGGAGAGCCTGCGCTGCCTCGGCGCCCACGCCGCCCGCATCGAGCTGCACGTCGGCCACCCGGCCCCCGGCTGCACGTCCCGGAGCCAGGAGGCGGACGTCGTCCGCAGCGCCGGGACCGCCGTCCTGCTGCACCCCGGGGCGGACGCCACCGTCCGGATGGAGCTCCCGCTGGTCAGCCACGGCCGGGTGCGCGGCCGTTGGTACCTGGCCTGGCGGTCGGACGGCGGTCACGCACCGCCCCGCGACGACTGGAGCGGCCCCGAGGGCACCGACCTGCTGCACACGCTCGCCTCCGAGTGCGCCGACGCGCTCGTCCGGGCCGCACGCTACGAGCAGCAGCGCGACATCGCCACGATCCTGCAACGGACGTTGCTGCCGACCGTCCTGCCGGCCGTGGCCGGCGCCCAGGTGGCCGCCCGGTACCGGCCGGGGGGCCGCGGCGTGGACGTCGGCGGCGACTGGTACGACGTGATCGCGCTGCCGGACGGGCGCACCGGGCTCGTCATCGGCGACGTCGAGGGGCACAGCGCCGAGGCGGCCGCGGTGATGGGCCAGGTGCGCGGCGCGCTGCGCGCCTACGCCGTCGAGGGGGCCACCCCCGGGACCGTGATGGCGCGGCTCAACCGGCTCTTGGTTCGGCTCGGCGTCGTCCAGCTCGTGACCTGCTGCTACCTGGAGTTCTCCGCGGCCGAGGGCACCGCGACGGTGGTTCTCGCCGGGCATCCGCCGCCGCTGGTCGTGCGGTCGGACGACCGCACCGACTACGTCGCGGCCGGGTCGAACATCGTGCTGGGCGTCCACGAGCAGGCTGTCTTCGAGGAGACGACGGTGCTCCTCGACCCGGGCACGTACCTGCTGCTCTACACCGACGGCCTGGTCGAGACGGCGAGCCGGGCCCTGCCCGAGGGGCTCGCCGCACTGCGCGCGTGGGCCGGCACCTGGGACACCGACGACGGCTCCGACGCGCTGGTCGAGATGCTGGTCCGGCGGGCCGCGGACGGCCTGCCGGTCGCCGACGACCTGGCCGTCCTGGCCCTGCGGTACCTGCCGGCCGACCGACGGCCGCCGAGCCGGCTCCGCGCCGTCCGCCGCAGGCTGCCGCTCGACCCCGCCAGCCCGGCCGCGGCCCGACGGTTCGTCACCGACGTCCTGGCGCAATGGGGCCACCCGGAGGTCACCGCGGACGCGACCCTGATGACGAGCGAGCTCGTCACGAACTCGGTACTGCACACCGGCGGGGAGCTGGAGCTCGGGTTGTTCCTGGACCTCGACCACGTCCGGGTCGAGGTCCTCGATCACAGCGAGCGGCTGCCGACCGTGCAGGCCCCGGACGCCGACGCCCCGGGAGGCCGAGGCCTGCTCATCATCGAGTCCCTGGCCCGGACCTGGGGGGTGGAGAGCCGCGGCACCGCCAAGGCGGTGTGGTTCACGGTTCCCGTCGACCGGCGGAACGCCTGACGCGGCGATCCGGGTGACCCGCCGTGGATCCAGGATTGGTGACCCCCGCGCGTGTCGGAACCGGCTGCGGCTTAGGCTGGCCACAGTCTCAACGAAGCGGGGGTGCGATGTCCGCGAAGTGGCGTCGATGCGCCAAGTGCCGCAAGGTCCTCGCGGCGGAGGAGTTCGACGAGGGCAGCGACGTCTGCCGGGCCGATCTGGTCAAGGCCACCGCGAAGCCACCGGCCTCCCGGTCCGCGGCGGCCGTCACCACGCGGGTCGTCGCGCCGCCGCAGCCGGCCGCTCCCGGAGGCCTGCCCGGCCTGCGCGGGCGCGGCGACACCGAGGTGAGGGCCCGGCGGGCCCGGGTCCGAGCGCTGGAGCGGCTCGCGGAGCAGCACGCGGAGGACTTCGAACAGTTCCTCCGTGAGGAGCGCGTCGCCGAAGGACTCTGAATCGCCCCCCTGGCGTCAGGGGGTCGATGTCGGGGTGACCGACGCCGTCGGCGATGCGCTTCCGGGCGTCGTCGAGGTCTCCGTGGGCGGGGCGGAGTGCGAGCTGCTGGGCGGCGAGGACGACCCGGGCACGGGCGTGGACGGCGTTCCGGCCGGAGAGCGCGTCCCGCTCGGCGAGGAGGTGCTCGCCGGGAGACTGGGCGAGGTGGGTACCCGAAGGACCCGCGTCGTCATCGACACGGTCGTCGACACGGTCACCGACGCCGACGCCGTGAGCGAGACGACCGGAGAGGTCACGGAGCGGGAGCCGGTCCTGGTCGGCGGGCCCTGCGGGACCGGGATGCCGCCCACCGGCGCCACGAACACCAGCTGGCCGCCCTCGTCCCCCGGGCTCGAGGTGGCCGAGCCCTTCACGGTGACCTTGCCGGCTGCTGGCGACGAAGCCTCCGCGGGCCGCAAGCGCGCTCGCGTCGACCCGCCCCCCAGGAGGGGCAGTACCGCGGCCACCACCGCCACCACCACCGCCCCGACCAGGAGCATGATGGCGGTGCGCCGACGCGCCGACGCCGGGGAGGTGCCGAGCAGGGCCTGCGGCGCAGGCCCCGGCACCAGGGACGGCACCGGAAGCCGGCCCGAGGACGGCGCGCGGGGGGGCGGCACCTCGGACTCAGCGGCCACCGGCTCAGCGGCCACCGGCTCAGCGAGCTCCAGCGGCTCAGCGAGCTCCAGCGGCTCGAAGACGAGGTGCGGCTGGACGGAGACCGGGCGCGCGGCCGGCAGCACGGCCGGGGTGACCTCGCGCGCCTCGACGAGGTCGGTGACCTCCAGGCCGGCCCGCCGAGCGATCCGGGCCAGCCGGGCGCACACCACCTGCGCGGACGGGCGATCGGCGAGCTCCATCGCGGTCATCCGGGTCAGCAGGTCGACCCACTCCGCTCCCAGCGAGTCGGGAACCGCCGGCGGCCGGCTGAGCCGGGCCACCGCGGACTCCACCGGCGACCCCGGGTACTCGCGGTGGCCGGTGAGGCCCTCCAGCAGGACCAGGGCCAAGGCGTAGACGTCGGACGGCGGTCCCGCGGTCTGGCCACGGACCTGCTCCGGCGACAGGAAGGCCGCCGTACCGATCATCAGCCCGGACTGGGTCATCCGGGTGCCGTCGACGAGCCGGGCGATCCCGAAGTCGGAGAGGAAGGCCCCACCCTCGGTGTCCAGCAGCACGTTGCTCGGCTTGACGTCGCGGTGCACGATCCCGCGGTCGTGCACATAGGCCAGGGCGGCACCGACCTGGGCGCCGAAGCGGGCCATCTCGTCCGGAGGGACCGGCACGTCGCGGTCGCTCAGCGAGCCGCCGTCGATGAACTCCATCGCGCACCAGGGCTCGGCCACGGCACCGCCGGCGTCGTAGAGGGCGACCAGATGCGGGTGGGTCAGCTGGGCGAGCGTGCGGACCTCGGCCCGGAACCTGGCGAGATGCGAGTCGCGCTCCACCCCGCCACGGAAAATCTTGATGGCCACGTCCCTGCGCAGCACGACGTCCTCGGCGCGGTAGACGTCCGCCATCCCGCCCCGGCCCAGTCGCTCGACGACCCGGTAGCGTCCCCCCAGGATCGTCGGGACATCCTGCAGCATCGGCCCTCCCCCATCGGCCTCACAACCACGGTACGTCCGAGGGCTCGCTCCGTACAGCACGCAGGCCACCCACCGTCACGATGCCTCAGATCATCGATGACCTCAGCCGGTACGCCAGGAGGGTAGAGGATGACCATCACGGACGCGTGTCGGGCAGGGCGCCGGCTCCGGCGGCCGGTGGCCCGCGGCCGGGCGGCCGTCATCCCGCCGGGTCCCGGGCAGGCAGCAGCAGGTGGGCCCCGGCCGCGGTGAGGCGGAGGCCGTTCTCGTCGACGCTCACCGCGGTCGGGGCGAAGCCGAACGGCAGCGCCGGGGTCAGCACGGTGAGATCGACCAGCTTGCCCAGCCGGGAGCGCAACGGAGCGGGAACGCCGTCGACGGTCTCCGGGAGAAGGCGCGCGCCCACCGCTCGACCGTTGACCGTCAACTGCACCTCACCCCGCAGGGGGAGCGAGCCGAGCGGTGTCCGGACGGCGCCGGAGATCAGAACCCGGTCGCTGGTGGCCCGGGTGAACGACAGCCCGTCGGCGTCCGGGCCGACGGCCTGCCGGGCCGCTGCCCGCAGTGCGGCGAACGAGACGTGGACGACGGCGTCGCCGGAGTCGACCGGGAACTGCTGAACCTGGCCCTGGAGCAGTGAGACGGCCGACGCGGCGACCCCGTGCAGGGACGCGTCGACCCGGTCGAGGACCAGCCCGCGCCGCGTCGGGACACCCTCCATCGTGACGTCCACGTCGTACCGCCCCGCCGCCGCCTGGGTGAGGAAGGGGACGGACGGGAAGCGGACGTCAGCGGGGTGGCCGAGGCCGGCCGACGCCGTGACGTTGCGGGAGACCGTGCGCGCCGCCAGCAGGGCCGCCGCCCGGTCGCCCGCGACCACCAGCAGGGCGAGCACCACCACCAGCACGAGCGATCGGGTCAGCAGCCGCAGCACACCTGCAGGGTGACAGCACCGCGGTCACCTCACCACAGCGCCGGGTCAGGTGCCGGTAGACGCGTCGCGCCGGAACCGCACCACGCACGGCGCCTCGACGTCCGGCACCGGGAACAGCACCGCGGGAATCCGATCGCCGTTGAGCTCCGGGATGGCCCTGACCAGGCCCCGGTGCACCGCGCACACCATCTCGGACTGCTCCGGCATGAGCTCCGCGAACGGGCAGCGGTGCAGCTCGATCGTCCAGCCGTCGTCCCGCAGGCGCGGCGCGAACCCGCCGTCCTCGAGCACGGCCAGGACTCCGGCGAGGCTGTCCGGCACACGCCCCGGCAGCGCCCCCGGGTCGATGCGCGGGTCGGTGGGCCGGCGCTCGACCGCGGCGGCGGTCACCTGCTCGGCCCAGACCCGACCGGCGGCCTCGGCCGCCCCCGCACCGCCCCGGTCGGACAGCTGGTCCGCCAGGAGCGCGGCGAGGTGCCGGTAGGCCGCCGCGTCGTCCACCGCCTCCTCGGGAACGGCCAGATACATCACCCGGGGGCGGCCGGGGGTCGCCCGTGGCTCCTTCGCCGTCCGGACCAGCCCGTCCGCGATCAGTCGTTCCAGGTGGAACCGGACCGCACTGAGCGAGAGGCTGACCGCTTCCGCCAACTCCTCGACCTTCACCAGGTCGCCGCGCTCCCGCAGCACCTTGAGGACGGCGGCGCGACTCGAGCCGTCAGCGATCCGGTGGTCCGGGAATGTCATGCGATCACGTTCTCATGAACATCCTGGTGACAATTCAGGACCTGGGTCCCGATCACGCCGCGCCAGTCGCAGCCGGTCGGGCGCGAGCCCGATCAGCCCGTTCCGCCCATGCTGTCCCGCGGGGTCACCGAGCGCCGCGCCCTGGGCATCGCCAGGGCCGCCGTGACGGCCCGATCGCTGGTCGAGTGGATGTCGAACGGCGGGTCGATCCTGACTCCCTCGAATCGCACCTGGACGACCCCGGGCACCGCGGCCAGGCTCATGGCGACCCCGTGCCAGTGGGTGAAGCGCCGCATCGCCTCCAGGAGCTGGACCGTCGTCCGGTCGGTCTCCCGGACGCCACCCAGATCCATGACCATCCGGGTCGGCCTCATCCGGAGGACGGCGTCGAGCGCCTCCCGGCACGGCTTGGCGGCGGCCGCCACCAAGGCTCCCTCCACGATCATGATGGGGATCCCCGACACGACGTGGACGGCGGTATGGGTTCGTTCCAGCGGGTCCGACCAGTTCAGGGTCAGCCGCGGATGGCGCTCGGGTATTCCTGACGACGAGACCGCCGTCAGCCGGGACCTACCCGATCGATCGTATCGGCGAGGATGCATCGTTGCTCCTCTTCCCTGGAGAAGGCCCGTGCCCGAGCCTGCGGCACCGACCCGGCCGTCGGGATTCCGGACGGCGGGGGGCTGGTTGGCGGGCAGGGGTCGTCATCCGAAGCTAAGCGTCACCACGTGGTCACATCGATAGACTAAGGTCCTTCTGTGCCCTTGTGCATCAGCCCAGGAGAAGAGCTCTCCTTCGGGCGCACCCCGCCCGGCCGGAGTCGTTCCGGTTTCGTCGAGGGGGCTATCTGGAGCAAGGCCGCCGCCGGCTGGGGTCAGCCCGCCTGGGGGCGCCGCACCGGCAGGGCGGCGAGGCGTTCCGCGACGTCCTGCCGGCCGGTCGCGGCGGCCTCCTGGATGACCCGCTCCACGACCGGCAGCGGGACGGCCGGCGCCAGTGGCCCGACGAGGTCGGCCTCGACGGCCACCCAGTCGTGCTGCAGGCTGTGGGCCAACACGACGAGCGCGACGACGTTGGGATCCCCCGGCCGCCGGACCACCTCCTGCGCCAGCAGCGCGTGACCCTGCTCCGGCTGCCCGGTCGTGGCCATCACGGCACCGTGGACGGCGAGGTCCACCGGCGTGCCCGACGGGAGTGATTCCAGGGTGCGCCGGGCCTGGGCCGGGGCCCCCTGCCAGAGCAGGCCGACGATCGCCTGCTCCGGGGTGACCCGGGGCCCCGATCCGCCGTCCGGTCTCTCCCCGCCGGGCCGGCTGCGCAGCGCCTGCGCGTTCGCCACCCCGTAGAACATCAGGAACATCGCCACGAACACCTGGCCGAAACCGAGTGCGAGCGCGACGAGGGGCACCAACGCGACGATCGACACCACCGCGGCACGCCGGCTGCGCTCCTGCGGCGAACCCGGGAGCAACTCGCGCATCGCCTGGCCCCCGTCCAGCGGGAGGACCGGGATGAGATTCAGCACGCTCCAGCCGACGGTGGTGAAGAGGGCGTACCAGGTGACGCGCTCCGGCAGGCTGTCGTAGTCGAACGGGCCGAGCGCGTGGCGCGCCAGGAAGACCACGCCACCCAGGGCCAGCCCCGACAGCGGACCAGCCAGGGCGATCGCCAGGGACCGGCCACGGGAGAGTGGCCGCGGCGGCACGTAGGTGGTCAGCCCCCCGAACCCCGTCAGGGCGATGGCCGGGCGCGCACCGGCCCCGCGCGCCACCACGGCGTGCCCGAGTTCGTGCACCAGGACGGCGACGGTGGCAACCAGGACCCAGAGGACCAGGTCGATCACCGTCCGAGCCCGGCTGAGCCAGCCGATCAACCCCATGATCAGGACGAAGGACAGGTCGACGTGCAGGGGGAACCCGAACAGGCGCACGCGCATCCCCCGACCGCCCTCGACCGGAGTGCTCACGTCGACCTCCTGCTCGCGTCACCCACCACGCCGTGCCCGGTGAACCCTGGTGGAGGCATCCTCGCGCCTCACCGGGTTGAACGCGACGGTCACCCACGGCGTGCCCGTGGCCCGACCACAGCCAGCGCCCGACCCGGAGGTGTCGGCCACCGCGAAGCACCATGAGAGAGCGCTCCTTCCACGAACTACCGTTAACTGTCGAAGCCAGAGAATTGACGGGGAGAGCGGTCTCTCGAGCGTTGACGGACCGAGTCGCCAAACCGGACGATCTGCATACCCCAGGACCACCTCGAGGTCACCGACCCGACCAGGGTCCTGCCTCACGCACATGAGGTAGTCATGGTCCACGGAGGGAACGTCCGCGTGGGGCCGCTCCGGCTCGGCCGGCTGCGCGCGCTGCCCACGGTGATGCTGGCAACCGTAGTGATGGTCGGGGCCCTGGTGGTGGCAGGGATCACCCCGGCCGCACCGTCCGACGCGGCGGTGCCGACGGCGCCCCCGGGCTGGACGACGGTCTGGAGCGAAGACTTCACCGGCTCCGCCGGTACCGGTGTCGACACCGCGAAGTGGCTGTACGACACCGGCATCAGCTACCCCGGCGGCGCGGCCCACTGGGGAACCGGGGAACTCGAGACGATGACCTCCAGCACCGCGAACGTCTCCGTGGACGGCGAGGGCCACCTCGCGATCACGCCGCTGCGCGACGCCTCCGGAGCCTGGACATCGGGCCGGATCGAGACGACCCGCACCGACTTCGCGGCTCCTGCCGGTGGCATCCTCCGGGTCCAGGCGTCGATCCGGCAGCCGGACGTGACGTCGTCCGACGGTCTCGGCTACTGGCCGGCCTTCTGGATGCTGGGGGGCGCCGCCCGGCCCGTCGGCGCGACGAACTGGCCCGGCATCGGCGAGATCGACATCATGGAGGACGTCAACGGGCGCAGCTCGGAGTTCGGAACCCTGCACTGCGGCACCAACCCCGGCGGACCGTGCCAGGAGACGACCGGGATCGGCAGCGGCGAGCGGGCCTGCCCGAACTGCCAGACCGGGTTCCACGAGTACGCCATGGAGCTCGACCGCAGCGTCAGCCCCGAGCAGATCCGCTGGTACCTGGACGGGACCAACTTCTTCACCGTCAAGGCCACCCAGGTCGACCCCACCGCGTGGGCGAACGCGACGCACAACGGCTTCTTCATCATCCTGAACGTGGCGATGGGCGGCAGCTTCCCCGACCACCTGCCGCCGGGCGGGCCGACGTCGGGCACGGTCCCGGGCAGGCCGATGCTCGTCGACTACGTCGCGGTGTTCCAGAAGCCGGCGACCTCCGGCTAGCTCTGCGGCGCCCCGGCCTCTGCGGCGCCCCGGCCCGGCCCGCCCGATCCGGTCAGCCGAGGTAGTGGCCTGGCTCCGCGGCCGGTGGGAACAGCCGCTCGGCCGCCGACTCGGGCGACTCGCCGAGGAGGGCGTCAAGGCGTTCCACGCAGCGGACCCGGGTCTCGACGAGCCGGTTCACCGCCACGGAGTGCTCGCGCACGTCCGTCCGTTCGAGCATCTCGCCCACCACCGCGGCCATCGCCGAGTAGCGGGCCGCCAGGGACTCGACCATCCGCCCGCCGGACGTCCCGACCGTCGCCAGGGACGACGGCAGCGGCACGCCGTCGTGCAGGCAGTCCCTGGTCAGCGCGCACGCCAGATCGAGGTCCTCGGCGAGCCACTTCTCCCACGGCAGGTCCGTGTCGTTGGGCCCGGTCGGGACGCCGCGACCGGCCCCTCGCCGGTCGGCGCCCGCCTCCCGGGACACCACAGCACTGGAGCCGAGGGCCAGGAGCAAGGCTTCGAGCTGGAGCTCGAGGCAGAGCTTGAGCATGTACAGCTGGTCATCAGGAAAAGTCGTGGGGCTCTCCACCGTCCCGGCGAGAGCCCCTCGTACCGTGCGATCTGTCGTGGTCGTCATGTTTCCTCCAAGGGTTCAGCCGGATACCCTGGTGCCGCTGGTGCCGCTGGTGCATACTCTCCGGCAGCTACGAGGTGTAACCCAACAATGTCTCAGAAAACTGTGACAAGGCAGACCAAAACGACTCTTGATGTAGGTACGAAAGTCCCGGGTCGCGGCGGCGTCCACGGGTGGCGTCCTAGTGATCGCTCTTCAAGCCGCGCAGCCGGGCCCCGAGGACCGCGGCCTGGGTACGGCGGGTGACGTTGAGCTTGGAGAGCAGGCTCGTGACGTGGTTCTTCACCGTCTGCTCGCTCACGTTGAGTGCAGCGCCGATCTCCCGGTTCGTGTGACCGTCGACGATGAGTTCCAGGATCCGCCGTTCCTGCGGAGTCAGGGCCGACAGCTCCGGGTGCACCCCCTCCGGATTGCGCAGCCGCTCGAACACCTGCGCCGTGACCCCGGGATCCAGCAGGCACTGCCCCGCCGCCACCCGCCGCACCCCCTCGGCGAGAGCCGCACCGCGGATCTCCTTGAGCAAATAGCCGGACGCGCCGGCCAGGATCGCGGTGTGCACGACGTCCGGGTCGCTGACCGAGGTCAGGCATACCACCCGCACGGCCGGGTCGGTGTGTGCCAACTGGCGGCACAGGTCGATGCCGCTGCCGTCCGGCAGGCGCACGTCGGTGAGCACCACCTCGGGGTGGTGCGCGACGACCCGGCGCATCCCGTCCCGGACCGTCGCCGTCTCCCCGACGACGGAGATCCCTCCCGCCTCGCTGAGGACCTCTCGCAGGCCACGTCGGACCAGTTCGTGATCGTCAATCAGGAGGACCCGGATCCGCCGGGTCCCGGCTCGCCGAGGCGCACCTTCGGACACACACACTCACCCCCGGTAAGTGATCGATCACCCCACACCCGTGATCCCTAGGACACAGGGAGCCGCGACCCCACCCTTCCCCGCGCCAGGAGTCGGCGGGGGAGGACTTGCGTCCTGGCAGGTAGGGGGTCGATCGGCACGGTCGCGAAGGCGCCAGCGAGGCTGGCGCGAGGACGACGGCGACCACGCTACATGATCGCGGCAGACGTGCATGATCACGAGCGGCGGAGCTATGGTCGGTGCTGGACCGGTCGGCGACGGCGTCTCCGCCCGGCTCCCGACCCGCCCGTCCGAGAGGCCTTGCATGAGCACCCGCCGGACCGACCGCCCCGACGACCCCGGCTTCTCCCCGCAGCGTGACCCGGGTGGCGACCCGGGTCCGGGGCCCGGCCCGGCTCGACCACGGACGGAACCGGTAGTGGCTCTCCTCGCCACCGCGAGCGCGGGGGCGGGCCAACTCCTGGAGAACGTCGACGCGCTGTGGGTGGTGCTCGACATCGCCGCGGTGCTCGGGGCGGTGGCAGCGATCGCGATGCTGCTGCGCGCGCTCGCCGCCAGCCGCGGGCAGCCGGCGCTGGCCGAGCTCGGCACCGGCGTGGTGACAGCCGGCCTGTGCGCCGCCGTCCTGCTGCTGGCGCAGCACGGGCCCGAGGCCCGGCTCGGCGCTCTGGTACTGGAGGTGGCAACGGCGATGGGCGCCCTCCTCACCTCGCTGATCGTGGCCGGGGCGGTCACCCGGCTGGTGCGCGAGCGGACCCCGGCGTCCGGGACGGACCAGGCCGGGGAGCCGGCGATCGGCCGCACCACCGGGTGGGTCACCGTGCTCGCGGCGGTGCTCGCCGTCACGGCGGTCGCCACCGACATCGCGGTGCGCTGACCGCACGGTTGCGCTCCGTCCGTGGTCAGCGGACGTCGTCGGTGGCGTCCACGGAGCCCAGTCGGGTGAGGCCTACCGCGTCGTGCCACCCAGCCCCGCCACCGCGCCGACGACGATGACGGCCGGCGGCGCCACCCCCTCGGCGGTGACCAGCACGCCGAGTGAGGCGAGGTCGGCGCCCAGCACCCGTTGCTCGGGCTGACCGGCCCTCTCCACCACGGTGACCGGGGTGTCACCCGGCCGGCCGTGCTCGAGCAGCGCGGCGCCGATCTTCGGGGCGTGCTCGACGGCCATCAGCAGCACCAGGGTGCCCCGGGACCGGGCGACCGCGGCCCAGTCGGTGAGGGAGTCCGGGTGGCCGGGCGGCAGGTGGCCGCTGACGATCGTGACGTCGTGCGCGACGCCGCGGTGAGTCAGCGGGACGCCGGCCAGCACCGGCGCCGCGGTCGCGCTGGACACCCCGGGCACCACCACCGGCTCGATCCCGGCCGCGCGCAGCGCCAGCACCTCCTCGAACCCGCGCCCGAAGACGTAGGGGTCCCCGCCCTTGAGGCGGACCACCCGGCGACCGGCCCGGGCGTGCGCCACCAGGGCGGCGTTGATGTCCGCCTGGTCGGCGGAGGGCCCGTGCGGCACCTTGCCGACGTTCACCACGAGGGTGCCGGCGGGCAGGCAGGCCAGCAGGTCCGGGGCGACCAGGCGATCGGTCACCACGACGTCCGCCTCGGCGAGCAGCCGCGCGCCGTCGACCGTGAGCAGGCCCGCCGGACCGGGCCCGGCACCCACCAGGGCGACCTGGCCGGCGTCCGAACCCGGGTGCGGGTGGGCGTGCTCGTGCCCGTCCGGGTGCTCGTGCCCGTCCGGGTGGGCGTGGTGGGCGTGGTGGGCGCCGCCCTCGTCGGGGTGGTGGTGCGGTGTCTGTGGCCGGCCCAGCTTGTCCTCGAATCCGGGCAGGGCGACCCGGTAGGCACAGGTGTCGCAGTTCATCCGGATGTCCCCGGCCAGCGCCTCGCGGTACCGCTCGAGCACCAGGTCGGCGAGTTCGTCGCAGTCGCCGATCAGCCCGGCGACCCGGACGTCGAGCTCCGGGTGGGCGGTGGCGAAGGCCACGCTCTGCGCCACGATCCGGTCCGGCAGCACCCCCTCGAACAGGAAGTACGGCGCCACCACCACCCGCCGCGCCCCGAGCAGCCGCACCCGCTCCAGCGCCGCCGGCACGGACGGCTCGGCCAACGACACGAACGCCGGCTCCACGCCGCGGTAGCCGCGGCCCTCCCAGAGCAGCCGGGCGACCTTGGCCACCTCGGCATTGGCGTCCGGATCGGTGGATCCGCGGCCGACGAGGACGACGTCGGTGCCGGCACGGTCCGCTCCCGCGCCGAGTGCGGCGTCGATCCGAGCCTCGAGGAGGTCCTGCAGCACCGGGTGCGGGCCGAGCGGACGCCCGTACCGGTACGTCAGACCCGGGTGCCGCACCTGCTCCCGCGCCATGGACGCCGGGATGTCGCCCTTGCCGTGACCTGCCGCCGTCAAGACCAGCGGGACGGCGACCACCGGGCGTCCAGCAGCGCGCTCACCACCGAGCAGCCGGTTGACCGCCTCGCCGACGGTCGGCCGGGCCAGCTCGATCAACCCACCCTCGACGCCCTCGACCTGCCCGCCCGCCCGGGACCGAACGCGCCGGGCCAGCGCCACGAACTGCTCGACGCCGGCCGCGCTGCGGGTGCCGTGCCCGACGACGACGAGGGGTGGGGTAGTCATGGCATGACCTCCGGGGCGACGGACGCGGGCAGGTCGGCGTAGAGGAGGGCGTTCACGGCGGCGGCGGCGAGCGGCGACCCGCCTTTCGCCGAGACGTTCGACACCTGCGGCAGATCGCTCGCCCGGAGCGCCGCCTTCGACTCCGCCGCGCCCACGAACCCGACGGGAAGGCCCACCACGAACGCGGGCGTGACGCCGTCCGCTGCCAGGCGCAGCAGCTCGAACAGTGCGGTCGGCGCGTTGCCGACCACCCAGACCGCCCCGGCCCCCACCTCGGCCGCCGCCAGCCGGAACCCGGCCGCGGACCGGGTGAGACCTGCCCGGGCGGCGAGGGCCGCCGTGTCCGGGTCGGCCACCCGGCACAGCACCGGGCCGAGCAGGTCGCGGCGGGTGATCCCGGCGGCGACCATCCCGACGTCCGTGACGACGGGCCGCCCCGAGCGCAGCGCCGCGCGCCCGGCGGCCAGGTGCTCCTCGCTGGTGACCACGTCGGCGACGAGGTCGAGATCGGCGGTGGTGTGCACGATCCGCTCGGTCACCGCGCGGGTGAGCGGCGGCAGGGCCGACGTGTCCACGAGCGAGCGCATGATCCGGTAGGACTCGGCCTCGATCGGATGGATCGTCCTCATCGCACCTCCTGCACCTCCTGCGGCCCCTCGGGCGACCCGGCCGCTGCGGTGCCCGGGGCACGCCAGTGGTAGCCGCGCGGCGTCACCATCCGGCCCGCCACGATCCGGGTCTGCGAGCTGCCGACGACGACCAGGCTGTACATGTCCACCCCGCCGGGATCGACCTCGGCCAGGGTCGCCAGCACGACGGACTCGTCGGGGCGGCTGGCATTCCGGACGACGCCGACCGGGGTCGCCGGCGGCCGGTGTTCGGCGAGCAGCGCGAGGGCCGCACCGAGCTGCCAGTGCCGGGCCCGGCTCCGCGGGTTGTAGAGCAGGACGACGAGGTCGCCCTCGGCGGCTGCTCGCAGCCGGCGCTCGATCACCGGCCACGGGGTGTGCAGATCGGAGAGGCTGAGGTAGGCGTGGTCGTGGCCGAGCGGGGCCCCGAGCACCGCGGACGCCGCCAGCCCGGCCGTCACGCCCGGGACGCCGACGACGTCGATCGTCCCGTCGGCCTCCTCCAGCGCGGGGCTCGCCATCGCGTACACTCCCGCGTCGCCGGAGCCGATCAGGGCCACGGCCTGCCCAGCGCGTGCCTCGGCCACCGCCGTCCGGGCCCGCTCCTCCTCCTGGCCCAGCCCGGTGACGAGCACCCGGGTACCCGGCCTCAGCAGGTCCCGCACCTGCTCGACGTACTGGTCGAGGCCCACGACGACCGAGGCTCGGCGCAGCTCGGCGGCGGCCCGCGGCGTCATCAGGTCGCGCGCGCCCGGGCCCAGGCCGACGATCGCGAGCCGGCCGCGGGCAGCGTGCCGGGCGACCGCCACGGTGGCCGTTGCGGAGGCCGTCTTGTCGACCACCAGCTCCCCCGTCGGGCCACCGTCTCCGAGCACGGCGGCCGCCTCGGCCACGCTCGGCGTCCCCACCGCCCGGCGCACCACCTCGCTGGGGTGGGGCACCGGGACGGCGGCCAGCGCCGCCGCCGCGTGGGTGACCAGCGGGACGCCGAGTACCCGGGCCGCCTCGACGACACCCGGCTCGCCGGCCTTCACCTCGGCGGTGGCCAGGCAGCGCACCGACGCCGGGCTCAGCCCGGCGTCGGTGAGGGCCCGGTCGATCAGCGCCAGGACCTCGCCGACCGGTGCCCCCCGGCTCGCGCCGACGCCGACGACGAGCGACGGCGGGCGCAGCACCACGGTGTGGCCGTCGACGTCCAGCCGGACGTCGGTCACCACGATCCGCAGCGGCCCGACGGCGTCCGGGCGGATGTTCGGCGGGAACGCCGGCAGCGGCCAGACCGCGCCCGCCTCCCAGCGGACCGGGTCGCCGTCCAGCATGCCCCGGGTCACCCGGGCGACGGCGCCCTCGACGGGCCAGCCGAGGTCGTCCAGCGGGGTGACACCCGCCACGTCGGTCGCCGTGGTGACGACCGGGCTGCCGCCGAGCAGGGCGGCGACGTCGGCGGCCAGCGTGTTCGCGCCGGCGGCGTGGCCGCCGAGGAGAGCGATCGCGTGCCGCCCGGCGTCGTCGACCACGACGACGGCGGGCTCGGTGTGCTTGTCGGCGAGCAGCGGCCCGAGCACCCGGACGACGGCGCCCGCGGCCACGAAGGCGACGACCGCGTCACACGTCGCCCAGGCCGTGCGCAGCGACGCGGCGACCGAGCCGGCGTCCACGACCCGGGCCGGCGGCCACGCCGCGGCGACCCGCTCCACCTGCCGCCGCCCGGCGGCGGTGGCGGCGACCAGCCCGACGGCGCTCACCCGGCCTCCCCCGAGAGGACGACGACCGGGTTGACGGCCGCCAGGCGGACCGAGCCGTCCGGCAGCTCCGCCAGCCGGGACGCGGACAGCTGGACACCCTCGGTGCGGAATCCGTTGCCGCGCAGCAGGTCCAGCGCGCCGGCGACCCGGTCCAGGGCCGCCAGCGCGACGACCACCCGGGCCGGCCTTCGACCCACCACGCCGCGCAGCACCGGCAGACCGCCGCCGCCGACGAACACCGCGTCCGGCTGCGGCAGCCCGGGCAGGACGCCGGGCGCGTCGCCCTCGACCACCCGGACCGCACAGCCCACCCCGTGCCGCGCGGCATTGGCCCGGACCAACGCCGTCGCGGCCGGGTCGGCGTCCACCGCGACGACCGCCGCGCCGAGCGCCGCGCACTCGATCCCGACCGAGCCGCTGCCCGCCCCGACGTCCCACACCAGCCGGCCGAGCCGCGGCGCCAGCCGGGCGACGGCCAGGGCCCGCACCTCGGCCTTCGTGATCATCGAGTCACGGTGCTCGTACGCGCTCTCCGGCCGGGCCCACCCCGCCGCCGGAGCCGCCGCGGGCTGGTTGTCCGCGCGCATCCCGGCCGCGGTGCCGCCGTCCGCGATCGAGATCACCACGTGCGGATCCGCCCAGGTGCCCGCCGCGGCCTGCTCCGGCGTCACCTCGACCACGCGCTCGGCCTCGGTGCCCAGCCGCTCCGCGACGGCCAGTCGGCGCGGCCAGCCCGCCAGCCCGGCCCCGAGCTCCGCGGCGCCGGCACCTGCCCCGGTCAGCACCGCGACCAGCGGCAGCGCGCGGCAGGCGTTCAGTGCGGGCGCCAGACCGCGGCCGTGCGCGCTGACGACGGCGGCGCCGTCCC
>DATDMG010000527.1:0-2215 GCA_036518955.1 Kineosporiaceae bacterium | reverse complement strand
ACGACCCGGTTCCTCGCCGAGGGCGCCGTGGACGAGCTCTTCCTGACGCGTTCCCCCTTCTTCGTCGGCCGGTCGGACGAGCTCCCGACGCTGGCGCTCATCGAGGGACGGACCTTCCGTCCCGGCACGCTCGGCGGTCGGCTCCTGTCGGCTCGCCGCAGCGGTGACTTCCTCTTCCTGCGCTACGGGATGAGGTGATTCGGTGCCAGGCTCCGCGAAACCACGCGCCTGAACAAAGGACTACGCCCCAGGCCGGGACTCGCGGCTCGGCGGGGCCACCAGCGATTCTGCGCTGCATGAGGGCGTTGCCCTTCCCTGTCCTCGCCTGCGCCCTCGGCATCACCTCGGCGGCCGCCGCGGCGGACCCGTCCAGCCCACCTCCTGTCGCTCAGGAGAAGTCGACCTCGTCGTCGACGCCGGAGATCGACTTCGCGCTCGGGGGGTGCTCGGGGAACCCCCACGCCGCCGCGGCCGGACCGCCCGCGAGCTGTCCGCAGATCGACGCCGATCGGCCGCCAGCGGTCGACGCCCCGCAACAGGACTTCCCCGGATGGCTGGGCGCCGTCACCGGATGGTGGGGCCCGCGGCCCGGCGGCGAGGATGAGCCCAGGAACCAGAGCGGCTTCATCATCACGCCCATCGTGAACTCCAGCCCGCTCATCGGTTTCGGCGTCGGGGCCGGGCTCGCCGGTACCGTCGACCTGAGCGGCGGGACCCGGCCCTCGAAGTACTCGACGAGCTTCGTCTTCACGACGAACCACCAGATCTCCGTCCCGCTCCGCGTGGATCTCACGCTCCCCGGGGGTGACTGGACCGCGGTCCTGATGTGGCGCTGGAGCAAGTGGCCCTCTCCGACGTGGGGCCTGGGCGGAGAGACGCCCGAATCGGACAGGGCGATCATCGACCGCCACTCGCTGCGACTGCATCAGACCGTGAACCGGCGGGTGGCCGGCAAGCTCTACGCCGGCGCCGGCGTCTACCTGGACTACGACTTCGACGTGCACGACCAGGGGACCGCGAGCGGCGCTCCCTCCGGCTTCTCCCAGTATCCGTGGGGCACCGGCTCGTCGTCGTTCAGCCTGGGACCAGGAGTCCGGGTCGTCTGGGACGACCGCGACAGCGTCGTCTATCCGACGCGCGGCGTGTACGCGAATCTCGCCGCCTCCTTGTTCCCGACCTGGCTCGGCAGCAGCAACTCCTGGCAGGCGGCCTTCGGAGAGGCGCGCACCTACCTGGCGATGTCACGGCGGGTCGTCCTGGCGCTGTGGACCTACGGCTGGTTCTCGTTCGGCGAGGTGCCCTACCTGCGGCTCCCGTCGATCGGGAGCGAGCCGGAGGGCCGGTCGGGCCGGGGCTACATCGAGGGGCGCCACATCGGCAAGTCGCTGCTCTACGCGGAGTCCGAGATCCGCGTGCTGGTCTGGGAGTGGCTCGGCGTCGCGGGAGGCGTGAACCTCCACTCCGTCAGCCAGCCCGGCGCGAAGGGCATCTTCCAGGACGAGCCGCGCTTCCAGTACTGGTATCCGGCGCTGCTGGCGGGTGTGAAGGTCGCCGTCGTGAAGGAGAGCCACGCGAACCTCAACTTCGACTTCGCCTGGGGCAAGGCGAGCCGCGGCTTCTACATCAACTTCGCCGAGTCGTTCTGATCGCCGACGATCGGGATCGACCCATGGAGTGGGTGGCGGTGCGAGCCGTTGCCAGGGCTTCGATCGCCGCGACGCTGGTCCGCCCGGCTGACCTGAAGGGATCTCCGCATCCTTCCAGGGCCGGGCGCCGACGGGCACCCGGCCCTTCGTCTTTCCGGCCCCGTCTCGACCCGACCTCTCCGGTGCGACCACCGTCGCCGCGCCGGCACCCGTGCGCCCAGGCGCATTGACAGAAACCAAACCGCATTGGCGTCCGGAAGCGCCCGGATTGCGACGCGATACTCATGTTCGGGCACCGAGCCCGGAGGCGAAACGCCGGCAGACGGCGTCGCCGGGGATCCGACCCACCCCGGCCTGACGAGCCAGGGTCCCGGAGGAGACGCCATGACGTTGATCGAGCTGGTGGTGGCCGCCGGGAGCGCCGAGCTCCTGGCGCTGGTGGTGGCGCTGGCCGCGATGGTGCACCGGCCGCGGGTACGCCTGCGCCTCGGCCACGAGGCGCGGCAGCCGGAGGTCGAACGGGAAGGAGCCCGGGTGGTGCCCCGGCCGGCCGCCTGATGCGGGGGCCG
>DATDMG010000526.1:0-10996 GCA_036518955.1 Kineosporiaceae bacterium | reverse complement strand
GTGCGTACCGATTCCCCGCACCTGGCGTACCCCGGGTTCGAGCCGGTCATGCCCGAACCCGCCACCGGTGACGTGCAGGCCAGGTTCGAGCAGCGTGCCCTGGAGCTGTGGCAGTCCTTCGGGATCCTCGACCAGCTGCTCGACCGGTCGCTGGAGCCCGACCGGGCCGAGCCCTCCGCCCCGTCCCGCCGGCTCGGCCTCGGTCGGGTGGAGAGCCCGCGCGGTGCGACCGGGTGCCTGCTGGAGTGGGACGGCGGGCGGATCGAGCGGGTCCGGCTGCGGACCGGGTCGTTCGCCAACTGGCCGTCCGTCGCGTTCGCCGCGGCCGGCAACCTGCTGCCGGACTTCCCCCTCATCAACAAGAGCTTCGAGCTCTGCTACGCCTGCGCGGACCGCTGATGCTCACCCTGCTGCGCGACCTGCGCAGGATCCGCCGCGAGATCGCCCTGCCTCGACCCGACCGCGGCCGCAGCCTCGCCGTCCGGCACGTGGACGCCGGGTCGTGCAACGGCTGCGAGCACGAGCTCACCCTGGCGTGGGGACCGGCCTACGATCTGCAGCACCTGGGCCTGGGGATCGTGGCGTCGCCACGGCACGCGGACGTGCTGCTGGTGAGCGGCTGCGTCACCCGCCGGATGCGCCAGCCCCTGCTCATCGCGTACGCGGCGATGCCGGAACCACGGTGGGTGGCCGCGCTCGGCGACTGCGCGCTGGGCCGCGACCTGCTCGGCATGCCGGGTGAGCTGGTCGGTGCCGTGGAGGACGTGCTGCCCGTGGACCTGCGGATCCCGGGCTGCCCACCGTCCCCGGAGGAGATCGCCTCGGCGTTGCTCGCCCTGATCGACGGGGGTCGGTGACCGGCGCCAGGGCGCGGCGACCCGGCGTGAGCACGTCCCCGCGACGTCCGGTGCTGAGTGACCAGCCTTCACTCTCCGCGATTGTTGCGGGCGTTTTGGCCCGATTCATGTGACTGGTACTGATATTACCGGGAGTAGAGCCAGACCCGCCGTCCGGAGGTCACGATGACGCACTGCCAGGGGCCGCCCCGCGCCCCCGAGGTCTCGGCGGACGGCGTCCGCGTCGTCCGGGGCTGGCCGTCGCTGCCAGGGCCGGCCGCCGACGTGCTGGGGGCCCTGGTGGAGGGGAACGCCCGCTTCCGGTCCGGGCAGCCGCGGCACCCGAACGCGTCGCCCGCTCGGCGGCGTCAGCTGGCGGCCGGCCAGCAACCCCTGGCCGCCTTCTTCGGCTGCATCGACAGCCGCGTCCCCGACGAACTGGTGCTCGACCAGGGGCTGGGCGACCTGCTCACGGTGCGGACGGCGGCGCACGTCCTCGATGACGCCGCGCTGGGCAGCCTGGAGTTCGCGGTGCACCACCTCCGGGTCCCGCTGATCATGGTTGCCGGTCACGCGCGCTGCGGCGCGGTCAGCGCATCGATCGAGGTGCTCGAGGGCGTCGCGGTGGTGCCGGATGCCGTGCACGCGCTGGTCGACGCGCTGCGCCCGGCCGTCGCGGCGACCGCGCCCGTCGACGACCCCGCCGCCCGGGTGGACGCGGCCGTCCGCTGGCACACCCGGCTGACGGCGGAGCTGCTCTCCGAGCGCTCCCCGGTGCTGCGCTCCGCGGTGTCCGCCGGTGCGCTCGGGATCGTGGCGGCCCACTACAGCCTGGACACCGGGGCGATCACCCCGGCGTGAGGCGGCTCGGGCGGTTTCCGGGCCGTCGTCGTCCAGCGGGGGTCGTGGGGCGGGAACGGTGTCAGGCCGCCCGGGGCAGCCTGCCCGGGACTAGGCTGATTCCCCACCCAGCCCGTGAGGGACCTCGAGGAGGACCGCTGTGACCACTGCCCCCGAGCGCACGCTCGTCCTGGTGAAACCTGACGGGGTTCGCCGCGGGCTGACCGGCGAGGTGCTGCGCAGGATCGAGGCGAAGGGGTATCGGCTGGTCGCGCTGGAGCTGAGGACGCCGACCCGGGGGCTCCTCGAGGAGCACTATGCCGAGCACCTGGGCAAGCCCTTCTTCGGTGCGCTCGTCGAGTTCATGATGTCGGGTCCGGCCCTGGCGGCGGTCGTCGAGGGGAACCGTGTGATCGAGGGCTTCCGGTCCCTGGCCGGCGCGACCGATCCCACCAAGGCGGCGCCGGGCACCATCCGGGGCGACCTGGGTCGCGACTGGGGCGGTGCCGTGGTGGAGAACCTCGTGCACGGTTCCGACTCGCCGTCGTCCGCCGAGCGCGAGATCAAGATCTGGTACCCGGGCCTCTGACGGCCCGGCTCGCCGGCCCGGGGCCCGGCCCCGCGGCCGCAGGCCGGCCCCGGACGAAGGTCCACGCGGCGGGCGGCGTCCGCCCTCTACGGTGGCATCGATCTCGACGGCCGATCGACGACCCGGCGGAAGGCAGGCGCCCATGAGGCCCGAACGCACGCTCATCCTGGTGAAGCCGGACGGCGTCACCCGCGGTCACGTCGGGGAGGTGCTGCGCCGGGTCGAGGCCAAGGGCTACCGGCTGGTCGCGTTGGATCTGCGGGTGCCGTCCAAGGAACTGCTCGCCGAGCACTACGCCGATCACGTGGAGAAGTCCTTCTACCCCGAGCTGGTCGAGTTCATGTCGTCCGGCCCGGTGGCGGCGGCGGTGGTCGAGGGCGTCCGGGCCGTGGAGGGGGTGCTGGCGCTCTGCGGGCCGACCGACCCGACGACGGCACCGCCGGGCACGATCCGCGGTGATCTCGGTCATGACTGGGGCCGTGGCGTCACCGAGAACGTCGTGCACCGGTCGGACAGCCCCGCGTCCGCGTCCCGGGAGATCGGCCTCTGGTTCCCTGACCTCTGAACCCGAGGGCGAGGCCGGGGCACGGCCGGCGGAGGTCGGGCGCGGCTGTCAGAGAGCCCCGCTAGGGTGGCGCCGTGCAGGGGACGGGGACCGCGCTCGCCGAGCGCCCGCCGCTCCACGGTGGAGAGCCGGCGCCGCGCCGGCGTGAATGGCTGCGCAGCGACCGGTTCTGGGGCTGGGCGGCACCGGCGCTCATCGCGGCCGTCGGCGGGATCTTCCGGTTGTGGGGTCTCGGCCAGGTGCACAAGCTGATCTTTGACGAGACCTACTACGTCAAGGAGGCCGACTCCCTGCTGCGCTACGGCGTCGAACTCGGCCTGCGCGCCAGCCTCGACCCCGACGAGAAGAAGCGCAACGAGGTGGCGGACCGGCTCTTCGCGGCGGGCAACACCAACATCCACGGGCCGGACCCGGAGTTCGTCGTCCATCCGCCGGTCGGCAAGTGGATGATCGCGGCCGGCGAGTGGCTGTTCGGCCCGGGCAGTGCCTGGGGCTGGCGGATCTCGGCGGCGGTCGTCGGCACGGTGTCGATCCTGATGCTCGGCCGGATCGCGCGGCGGCTCTTCGGCAGCACCCTGCTGGGCGCGGTCGCCGCCCTGCTGCTGGCCGTCGACGGCCAGGAACTCGTGCACAGCCGCGTCAGCATCCTCGACATCTTCGTGATGTTCTGGGCGCTGGCCGCGTTCGGGTGCCTGCTCATCGACCGGGACCGGACCCGGGCGCGACAGGCGACGGCCGCCGCCGTCCCCGATCCCGGGGGCGGTGGCGTGCCGGCCGGGCCACGGCGCGTCGCCGGGCTGGGGCGTTGGTCCGGGCCGCGGTGGTGGCGCGTCGGCGCCGTGGTCTGCCTGGCCCTGTGCACGGGCGTGAAGTGGTCGGGACTGTATTTCGCGGCGGTCTTCCTGGTCATGTCCGTGCTGTGGGACTGCTCGGCGCGGCGTGCCGCCGGCGTCCGGCACTGGGTCGTCGGCGGCCTGCTCCTCGACGGCGTCCAGGCGCTGCTGACCACTCTCGTCGTGCTGCCGGCGGTGTACCTGGCCGGCTGGGCGGGCTGGCTGCACAGTGACAAGGGATGGGGCCGGCACTGGGCCGCGGACAACCCGGCGACCGGCGGCTGGCGGTTCGTGCCCGACGGCCTGCGCGGCCTCTGGCACTACCACCACGAGATGTGGGTGAGCGCGAGCGGCATCACGACACCGCACGACTGGCAGGCCAATCCGTGGGCCTGGACCGTGCTCGGTCGCCCGACGCTGTTCCTCAACGACATCACCCACTCCGGTCAGCCGGGCTGCGACGCGGCGACCTGCAACCGGATGATCACTGACCTCGGCAATCCGCTGATCTGGTGGCCCGGCACCCTCGCCCTGGGCGTGTTGCTGTACCGGTGGGTCCTGGCCCGGGACTGGCGCGCGGGCGCCGCCCTCTCCGGCATCGCCGCCGGTTACCTGCCGTGGTTCCAGTACCAGCACCGGACGATCTTCGAGTTCTACGCGGTGGCCTTCGTGCCCTGGGTGGTCCTGGGCATCACCTACTGCCTGGGCCTGCTCATCGGGCCCGCGGACGGCGACCCCGAGCGCCGCCGACGACGTCTGGCCGTGGCCGGCGCCTACGTGGTCCTCGTCGTCCTGGTCGGCTGGTACTTCTACCCGATCACCGCGGGCGACGTCATCCCGGGGGGCGACCTGGTGGTCCGCCGCTGGCTGACGTCGTGGTTCTGACGTCGAGGTAGGCGAGCCTTACCCTGGACGGACGATCCGCGCGGCTCGTCGCCCGCCAGCCGTCCGTCCTCGGGAGCTCACCAGTCATGTCCGCCGATCGCCGGCACCCCGACCCCACGCCCGTCTTCGACCGGCTCGAGGCGCTGCTGCCGGCCGTCTCCAAGCCGATCCAGTACGTCGGCGGGGAGCTCAACAGTCAGGTCAAGCCGTGGGACGTCGCGGGTGACCACACCGTCCGGTGGGCGCTGATGTACCCGGACGCCTACGAGGTCGGTCTGCCCAATCAGGGCATCATGATCCTCTATGAGGTGCTGAACGAGCGTCCCGACATCCTCGCCGAGCGCACCTATGCCGTCTGGCCTGACCTCGAGGCGCTGATGCGCGAGCACGGCGTCCCGCAGTTCACGGTCGACTCCCACCGCCCGGTCGGGGCGTTCGACCTGCTCGGGGTGTCCTTCTCGACCGAGTTGGGATACACGAACCTGCTCACCGCGCTCGACCTGGCCGGCATTCCGTTGACGGCCACCCAGCGGGGCGAATCCCACCCCGTCGTCCTGGCCGGCGGCCACGCGGCGTTCAACCCGGAGCCGATCGCGGAGTTCATCGACGGCGCGGTGATCGGCGACGGCGAGCAGGCCGTGCTGGCGATCAGTGAGCTGGTCGGGAGCTGGAAGCGGGAGGGCCGGCCGGGGGGCCGCGCGGGGTTGCTGCACCGACTGGCTGCCAGCGGCACGGTGTACGTGCCCGCGTTCTACGACGTCCACTACCTGCCGGACGGCCGGATCCAGCGCGTCGTCCCGAACCGGGGCGGCATCCCCTGGCGGGTCAGCAAGCACACCGTGATGGACCTCGACGAGTGGCCGTACCCGAAGCAGCCGTTGGTGCCGCTGGCCGAGACCGTGCACGAGCGGATGAGCGTCGAGATCTTCCGCGGCTGCACCCGCGGGTGCCGGTTCTGCCAGGCCGGCATGATCACTCGGCCGGTGCGGGAGCGGTCCATCGACGGGATCGGTGCGATGGTCGACCGCGGCCTGGCCGCGACGGGGTTCGAGGAGGTCGGCCTGCTCAGCCTCTCCAGCGCGGACCACAGCGAGATCGGCCCGCTCGCCAAGCAGCTCGCCGACCGCTACCAGGGCACCAACACCGGGCTCTCGCTGCCCAGCACCAGGGTGGACGCGTTCAACATCGACCTGGCGAACGAGCTCTCCCGGAACGGTCGCCGGTCCGGGCTCACGTTCGCGCCGGAGGGCGGCAGCGAGCGGATCCGCAAGGTCATCAACAAGATGGTCACCGAGGACGACCTGGTCCGGACCGTGGCCGCCGCGTACCGGGCCGGCTGGCGGCAGGTGAAGCTCTACTTCATGTGCGGTCTGCCGACCGAGACCGACGACGACGTGCTGCAGATCGCCGCGCTCGCGCGAAGGGTGATCGAGACCGGCCGGCAGGTGTCGGGCCAGCGCGACATCCGGTGCACGGTCAGCATCGGCGGCTTCGTGCCGAAGCCGCACACCCCGTTCCAGTGGGCCGCTCAGGCGGATCACGAGACCGTCGACCGCCGGCTACGCCTGCTGCGCGATGCGCTGCGCGCCGACAAACGGTACGGCCGGTCCATCGGGCTGCGCTACCACGACGGCAAGCCGGGCATCGTGGAGGGCCTGCTCTCCCGGGGCGACCGCCGGATCGGCAAGGTCATCCGGGGGGTGTGGGAGGCCGGCGGTCGGTTCGACGGCTGGAGTGAGCACTTCAGCTTCGACCGCTGGATGGACGCCGCCGAGAAGGCGCTTGCCGACGAGCCGGTGGACGTCGCCTGGTACACCACCCGGGAGCGCGACTTCGCCGAGGTGCTGCCCTGGGGCCACCTCGACGCCGGCCTGGACTCCGACTGGCTCTGGGAGGACTGGCAGGACGCCCGCTCCGAGGTCGAGGTCGACGACTGCCGCTGGACGCCGTGCTTCGACTGCGGGGTGTGCCCCCAGTTGGGGACGCACATCCAGATCGGGCCGACCGGGCGCACGCTGCTGCCCGTGACCGTGGCACCGGCCAGTCAGCGAGCGGACAGCCGGTAGCGCCGCCGGCCGCCGCCCCGGCCCTACCGCCGCCCCGGCCCTACCGCTGGACCTGCAGCAGGACGAGGGGCTGCGCGTCGCCGGGCAGGTGCGCCGTCCAGCCGCCGTCCGTGCGGGTGCCGCAGACGGTTCCGGTGCCGGCGGCTCCCGGGCAGGACACGCCGATCACCCGCGGGTCGAGGGTGCGGACGACGACGTCGTGCCCGCGGCCCTGGCTGACCGCGGCGGTGAGCGGGGTGACGACGCCGAGCGCCCGGCCCGGCGGGGCGGGGGTGACGGTGACGACGGCCCCGCCGAGGCGGTACCGGAGCGTGGCCCGCTCGTACCGGCTGCCTGCCGCCGGCGTCACGGCCCAGCGGCCGGTATCGGTCGCGGTGGCGGCCGTCACCACGTCGTCGAGCTGGACCTGCAGGTCGCTCACCGGTGCCGTGCCCTCCTCGTGCAGGGCGGGCACGGCCAGGACCGGCGCGGCCAGGACCAGTGCGTCACCCGTCGGCGCGTCGAGCAGGAGGCGCTCCACGACGTCCAGGTGGGTGCCGTCGTCGTCCAGGGCGACCTGGACGACGCTGCCGGGCGTGGTGACCCCCGGGCCGCTGGCGGCGAGGCCGGGCGGCGCCACGACCGCGCCGCCGGGCCACGGCAGCGGCTGCACGGTGCCGGCCGGGGTCGCGCTCGCGGTCGCGGTCGACGCCGCGGTCGCCGGGGGCGACGGCGACGGCTCGGGGGAGCGGACGATCGCCTCGCCGTCCCGGTTCAGCACCAGATAGGTGAGGATGGTCGCGATCGCGACCACCGTCACCCCGACCAGGGCGAGCCGGGCCCGGCCCCGGTGGGCGCCGGTGGGCGGCGGGTGGTTGTCGACGTCCAGTACCTGGCGCAGCTCGTCGAGCGCCTCCCGCAGTTCGTCGGTGGCCGCAGCCTTCTCGTCGAGCTCCTGGCGCAGGGCTGCCGTCTGCTGGCTCGGCCGTCGGACGACGCGAATCGGCGCCTGACCGGTGAGGGCCGCCGAGGGGCTCGGGCCGGTGGGCCGTGCCGGCGTGGTGTCTCGCCCCGACACCGATGCCTGACGCGGTGCGGAGGATCCCGCCACGCCGTAGGCGTCCGGTTCGGGGACGGTGTCCGGTTCCGTCATCTCGTCCTCCCGCGCCAGGCCACCCTTCCCCCCGCTCGTCTGCCCCGGCTCGCCGCTGCGAGCGGTGATCCACGGGCGATTCGCCCGAGCTGTTACGGTCAGCCTAGCTCCACCCTCATGACCCACCGTGTACTTTGCCCACCCGAACCGCCGTCGAACAACTGCCCGGTCACAGATCGCGCGTCTTGCCGCGAAGAACGCACCAACCGCCCTACAGTGTCGTGACGCAGCGCAATACCTGCTGATCACGCCTTCCCGTGGCCGGTACAGCACTGGTACAGCACCGACGGAGGTTCCCGATGAGTAGCAGGTCCGGCCGTCTGGCGATCCGAACGGTGTCTGTCGGGCTCCTCCTGCTCGCCTCCGCCGTCGGGACGGCGTCCCTCGCCTCCGCCGCCCCGACGAGTCAGGTGTACATCGTTCAGGCCATCGCCGGAAGCACGGTGGACGTGCTCGTCGACTCATCCGTGGTGCAGGCCGCGGTGGCGCCGAAGACCGTGGTCGGCCCACTGAACCTGTCCGTCGGGCAGCATGTGATCCAGGTCAGGTCGGGGTCGACCACACTGGTCTCGGCCCGGTTCACGGTCGCGGGCAAGGACAGTCTGGACGTCGTCGCCCACCGCGCCGCGGATGCCCCGATGAGTCCTGTCGTGACGGTCTTCCGCAACGACACGTCGTCCGTCGGCCCGGGCAAGACCCGGCTGGTCGTCTCGCACGTCGCGGTGGCCGAACCGGCGGACATCCGGGTCGATGGCCAACCCTTCTTCCGCAATGTCGCGAATGGTGAGTCGCTCAGTCTCGTCGTCCCGGCCCGCGCCTACTCGCTCGACGTGGTGGCGACCGCGAACGCCGGCCGGACCATCCTGGCGCCCGTTCAGGTGACCCTGGAGCCGGGCACCCTCACCCGGATCTTCGCGTTCGGGAGCCCGGCCGAGAAGACCGCCGACGCGATCGTCCAGGTGTTCCCCGTCCCGGTGGTCGGCGCCGGTCGGCCCACGTCGGTGCACACCGGCGACGGTGGCCAGGCCGCGGACTCGATCGTCACGTCGCGGTCGGTGCCATGGTTGGTCGTCGCGGCCGCGATCGCCGTCCTCGGGCTCGCCGGGCTGGCGGGGGCCGTCCTCGGTTCGGTGCGCAGTGCCCAGACCACGGCCCGCGCCGCCGTTCCCCCCGCCGCCGAGCCTGTCATCGCGCACCTGGCCGGGGGCCGATCGGTGCGGTGAGCACGCACGCGTCACCGGCCGGACGTCGACGCCCGGCTCCGGGGCGGCGCCGGGCGTCGACGCTCGGGCTTGCCGGGGCGGTGGCGTACGGGGTGTCGACCACGCTCACCGGCGTCCTGGTGGCGATCGGTCCCGGCCCGGGCCCGGCGGCCGGGCCCTCGCTCGCGGACGGCACGCTGGGCCGGGAGGTCTCCGCGGCGCCGGTCGTCGGGCCGGCCGCCGTGCCGGAGGGGCGCGCAGCCTCGGCCGCCGTGCCACCGGCCAAACTGGCACGATCGTTGGCGGCGACGGTGTCCTTCCAGCCGCTGGAGTTCCGGTTGCCCAGCGGGGCCACCGCGCCGATCAAGGATTCGGGCCTGCACCCGGACGGCGCCCTGGTCATTCCCGACGACCCTGCCACCGTCGGCTGGTGGGACGGAGGCGCCCTGGCAGGCGACGCCTACGGCAGCGTCGTGATCGCTGGGCACGTCGACTCCGCCCGGTACGGCCTGGGTGTGATGGCCGAGCTCAAGACGTTGCGGACGGGCCAGGTCGTCGAGCTGCGGGCCGGGGGCCGGCGGATGCGCTACCGGGTCACCTCCCGCCGGTCCGTGCCGCAGGCGGAGCTCGCAGCCCGCACCGACGCCTTCCGGCAGGACATCCCGCCGCGCCTCGTGCTGATCACCTGTGGTGGTGCGTTCGACCCGGTCCGCCACCGCTACCAGGACAATCTGATCATCTACGCCGCCCCGGTGCCGTCCTGAGCCGCGCGCCCGGCGTCGGCCCCGGATCGGGCTAGGGTAAGACGGTCAGGTCGTTCGTCCCGGGAGGTCGCGCTGGCACGGGTGCCGGAGGGTCCGCCGCCTGAGCCCGCCGTCCAGCGGCTCCGGCTGCGTTACGCCAAGCGGGGGAGGCTGCGGTTCAGCAGCCATCGGGACTTCCAGCGTGCCTTCGAGCGGGCGGTGCGCAGGGCGGCCGTCCCGATGGCCTACTCGGCGGGCTTCACCCCGCACCCGCGGATCTCCTACGCGAACGCCGCGCCCACCGGAGCGGCGAGCGAGGCGGAGTATCTGGAGATCGCGGTCACCCGTCGGTGCGATCCCGACTCGCTGCGTGTGGCGGTGGACGAGGCGCTGCCGCCCGGTCTCGACGTCCTGGAGGTGGTCGAGGCTGGCCCTGGATCGCTCGCCGACCGGTTGGCGGGATCCTTCTGGCAGCTCGAGGTTCCCGGGGCCGATCCGGTCGCGGTGTCCGCCGCGGTCGCGCGCTTCCTGGCGGCCGAACGGGTGGACGTCCAGCGGCTCACGAAGTCCGGGATGCGCACGTTCGATACCCGATATGCGGTCGTTCGCCTCGATCTGCTCCGCTCGGAATTCCGGACAGGTCCCGGAACGTCTGCTGGTCCGGCAGGCGTTGTGAACCAGAGCAGTGCCGGCGCCGCTCAAGGCGAGCCGGGTTGTTGTGCGATACTGCAGTTGGTCGTCCGGCATACCACACCTGCCGTTCGACCCGATGACGTCCTGGCCGGCCTCCGGTCGCAGGTACACCTCGCGCCGCTGTCACCTCCACGGATGACCCGGCTGGCGCAGGGGCCGCTCGACGAGGAGAACGGCACGGTGGCCGATCCGCTGGCCGCCGATCGGAACGCCATCGGCGCCTGACGTGTGCCGCGCCCGCCCAGGAGCGCGATCGCCGACGGCGTACCACGTCGACTTCCGTCGCGCTCCTGGGCGCGACGACAACACCGCCCCGCGCGGTGCCGCCAGGTGTGGTCGGCATCCGGGGTCGACGGGAGCTACCCGTGACGCTCGACACCGAGCCAACCGACGAGCCGAAGAACACGACGGTCCCGCCCGATCCGGCGACGGCGCCGGTCGAGGTCGTCACGACCGCGGTCCGGCGCCGTCGCGCGGCGAGCCGGCCCGCCGGGCCGCCGCCGCACGCCGAGGCGGTCCCCGCCTCGGCGCCGGAGCAGGACTCCGGGGGCGATGCCGTGGCTGCCCACGGCGGCGCCACGCCGGACGGCGTCCCCGCCGCCGAACCGCCCG
>DATDMG010000525.1:0-7942 GCA_036518955.1 Kineosporiaceae bacterium | reverse complement strand
CCGATGACGTCGGGGGCCAGGTGGGCGCACAGACCGACGCCCTCGCAGGCGACCGGATCGACCCGGACCCGCGCCACGCCAGGCCGCGCGGGTCGGCCGGCCCCGGGGCGGGCCGCCCGGCGCTCACTCACCGCGGTGCCGTCCGGCCGGGCTGACCGGCCATCCAGCCCGGTCGGAGGGCGGTCCGGCGGTCGGCTCCGGATCGACAGCCCGGCTGGGTGCGGGTGGGAGCCAGGGACGCGTGCCGAGCGTCGGCGGCCGGCTCGGCCGGCGGCCCGGGATCGGGAGCATCGCCGCCGCCCCGGCACCCCGGCAGGGCCTCTCCCGCAGGTGCGCCTCGAGGTCGGCGGCGAACGCGGTCAGGGCACTGGTGGCCAGCTGCGCCGCCGAGTCCGGCAACCGGCAGGCGCCCCGGCCGCGGATCAGCGCCGACAGCTGTTCGACCGCCAGGCGGTCCCGGCGCGCGGGCCGGCCCACGGCGATGCGCTGGAAGGCGTCGGCGAGCTCCCGGGTGCCGTGGCGGCACGGGCCGCACTGCTGCGCGCTCGACCGAGCCAGGTAGTCCAGGATCGCCGCGGTCTCGACCAGACCACAGGCCCCGTTCGGGATCGCGGCCAGCACCCCGGCCCCCAGCGACGGGCCGTGCACGCCGTCCAGGTCGCCCAACGGTAGCCCGGCAGCCTCCGGCCAGGGCACCCATTGGCCCCCGTACCCGCCGGCCAGGACCGCCTGCGGTCCGCGGTGGCCCGCCGCGAGGTACAGCCGGTCGACGCCGAGGGTGAACGCGTGACCCAGCAGCAGATCCGGGCGGAGCTCCGCGACGGTCAGCACATCGGCGCCGGCCACGGTGACCAGCGGCCCGGGCCGGCAGCCGGCCCCACCGCGGGCGATCAGCGCCACCCGCGCCAGCGTCTCGACGTTGGCCACCAGGGTTCCCCGCCCACCGATCCCGCTGGTCGCGGCCGCTGACCGGCGGAACGCCGGAAGCGCCGGGCCGCCGTCCAGCGCGCGGACGACGGCACTGGACTCCCCCGTCAGGTACCGGTCCGGACCGCTCCGGACGGTCACCGGTACCGGGTCCAGGCTCGCCCCCTGCCGCTCGGCCAACGCCCGGCACACGGTGCGCCGGGAGTGGGCGTCGCCGGCGTGCAGCCAGACCACGGCCCGGGTCGCGCCGAGCGCCTCCGCGGCTACGGCGACCCCGTCCAGCACGAGGTGCGGGCGGGCGTGCAGCAGAGCGGCGTCCTTGGCGCTCGCGGGCTCGCCCTCGGCACCGTTCGCCACGATGGTGCCGCCTCCCCCCGCCTGCAGCATCGCGTGCCACTTGCGGGCCACCGGGAAGTGGGCGCCACCGTGTCCGGTCAGCGCGGCTTCCTCCAGGGCCGCGAGCAGCTCTCGGCCCGCAGCGCCGGTGCTCCGCGGCCTGGCGCCGTACCGGGCCAGGTGGTCGGTCAGTGAGTCCCCGCCGGTCGAGCCGGGCAGCGGTCGGCGGTCGGCGGACGTGAAGCGCAGCACCGTGTCCAGCAGCCGGTCCATCGCCCGGCGGGACGGGCCGGCCTCGTGCTCCGCTTCGGGGGCCAACGGGTGGGGCAGCAGGCGCACTGCGGGCACGGGGGTCATCGGTGAGCCTCCTGCGGCTGTGCTCGCGGATCGGGACGGGGTTGGATGATCAGGTCGCGAACACGGTCGGCCGGCGTGGCGCTGACGTACCGGCTGACGGCGACGACCAGGACGGCGGACCCGCACCCCAGGTAGACCGGGAGGAGGCGCCCGCTGTCGCTGCCGGTCAGGAGCCCATGGGTCCAGGTGAGGACGAAGCTGGTGAGGGCGACGCGATGCACCGGCCACCACCAGCGTCCGCCCAGGCGTCCGGCGAGACCGGCGGTGACTCCGGCGGCCAGTCCGGCGTAGCCGGCGAGCACTCCGAGAGTCACCGGCACCGGCCGGTAGCCGGAGCCCATCGGCAGCAGCGCGCCCCACCAGCCCACCTGCGCGTATCCGTCGGTGGCCAGCGCGGCCACGTGCCCGCCCAGCAGCACCAGGCAGCCGGCCGCCAGGCCGACATGAACGCTGATCAGGCTGGTCGTCGGCAGCAGACGCCGGTAACCGCGCCACGGGTGGGCCAGCACCAGGCCGACCAGCACCAGGGCGGTCAACAGCAGCAGTCCGGTCACGCCGGTGGCGCGGCCCAGTACCCAGGCGGGGCTGCGGCCGGCCGCCGCCCGTTGGACGCCCGCGCCGACCAGCCCTCCGGTCAACCCGGTCGCCAGGACCAGCACCACGGCCCTGCCCACGGCCGTGGGTGAGGCCAGCCGGGTCATCGATCCGCCCCCGCCCTGGTCCACAGGAGCAGGGGCGCCATCACCGGACTGCACCCGTGCCGGTTCGCGTCGTCCACCCACAGGGCGGCCAGGTCGTGCCGGCGGCTCAGCGCGGCGACCTGGGCGTGCCCGGCGATCAGCAGGGCCTTGCTCCAGACCTCCGCGATGGCGGCGTCAGCGGCGACCACCGTCACCGCGCGCAGTCCCCTGGCCGCGCTGGCGCCGGTGCGCGGGTCGATCAGGTGGTGGACCGCCCTGTCCCCGACGAACCAGGAGCGCAGCCGCACGGACGACGTGGCGCACGCCAGGTCGCGCAGCTGCAGGACCGCGACGGGGTCGTCGCCGCCCGCCGGGTCCTCCACCCCGACGCGCCAGCCGGCGCCCTCCGGTCCGGATCCACCCAGGTGGCAATCGCCGCCGGCGTCGATGAGGAACGCCGTCCCGGCCGCGCGCAGTGCGTGCGCCGCCCAGCGCACCGCCAGCCCCTTGCCGATGCCGCCCAGGTCGACCGCCGCCGGCCCGATCCGGACCCGCCCACCGGCCATGTCGATCTCCGGGCGCCAGGGCGTCGCCCACCGCGGCTGGGTCCCGGTCGGGCACCGGCCGGCCGGGCGGGTCGGGCACCGGCCGAGACCGACGGCCGCCCGGCCGGTTCGCCGACGGGGCGCAGCGGGGACGTCGTCCAGGTGGACCGGGCCGTCGGCGAACGGTAGCGAGCGGTCGTACCCGAGCGCCACCAGCGTGTCCAGGACCCGGGGGTCGAACAGGCCCCGGGTGTAGCGGTGGGCGCGGGCGGCCTCCGCGAGCGCGAAGGAGCACTCCTGCGGAACCGGGTGCCAGGAGTTCCCGGCAGCGTTCGCCCGCATCAGAGGGCTGTCCGGGTCGAAGCGCGTGCAGGCGCGCTCGACCCGGGCGAAGATCCGACTGACGCGCCTCAGCGCCGCGGTCGCCTGTCCGGTGGGGCCGACCACCTGGACGGTGACGGTCGACGCCATCGCGCGGAAGGTGGTCCGCAGCGTCGGGACCGTCGGGTCTGCGGAGGGCGCCGGGACGGCGGCTCCGGTCCGGGCCGTCGGGATGGCGATCACGACGAGGCCCGGGTGGTGGTGTGAACGGCAGGTGGGGACGCCGCCGCCCGGGACCCGCCGGCGCGCGCCGGGACGGCCGGGCTCGCCGTCGTCACCGTGGCCGGCGTGGCGCGCGCAACGCGCCCGGCGCCCCAGGCGGCCACCTGGGACCGCAGCGCGCTCACCGTGGCGCGCAGTTCCGCCACCCGGCGCACCTCCTCGGCCCGGCGCACCTCCTCGGCCCGGCGCTCCTGCCCGGCCCGGCGCTCCTGCCCGGTCGGGCCCGGCCCGGCCGCCGGGCCGATCGGCCGGGCGAGGACGGCGGCCGGCTGCGAGCCGGGCGGATGGTCCTGCGCCCAGCTGACGGCCGCCACCAGCACGGCGGCGCTGAACGGGCCGATCACGGCGGCGACGGGCCACCGCCCGGAGCGAGGTTCAGTCATCTTCGCCGGGGCCGTCCGACTCGTCGCCCCGTTCCCGCTCGGCGGGCCGCCGGGCCGCCCCGCCACCGGCAACGCTCCCGCTGGCACCGGTGGTGACGTGGCCGGCCGGCGGCGCCCCGGCCGCGCCGGCGAGTGGTCGCGCCCTACGGGCGCCCACCGGGCCCGGCGGCCGCACGTCGGTGGTTGCACCGCCGTTGCCGGCCCTCCGGGCCGCGGCCAGCTCGTCGCGCAAGGCGTCCGCCTCGGCCTGCAACTCCGCGACCTGACCGGCCAGGCGCCCCGGCGCCGGACCCGCGCCGGGGGACGCGTCCTGCTCCTGGAGCGGTGCCGCCAGCGCGGTCACCGTCGGCCGGCCCTGCAGGCCGGTCAGGACGACGCCGGCGCCGACCAGGACGGCGGTGGTGACCCCGGCCGTCGTCCCGATCCGCTGCCTGCGTCTCATCTGCGGTCTCTCCTCGCCGGTGGCGGTGGACCGTCCACCGTCGCGACCAGGGTGCCGGGCGCAGATGAGCGGACCCGGAGGGAGGAGATGAGAAGGGTCTCATTCCGGAGACAGGTCGGACAACCGGTAGCCCACGCCCCGGATGGTCTCGATCCGTGCGCTGCCGAGCTTGCGGCGCAGGTACCGGACGTAGACGTCGACCACGTTCGATCCGGGGTCGAAGTCGTAGCCCCAGACCCGGCTGAGCAGCTGCTCCCGGGTCAGCACCTGGCCGGGGTGCCGGATCAGGGTCTCCAGCAGCGAGTACTCCCGGCTGGACAGGTCCACCTCGCGGCCGCCGACGGCCGCCCGCCGGGTGGTGACGTCCAGCGCCAGGCCGCCGTACCGCAGCACGGTCGGTTCCGGGGCGGCGCCCTCCGAACGCAGCCGCAGCCGGATCCGGGCCAGCAGCTCCTCGAACCGGAACGGCTTGGGCATGTAGTCGTCCGCTCCGCCCTCGAGCCCGGCGACCGTATCGGTCACACCGGTGCGGGCGGTGAGGATGATGACCGGCATCCGGTTGCCGGCGTGCCGCAGCCGGCTCAGGACGGCGAACCCGTCCAACAACGGCAGGCCGAGGTCCAGGACGAGCAGGTCGTACCCGCCGGACATCGCCTCCTGGCAGGCGGCGGGACCGTCGGCCACGACGGTGACGGCGAAGCCGGTGGCACGCAGGCCTTTCTCGAGGAACGCCGCGATCCGCGTCTCGTCCTCGGCGACCAGGATCCGGCTCACGGCCGCAGCCCCGGGCCCACGGTCGCCCGGACCGGCACTCGGGTGCTCCGCTCGTCCGAGGCGCCCGTGGCGCCACCGGCCACCCGGACGAACGGCAGCTCCAGCGTGAAGCAGGCCCCCGGCGCGCTGGGCTGCCGGAGCGAGACCCTGCCCCCGTGCGCCGCGGCGATCCCGGTCACGATCGACAGCCCCAGGCCGGATCCCTCGCGACCGCGGGTGGTGCTGGCCCGGCCGAACCGCTCGAAGATCCGCTCCGCGTCCTGCGGGGCGACGCCGGGCCCGGTGTCGCGTACCCACAGCAGCAGCCGCTCCCCGACCACCGCGCCGCCCAACGCGATGACGTCGCCCGGCTCGGTGTGCCGGGCCGCGTTGTCGGCCAGCTGCAAGATCGCCTGCGTCAGCCGTTGCTCGTCCGCCATCGCGACGGCGTCGATCGCGGACTCCACCAGCCAGTGCCGGTCGGCCAACGCGGACGCCTTGCCCAGCACGCTGTGCAGCAACCGGTCCAGGTCGACGGGGGCGAGCCGGACGAAGTCCGGACGGCGTGACTGCGCCAACAGGATCAGGTCGGTCACCAACCGGGCCATCCGGTCCAACTCGTCCATCACCAGAGCTCGGACGCTCGTCACGTCCGCGGGGTCCGCGGCGTCCAACAGCTCCAGATGGCCTCGCACGATGGTCAGCGGGGTGCGCAACTCGTGGCCGGCGTCGTCGAGGAACTGCTGTTGGGTGTCGAACGCGGCCTCCAACCGGTCCAGCATCGCGTTCACCGTTCGGGTCAGGTCGGTGACGTCGTCATGCCCGGTCACCGGGATCCGAGCCGCCAGGTCCTCGTGAGTGATCCGCCGGGCCGCCGTCCGCAGCAACCGCAACGGGCGCAGCAACCGACCGGCCACCACCCAGCCCCCGACCCCGACCAGGACCAGCGCTCCGGCAGACACCAGGGCGTACTCGCGGGTACTGGCGGCCAACCGGGCACTGCCCGGGGCGAGCGACGCGGCCGCCACGAAGGTGCCGTGCTCCGGCCGGCCCGCGACGCGCACCTGCACCGCGACGTACCGCACGATGCCGAAGGAGGTGACCATCTCCCGGATCCGGGTCGGCTCGGACGCCGGCAGAGCGGCGAGCCGCGCCATCAGCGCACGCTCGTTCTCGATCGCGAACGGGCGCGGGTCGGGGGTGACCAGCTTCGGCTTGCCGTCGATCATCCCCATGATCACTATATCGGCCTGGGCGGGGCGCTGCAGCGCCGCCTGCAGGATGGTGCCCACGTCGGTCAGCCCTCGCCCGGGCGCTTCGGCGGCGAGTCTCTCGAAGCTGCTGGCCTCGGCGGTCAGCTCCGAGTCCAGATGGTCGAGCAGCTGTCGCTGCTCGACGAGGGCGAACGCGACCCCGGCCACCGTCATCCCGAGCGCGGCCAGCAGCAGCACGGTCGCCAGGATCCGCTCCCGGACGCCGATCGTCAGCCGGCGGGGTGCCTCACCGCCGCCGTCGCGGCGGCCGCCCCGGTCAGTCGTCATGGATCTCCCCAGCGGAGCCGATCGCGCTCCCAGAACCTTCGTGATCCCGGCACGCCGCGCCCGTCGGTGTGCCGGTGGCCCGGCGCCGCACCCTCGCCGTCGCGTTCCCGGCCCCGGCCCCCGTCCCGGGCGTCGGGTCGGCCCAGGCCGGGCCGAGGGTGGTCAGCGGCGGGGCGACGGTGGACGGGCCGTCATCGTCGTCCTCGTTCTCGGGGCCGCCGCCACCCCGGTCCCGCGCGCCGGTGGCCGCCTGCCCGCCGGTCCCGCCGGCGGCGCCCGGCAGGGCGTCGTTCGCGGCCATCCCGGCCGGGGCGGGCAGCCGCTCCGGCGCCTCCAGGGTCACCACCAACGCCCGGCCGAGCACGGCCTCGGGGGGACCACGGTCGATCAGGGTGGCGGCCCGGCCGCCGGCGGCGACCAGCGCGATCCCGACGCACGCCACCAACCAGGAACGCATCCGCCGATCCTGCCCGCCCCACCGCTGGGCGCAGCTGACGGTTCGAGGAGAGTTCTCTCATCCGGCCACCCCTCATCGACACCCTGACAACGTGCCATACGCCCCCACTCACCCCGGTCAACGCCGGGTGCGGCGGCCCAGGATGCCGGCCGGATCAGTCGTCCCGAGCGGTACCGCCGTGGTGCCCCCGCTCCCGCGCGTCGTCCTTGCGGGACGGAGCCGCGACGGTGCCGGACGTCGGCGCGACGAGGACGGCGCCGGACGTCGGCGCGACGAGGACGGCGGGAGTCGGCGCTTCGACGGCGGTGGGGACGGCTGGCTCCGTCGGGTCCGTCCAGGCCGTGTCGAGGGTGGTCACCGCCTCGGTCACCGTGGACGGGACTCCTGAGTGCCGGGGCGTCGCCTGCTGTCCCGCCGGTGCGACGTCTGCCGGGTCGGCGCCGGTCCCGGCTGGCTCGCCGGTGTCCGCCGCGACCCCGCCGCGGGAGCCCAACTGATCCGGAACGTCGACCGGAGCGATCACCGGCACCGGTCCGCCGATCGCGGGTCTCCGCACGCCGGGCGACGGCGCCACCACCGGGCGTCCGATCACCCTGTCGGGCGACCCCGAGCTCAGCAGCATGGTCCACGAGGCCTGGCCGCCGACGGCCACCAGCGCGAAGCCCCCGAGAGCGACCAGCCACGACCGCATCGTCGATCCCGGTCCCTCTGCGCCCTTCCGGGAGGCGCGCGCCACCCGGCTGCCAGGCTTCCACGCGGTCGGAGTGCGTACGGTCATCGCTGATTCGCCTCCGGGTCAGGCCAGCCGGCGCTGCAACTGGTCACGGTTGGCGATCAGCCAGCTCCGGCGAGCGAGGACGTCATCGCCGACGCCCTCGCGCCACATCGTCGCCCAGCCCCCGCCGAGCTGCTCCGCGG
>DATDMG010000524.1:0-7834 GCA_036518955.1 Kineosporiaceae bacterium | reverse complement strand
CACACAGATGTCGTTCGCCGACGCGATCCGAACCTGCCTCACCAAGTACGCCACGTTCACCGGCCGGGCCCGGCGGTCGGAGTTCTGGTACTTCGCCCTGTTCTCCTGGCTCGTCCAGATCGTGCTGTACGCCCTCGGCGGCGCGATCAAGTTCCCGATGCTGGGAGCGCTCGGGGCGCTCGCCCTGCTGCTACCGACCCTGGCCGCCAGCGTCCGCCGTCTGCACGACACCGGCAAGTCCGGCTGGATGCTCCTCATCGGTCTCATCCCGCTGGTGGGTCCGATCATCTTGATCGTCTTCTACGTCACGGACACCACGCCGGCCGGCGACAAGTACGGCCCGGCCCCCAAGCTCGTCGCACAGCCCGGCGTCTGACGGCCCCCACGGGCCGGCGCGAGCACGGCCCGACCCGTTCGGAGGGGCATCCACCGCCCGGATGGGCCACGACAGCACCCCGGATGGGCCACGACAGCACCCGGGCCGCCCTGATCTACCAGCACGCCAGCAGTGAGGCGGACAAGGCCATCGCGGAGGCCCTTGACCGGCTCGGGGACGAGCCGGGGGAGCGCAAGAAGAGGAGGAAGAGGAGGCGCGCCCGACGGCGCGCTGACGGCGCTGCGGCGGCCGAGCGAGACGGACGACGGCGACGACGGGACGGCCGGGGGTGCTGGTACCGGCGGGTTAGGGGCCCGTGGGTGGCCCACGGGCCCCGGCGGAGGCCCGAACGGCAACGGCGCAGGTCGGGGCTAACCGCCGCTGACCTGCGCCGTTTAGGTGTGGAGCGGGTGACGGGAATCGAACCCGGATGACCAGCTTGGAGACTCGCGGCACCCTCCCGGTAGTGGCCCTGACCTGGGCGGGGAGAGTGGCCTGGAGGACCCCCGAGACGACCTGGTGCGTGGCCCGCTTGTGGCCCGCCGATGGCTCGGGCGACGTGGAGCAGCAGAGCGGCTGAAACACCGGGGGCGCACCCCGGTCATGCCGGAGGGCCATCCACCGAGGACACTCTGTCCACGCTCGCGGCGTGCCCGGGGGATCTGCGAGTCTCACCGAGGTACACAAGGTGATCGACGCCGGGCAGGCACGCATGGATGCCGACCCGCACCGGGCAGCACGTCTGGCGCGGCTAGCGGCGGAGTGTCGCCGACACCTGGACGTCGAGCCGATGTCCTGAGGTGTCCCTGGTGTCCCCCGAACGCCGTGACCTGCACAGAGTCGCTCTCCGTCAGGGACAGTCAGAGATCGGGGTGTCCCTGACGAGCGGAAGGCGGGGACGGAAGCGTCTGACCCTACGGCCACAGCTGTGTCACCCTGAGCCGGTGAGTGACCTGGATGAGGTGCGGGCGGAGGTAGCCGCGCTCCGTGAAGAAGTAGCCGCATTGCGCGCCGAGACGGCCGACACGCGCGTCTTGGCCGCGATGGCCGACCGCGACGCGGCCAACGTCCGGGCGAGTCTCAACGGCATCGTGCGCACCCAGAACGCGCTACGTGAGACCCAGGTGGAGCAGGGGCGCACGCTCGCCGAGCATGGGCGCACGCTGCGCGAGATCGCCGGTGCGGTCGGCGCCGTGGTGGAGGGCCAACAGCGCCTCACGGAGAGCCATCAGCGGCACGAGGAGATGTTGGCCGAGATCCTGCGTCGCCTCCCGCCCGCCGGGGCGTAGACACCGAAGGCGCTGAAACACGCGGGTGTTTCAGCGCGCTTGACGGGGCAACTCCGGGCCACTCGTGGGCCACACACCCATGGTCAACAGGGGTACTCCAGGCCACTCAGGACACCGTTCCGGAGCAGGTCAGGGCCACTACCGGGCGGGAGCCGCGAACTTCCAAGCTGGTCATGCGGGTTCGATTCCCGTCACCCGCTCCAACGGCAATCCCGCAGGTCAGAGGCGAACCGGCTGGGTCGGCAGCCCCCTCGGCGACCCCCTGCAGCCCCCCCGGCGATCCGTCCGCGCAGCCGGGCTCGACGTCGGCGTCGGTATCCTGCCGGTCGGTACGGCTCCTCTTCTCCCCGTTGGGGCCTGCTCGTACTCGGTCAAGATGGCCAGCTTGTACTCCGGGGAAAACACCCGCCGCGACGGGCGCGGCTCGGGATCCACCGGATCAGCCCCGCCCTCCGCCGCCGGTCCGGACGGACGATCAGACGACGTCGACACGCACCCAGGGTCTCCGATCCCCACCCCAGCCAGGAACCCTCGCACTCACACGAGGTGTCTCCCACCATCCTGACCAAGAGGGATCCACGTACAGCAGTGGTTCCCAGCACAGGGGGCAGAGCCCGTGCCGGGAACGCAGCGCGCGTTCCCAGGTGCCTGACGGTCTGCGGGTGCTAGCCGGGTGAACGTGATCCTTGGTGAGCAGACGCTGGTCATACCTGACGTGGCTGTCGCGGATCCGTCGTTCGTCGTGCACCGAGGGCTTGGGGTCTCACCGGACGGGCTACAGCTCGCCGTCGAGATCACCTCTCGCTCCACCGCAGACGGGACCTGACTCGAGCCGCAGTATGCGGAGGTCGTCACCGCACGGGGGAACCGCGCCTGATCGCGCACGACGCGGGACTGACGAGAGAGCGCGCCGGCCGCTTCCGGTCGGGCTACGTCAAGAGTTGTCCGACCCTTGCTCGGCATGCACTCGCCGGCCCCAGGCTGCGGTATGAGCTTCCCGGGCCTTGGTGTACCACCATTCCTCCAGATTGGCCCGTAGTACGAAGACCGTGGAATTGGCAATTCCTTCGATGGTCTCGCCGGGCCCTGCTGGGCCGCCCATGTCCCGGGGATCCCAAGGCAGCGTGATTTCCCATTTCTCCTGCGCATCACCTGCAGTGGGGATCACGTTCACCAAAAGACGGATCCTGGCTTCCTCACCCTTACCGACCACCTCAACCGAGGTCACGTCCAGGCGCCACCCATCTGACCGCGGATCTTGTGGCACGCTCAAGCGACGGGCCAGCTCTGACGCCGGGATCGGAAGACTCATCACGTCACTTTATCATATGTTCTGGTACACCGGGCAGTCAGTGCGGTATGTGATAGCAGCGGCGTCAACCGCTCGCTCAGGGGTTGTCGTGATGACGGACGACTTATCATACGCCGTGATGATGCCTTGAGGGCTGACCGTCGTCGTCCCACGCCACGCACCGCCGTTGTAGATGACACGGAATAGCTCGTTGCACTGACCGTCGAACAGAGCATAGATTGAGCTGCCGCCATCTTGTTGCAGATCACCAACCTCCTCGCCGCGAGAGATCGTCAGGGCGATGCCAGCATCGAACGCTGAATTCCAGCGGGCGGTGATATGCAGGAACCCCCAGGTGCGCGTACCACAGCGCAGGGGCCGGGGCGCCGAACCCCGATAGTAGTTCTTGACCACCGACTGCAAGGACTTGCCATTGCAGTATGACGTTGGCACGCTGGCCGCAGCCGGAGAAACTCCAGCCAAGCCCGCCATTGAGATTGCAGCCAGTGCAACGCCGAGTCGCTTGACGGATGACACGATGCCTACCCCCCAGATATGCAAGAGGAACTCCAGGATGGTGAACAACCATCCTCATCGTGGTTGAACCTAGACCCTCAATATGCACCTACGCAACTGTCGGCGGGCACGGCGGCTCCCGATCCTTGCACGCCAGGCATCGGGCTTCGCCTCCCGCACGAACTGCCACAACTCTTGACATTGTGCAGCGGCCGACGACCGGCCCTGCCCGACACCAATGGTCCCGAAGGCTCCCGGCGTCAGGGCCCGTCCACGTCTGGTGACCCCACCCGCACCGGTCAGGGACACCTCCCGCGAGGAGCGATCGGAGCACCGAGGTGATTGCCGTACACAGTCGCCCCGGTACTCCGATCGCCCTGCCGTCAGGGCTCGGCAGCCCAGCACGGGCATCGAGGTGCCGGCAGGGTCCTCGCCACCCGCCCTGGACGTGGGCGCGCCGGCGGGCGGCTAGCTGCCGATCACGACGCCGTCGGCGGCCGCCAGGCTGGAAGGTTCGGCACGACTGGTGCCGGGCAGGGTGAGGTAGAAGGTCGCGCCGTGGTCCACCTCGCCCTCGGCCCGCACCGTGCCTCCGTGCCGGGTGACGATCCGACGGACGTTCGCCAGACCGATTCCGCTGCCTTCGTACTCCTCGTGCGGGTGGAGGCGCTGGAAGACGCCGAAGAGCGTGTCGGCATCGGCCATGTCGAACCCGACGCCGTTGTCCCGAACGAAGATCACGCTCTCGTCGCCGGCCGTTCGGCACCCCACCTCGATCTCCGCGACGTCCCTGGAGCGGGTGAATTTCAGGGCGTTCATGAAGAGGTTCGCGAACACGGCCCGGAGGAGGGTGGGATCGCCCGTGACGGTGGGCAGCGGCGAGACCTGCCACCGGACGTCCCGGACCGCCGCATCGGGAGCACACTCGTGGATGACCTCGTCGACGAGCTGGTTCAGGTCGATCGGCTCGGTGCGCATCTCCTGGCGGCTCAGCCGGGAGAACGTCAGCAGGTCATCGATCAGCCGGTCCATGCGCTGGGACGACGTGGAGATCACGTCCAGGTAGTGCTTGCCGCGCTCGTCCAGGGTGGAGGTGGCATGCGCCCGCAGCATCCGCACGAAACCGTCCATACGCTGTAGCGGCGCGCGCAGGTCGTGCGAGACGGAGAAGGAGAACGCCTCCAGGGCGCTGTTCACCTCACGCAGTTCCTCGGTGCGCCGGCCAACCTCCGCCTCGAGCCGCCGGGTACGCCGCGCCATGGCGTGGATCCGCAGCCGGTGCAGGCCGAACAGTCCCGCCAGGACGACGAGCAGGGCGAGGAGCCGGAACCACCAGGTCGCCCACCACGGAGGCGTGACGACGATGCGGATCGACGTACCCGTCTCGTTCCATACCCCGTCCTCGTTCGATCCCTGCACTCGAAGGACGTAGCTGCCCGCATCGAGGTTGGTGTACGTCGCGGTGCGCTGGGTGCTGCCGACGGCGTGCCAGGAACGGTCGAATCCCTCCAGCTTGTAGCGGTAGTGGTTCTTGACCGGGGCCACGTAGCTCAAGGCGGCGAAGTCGAACGCCACACTGATGCGGTTCTGGGGCAGCGTCAGTTGGTCGGTGTACAGCAGGGAGCGGCGCAGCGCGGAGCCGTGACCCACGGGCACGGACGTACCCGAAAGCCTGAAGTCGGTGAGCACGACCGGGGGCACGAACGGGTTGTCCGACACCTGCCTCGGGTCGAAGACGTTGAATCCGTTGACTCCGCCGAAGTAGAGGTCACCGGTGCGGGTGCCGGCGCAGAACGCGGTGAAGACGTGGAACTCGTTGCTCTGCAGCCCGTCGACGACGTCGTAGTTGCGGAACGATCTCGTGGCCGGGTCGAACCGGGAGAGTCCGTTGTTGGTACTGATCCACAAGTCGCCCCGCTTGTCCTCGAGGATCCCTTCGATCGTGTCGTTGGGCAGCCCGTCCTGGTGGGTGTAGACCTCCTGGCACAGTCCCTTCTGCGGGTCGAGGACGCACAGGCCCGCCACCGTCCCGACCCACAACCGGCCGGAGCGGTCCTCGTGCAGGACACGCACGGAGTTGTCCGGCAGGCTCTTGAGGTTCTTCGGGTCGTTCCGGTACGCGGTGAACGTTCCGGTGGCGCGATCGAGGAGGTCCAGGCCGCCGTCCTCCGTGGCCACCCAGAGGCGCTTCGCGCCGTCCTCGAGGATGTCGGTGATGGAGTTCCCGCTGAGGGTTCCGGCCTTGTCCGGGTTGGTCTGGTACCGCTGGAACCTTCCGGTGGATCGGTCGAACCGGTTCAGGCCGTTGTGCCAGCCGCCGACCCACAGGACCCCGGCCGAGTCCCGGTACAGCGCGCGGACGATGTCGTCGCTCAGGCTCGCGGGATTGTTCGCGTCGGACCGGTACGCGGTGAACCGGCCGGTCCGGGGATCGAAGCGGTTGAGCCCGCCGAGGTAGGTGCCGAACCACAACGTTCCGTCCGGGTCCTCCTGCGTCGCGGTGACCGAGCCGTTGGAGATGCTGGTCGGATCCGCCGGGTCGTTGCGGTACACCCGCCAGGTGTTCGACCGCCGGTCCCAGCGGTTCAGGGTGCGGTCGTTCCCGATCCAGACGGTACCGGTGGAGTCCTCGAAGATCGACAGGATGAAGTTGTCGGCGACACTGTTCGGGGTGGTGGCGTCATGCCGGTAGACGGCGAACTTGGGCGGGCGGGTGCGCAGCATGTTGGGTCCTCCGCCGAGCGTTCCCATCCACAGCGTCCCGGACGGGTCCTCGGCGAGGCTGACGACGAAGTTGTTGCGCAGGCTGTGCGGATCGGCGTCGTTCTTCTGGTACTGGACGAGCCGGCCGAGCGGGCGGTCGTAGCGCAGGACCCCCGCTCCCTCGGTACCGATCCACAGCATGCCCGAAGAGTCCTCGAAGAAGGTGACATCGGCGTTCAGGCTCGCCGCGGCGTCGGGAGGGCCGGCGATCGTGTACCGCTGGAACCGGCCGGTCTGGCGATCCAACACCCCGAAACCGTTCCGGGTACCGACCCACAGCGTGCCCGCCCGGTCCTCGAAGATGGCCTCGACGTTCTTGTCGGGAAGGGCGTTCGGGTCCCCCGGATTAGGCAGGTACCGGGTGACCCGGCCATTGGAGGGGTCGAAGCGGTTCAGGCCGGCGTCAGCGGTGCCCACCCAGACGTTACCCTCCCGGTCGGCGTACACCGGGCCGACCTGGTCGCTGCTGAGGGTGTCGGTCTTGCGGGGATCGGACCGATAATGCGTGAAGGTTCCGGTCTTGGGGTCGAGGCGGTTCAGGCCAGCACCAATGGTCCCGATCCAGATCGTGCCCCGGGAGTCCTCGCAGATCGCGAACCGGTGCAGGACATCCCCGCTCAGGCTGCCCGGGTTCGTCGGGTCGTGCCGGTAGTGCGTGAACGTCTCGGTGACGGGATCGAACCTCTCGGCGCCGGCACCACTGGTCTCGAGCCAGAGTGCGCCGTCCCGGGCCGCCAGGACGCCGACCAGGGAGTTGTCGTCCAGGCTGTTCGGATCGTTGCGCTGGGAGCGGAAGGTCCGCATCGCGTAGCCGTCGTAGCGGTTCAGACCGTCCCCGGTGGCGAACCACAGGAACCCCTGATGGTCGCGGGCGACCCCGAAGACCTGGGCCGAGGCCAGCCCGTCCTCACCGGACAGGGCGCTGAAGCCGAGGTCCGTGCCGGGGACCACGGGCAGGGTCACCGGGCCGAGGGCGGGGTTCTGAGCCACCGCGGTACCGGACGCCGTGCCCGACGCGGTGGCCCCGCTGGTGCTGGAGCCGGCCGCGCCGCTCTCCGCCGGAGTCGCGATCGCGGCCGCCGGGGCGGCCGCGAGCAGGAGCACGACCGCCGTCAGGGCCACCACAGCGGTGGGAGGCGTCAGGCGCGGACGGCGCTGATCGCCGTGCCTGCCCGCAGAGTGCCGGAACCAGGGGTATGCAGTAGTCATATGCTGCGCCTTTGCAGTCAATCCGGGGTCATGGACAGGGAGGACGGGGAAGGAGATCCGCCGGGCGCGGGTGCACGGGCAGGCAGCAGCAGCCAGACGGTCTTGCCGCCACCGGGCTGCTGGTCGACCCCCCACGCGTCGGCGAGCAGCTCGACGATGGCCAGGCCACGCCCGGAGATGTCCTCGGTGTCCGCCTGGTGCACCTGCGGCAGCCGGTCGCTGTCGTCGGTAACGCCGATCCAGACCTGACCGCTCTCCAGCCAGCGCACGCCGACCCGCACGTCCCCCGCGGTGTGCAGCACCGCGTTGGTGACCAGCTCGGAGGCCACCAGCCCGGCGACGTCCTGGAGTTCCCGCAGCCCCCACGCAGCCAGCACGTCGAGCAGGAAG
>DATDMG010000523.1:0-3781 GCA_036518955.1 Kineosporiaceae bacterium | reverse complement strand
CGATGACGTGGCGTACTGGCTGGCGATGCACACCCCGGCCTGGCGGGACCGGATCCGGTACGTGGCCATCGACATGTGCACCGTGTTCGTGTCCGCGATCCGCCGCTACCTGCCCAAAGCGACGATCGTGGTAGATCATTTTTATGTCGACCTCCGGGTTATGCCGATGTCGCGGTCGTCTGTCCTGGTGAGGTCGGTGCCGGCTGCCCGGAGGTCGGCATAACGCGGGGCGGAGTGGGAGGGCACGCTGGTCTCTCCATGTGATCGTTTGGGGAGAGGCGAGAGTGATGCACAGCGTGTGCAACCCGTCCGGGGTGCGGTTCGTTGGTCCGGTGGCGCCGTTCGCGTCGGGGCTGGTCCAAGAGTTGGCGTCGTTGGGATACACGACGAACTCGGCGACCATGCAGATGCAGTTGGCGGCGGCCTTGTCCCGATGGCTGGCTGCGGGAGGTGTTGGCCTGGACGGGCTGACCCCGGCGGTGATGGATCAGTTCCTGCTCGAGCGGCGCCGACGCCGTGTCCGTCACTACTCGCCGCGGGCGTTGATCCCGATCGTGGGGTATCTGCGCCGCCTGGGAGTGATGCCGTCGGCGCCGGTGGGGCCGGTGGGGCCGGTGGGTGCGGTCGAGGTGCTGCTGGAGCGGTTCGCCGGGTATCTGGCCGGTCAGCGCGCGCTGACGCCTGCGGTGGTGGCGGCTTACGTGCATTGGGTGCGGCCGTTCGTTGAGGAAGTGGCGTGCTCGGGCGGGGTGGACCGGGTCGGTGAGCTGTCCGCCGGGGTGGTGGCCGGGTTCGTGACGACCCGGCTGCCGGTGATGTCGTCGGTGAAGAAGGCGCAGATCACCGCGTGCGCGTTGCGGTCGTTCCTGCGGTTCCTGCACGCCGAGGGGATGACAGCGATGCTGCTGGTCGACGCTGTTCCGTCGGTGGCGTCGTGGCGGTTGTCCGGCCTGCCGCAGCCATTGAGCAGCGCGCAGGTCGAGGCATTGCTGGATGCCTGCGATGGGTCCAGTCCGGTGGGTCGACGCGACCTCGCCGTGATCACAATGATGCGGCGGATGGGGCTGCGCTGCGCCGAGGTGGCGGCGTTGCGTCTGGAGGACCTCGATTGGCTCGCCGGGACTGTCACGGTGCACGGCAAGAGCGCCCGGATCGACCGGATGCCGCTGCCGGTGGACGTCGGTGCGGCGCTGGTGGACTACCTGCGCGTGGGCCGCCCCGCCACGGCGGCCCGCACCGTGTTCGTCCGCGCCAAGGCACCGTTCACGCCTCTGCATTCCTCCAGCGTCAGCTGCATCGTCGCGCGGGCCGCGGACCGGGCCGGGCTGGGCACCGTGCATGGGCACCGGCTGCGGCACACCGCGGCTACCGAGACCCTCAACGCCGGAGCCAGCCTGGAGGAGGTCGCCCAGTTGCTGCGCCACAGCGGGGTGGCCACCACGGTTGTCTACGCCAAGACCGACCAGAGCCGGTTGGCGCAGCTGGCCCGCCCGTGGCCGGTCGGAACGGCGGGCACCCGGTGAGCGCCATGGTCACGACGGAAGCGATGACGGCCCAACTGCGGGGCCTGGTCGGGGATTACCTGCGGGTGCGCCGATCGCTGGGTTACAAGCTGGACTACCACGGGCGGCTGTTGTTCGCGTTCGTGGACTACCTGCAGGCTATGGGTGCCACGACGGTGTCGGTCGAGCACGCGGTCGGGTTCGCCACCTCCCGACAGGGCGCCTCGCCCCGCTGGCAGGCGTTGCGGTTGTCCGCGGTGCGCCGCTTCACCCGTTGGGCGCAACTGCAGGACGCCAGCGTGCAGGTCCCTTCACCGCGTCTGCTTCCGGCCCGAGTGACCCGGGCCGCGCCCTACATCTACTCCGATACCGAGATCGCGTCCCTCCTGGTCGCGACCGGCCAGTTGCGCCCGCAGATCCGCGCGGTCACCTACCACACGTTGATCGCATTGATGGCGGCCACCGGGATCCGCACCGGCGAAGCCCTCAGCCTGGACATCACCGACTTCGATCAGCGCGCCTCAACTCTGAAGGTCACCGGCAAGTACGGCAAGACTCGCCTGCTGCCGTTGCACCCCAGCGTGCACACCGGACTGGTCGACTACCTGCAGACCCGGCGTCGGCTTCTTCCCGCCGCCTCGTGCCCCGCCCTGTTGATCACGACACGGGGCACCCGGCTCAAGGCGCAGCTGGTCCACCCCGTGTTCCGAGCCCTGGCTGACAGCGTCGGGTTGACCGCCGCGTCCTGCGTCAGCCGCCCCCGCCTGCATGATCTTCGTCATCGGTTCGCGGTCTTGACGATGCTGTCGGCCTACCAGTCCGGTCAGGATCCGGCCGCGGTCCTGCCGGTCCTGGCGACCTGGCTCGGACACGCCGACCCCGGCGACACGTACTGGTACCTGACCGGCACCGCCGAGCTCCTGGCCGCCGCGACCAGCCGTCTGCACGACCAGACCGCCGGAACCGGGGACGGTGAGCGAGAGTGACGCTGCTGGCGCCCACCCTCCAAGCGTTCTTCACCACACGGTTGACTAGCCAGTTCGGTGCCAGCCCGCACACCATGGCCGCCTACCGGGACACCTGGCGGCTGCTGTTGACCTACCTCGCTGGCGCCACCGGCACTCGGCCGCAGGCGATGGACCTGTCCGAGGTGACCGCCGAGCAGGTCAGCGCCTTCCTGACTCACTTGGAGATCGTGCGCGGGAACGCCGTCACCACCCGCAACGCCCGGCTCGCAGCGGTCCACTCGTTCTTCGAGTACGCCGCCTACCGGCATCCCGAACACGCCGCCACCATCAGCCAGGTGCTGGCCATCCCGGCCAAGCGATTCCACCGCACCGAGCTGACCTACCTCACCCCACCCGAAGTGGACGCGCTGCTCGCCGCCCCCGACCAAACCACCACAGCCGGGCGACGCGACCACGCGATGACGCAGCTCGCGGTGACCGCAGGCATGCGCGTGTCCGAACTGACCGGGCTGACGTTCAACGATCTGCACCTCGGCACCGCCGCGCACGTGGTCTGTCACGGCAAGGGCCGCAAGACGCGAACTACACCGCTCGACCCGCAGACCGTCGCCGTCCTGCGCAGCTACACCGCCGCCCTGGCCAACCAGACAGGCATCGTGTTCCCTACCCGCACGAGGACCAGGATGAGCCGCGACGCGGTCGCGACCCGCCTCTCCCAACACACCGCGATCGCCGTTACGACGTGCCCGACGCTGAGCACCAAGACCGTCACGCCGCACACCTTGAGACACACCGCGGCGATGCGCCTACTTGCCGCAGGCATCGACAGCACGGTCATCGCGTTATGGCTTGGTCACGAACGCCTTGAGACCACGCAGATCTATCTGCACGCCGACATGAAACTCAAGGAGAACGCGATGAACCGGACCACCCCGACCGGCACCGAACCAGGCCGCTACCGCGCCACGGACGACAAGCTCCTCGCCTTCCTCCAGAGCATCTGATTATGCCGACCTCCGGGCAGCCGGCACCGACCTCACCAGGACAGACGACCGCGACATCGGCATAACCCGGAGGTCGACATAAAAGTGATCTACCACGATGGTCGCGTGCGGCAGGTAGCGGCGGATCGCGGAGACGAACACGGTGCACATGTCGATCGCGACGTGCCGGATCCGGTCGCGCCAGGCCGGGGTGTGCATGGCCAGCCAGTACGCGACGTCGTCGCCGGTGCGGCCCTCGACCTGGCCGAGCATCCCCCGCCCGCCGCCGATGTCGGTGAACCCGACGTTCCACCGATCGGCCAGCACC
>DATDMG010000522.1:0-3371 GCA_036518955.1 Kineosporiaceae bacterium | reverse complement strand
CGGCCGTACTGGTGGACTCGGTGACGACCAATCAGCAACGGGTGGCCGCCTTCGCCGTCTTCCGGTTCGCGATCAACGTCGGCGCCGCTCTGGGCGGGCTGGCTGGCGGTCTCGTAGCCACCCGATCCTACGCCGCCCTATTCTTCGCCAACGCCGGGGCCGCCCTGCTGTTCGGGGCCTCCGCCCTGTTCCTGCCGCGTGAGGCGGCCGCCACCGGTGGTCGGGACCCCGGTGCCGAGGACGCGACCGAGGCGGCCGGATCGCGGGGTGGCTACCGGGAGGCACTGGCCGACCGTAGGCTGCGCCGGTTCCTGCTCATGACGCTCACCGCGGAGTTCGTCTACGTCCAGTCGACGGTCGGGCTGCCTCTGCACATCGCTGGCGTGGGGCTCACCGCCGCCGACTTCGGCCTGCTGATCGGGCTCAACGGCGTCCTCGTCCTGCTGCTGGAGTTGCCCACCGCGGGCGTGGTGGTGAAGCGCCGCGCCGAGTACGTCCTGGCCGTGGGGAACGTCTTCACCGGCATCGGCCTGGCGCTGACCGGCCTGGCCACCGAGGTGGTCTGGCTGGCCGCGACCGTCCTGTTGTGGACGCTCGGAGAAATGATGTACTCCTCGGTGGCCAACGCCCACCTCGGCGGGCTGTCCCCACCCGGAATGGTGGGGCGCTACCAGGGTCTGTACGGGGCGACGTTCGCCGTCGGCACCGGGTTGGGTCCCCTCGTCGGCGGCGCGCTCTACGCCGTCGCCCCGTGGGTCCTGTGGGCGGTGGTAGGGGTTGTCGGGATGGTCTCGGCACAGCTGTGCCTGCCTGCACACCGCCCCGGGCGCCGTCCAGCGACCCGGACGTCGCAGGCCCAGGGGCTCTTGGATAACTCTCCTTGAAGACGTAGAGCCAGATGCAGCACGGCATGACGACGTGAACGTCCTCAGCGCCCTGCGGTAGTCAGCGAGGAGGATCCGCCAGGTCCTCATACCCTGATCTCTCAGGCCGAGCGCATCAGCTCCGCGACGGCGGCCTTCGAGCCCGGCCCTTGGTGACCATGGTCCGCCGACGTACCGTCGCGAAGGTCGACTCGATGGGTTGCTCGTGCGCGGGTGGATCAAGTGCTCGGCCGGGAAGTCGTAGAACGGCAGCATGGTGTGCATGATCGCCGCTGGCGGTGGCCCCTTTGCGGTGGCCGTGACCGTCACCTCCGTCGAGTGCGGTGAGCCTGTCCGGCTGGCCCGCAGGTCCTCGGTGAGCAGTCAGCCCTACGCGCCTGGGAGAGGGTCGTGCCGAGCCAGGCCATCGCATGCGATAGTTGATCTCTGAAGCTTCGTGATCCTGGCGATCTCCAGGTGGTCGTGGGATGCGTGTACTGGGTCGCGGGGAAGAAGCAGGGCGCCGCCGCGGGTGTGGTGGCAGGAGCATCCGCCCTCGTGTGGTAGCCGCACGCCGACCCGGATCATTCGCCGCTGAACCGTGATGATCATTCGGCTACCCCCGGGCGGGACCCCGACAGGATGCCGACCTCAAGATCCGGCGGGCCGCCATTCTGCGACCGAGGTCACCCACGGTGACTCACCTTGACAGCTCGTCCGGACACGAAGGGATGTCGGCTCGCAGACATGGCAGCGGCACGAGGGCAGGTCGGCGAGCCGTACTCGCAAGTAGACAAGCACCACAGCTCCGGATTCAAGGCCCCACTCACCACCCTGAGAACGAAGCAAGAGGGCGCTGCGCGCCGCCTCGGAGATCGGCGACAGTTACTGATTGTTCATATACGTTGCGGTGAACGATGGTTTGTGAGGTATCAAATACCTCGAACCATTGAGGACGACCTGAAGGGGCTGAGGATGCGCGCCGACAAGACTCACGTAGGCGTCATCGCTGCTTGCCTGCTCGGGCTGTCAGCGTGCTCCGGCGGCGCGCCGTCCGGCTCGCCTTCGCGTTCGCTGCCCACATCGGCTTCGAGCGCCCCAGTCACGGTCTCCAGCGGTTCGGTCGAGTCGCCGTCGATGTCGGACGCGGCGGCTGATCCCCGCGCCGTCGCCCTGGCCACCTACAGGGCGATGTGGGCCGACATGGTCGAGGCCGGCAAGACCGCCGACTACCAGTCACCGGCGTTGGCTCGTCACGCTGCACAGCAGGCCCTGCAACTGCTGGTCAGCGGCCTGTACGACGCCTACAAGGACAACGTGGTCATGAAGGGGCAGCCGACCTTCGACCCCCAGGTCACCAGCCTCACCCCAGCCGACCACCCTGTGGCGGTCAGTATCAGCGACTGCATGGATGGCACCCACTGGCTCAACTACAAGCGCACCGGTGAGCTCCAGGACAACACCCCGGGCGGGCGCCACCGCGCCACCGCGACGGTCGGCCTGCTCGACGGGGCGTGGAAGGTGACTCACCTCCAGGTCCAGGGGGTGGGGACCTGTTGAGCTCACCTCCGTCGACGCCGCGCAGGGTCTGGTCAGCCGTCCTCACAACGGTGGCAGCGACGGCCCTTTCTTCCCTGCTCGTGATGGCGTCCACGGGACCTGCTTACGCCGGGGATGGGTACGGCTACGTCACCTGCGATCAGCGTCCTCAGGCCGGCTGCGACGTGCGGGCCACCGTGCCGGCCTCGTCCGCCGCTGTCGGCGTCGGGTACGCGGTGTCGAAACGCTCCGTGAGCGACGGCGGCCGGGTGTGCCAGAACCTGCACGGGGCTCCCACGCCGTGCTACGACCCGCAACTGGGCTGGCTGGGTAATGACCACTGCTACTACAAGCCCGCGGCCACGCCGCCGACCGCTGCCTCACAGGCGCTCTTGGGCGGCGCGGGCAGTGGCCCAGGGGGCTGGTACGACTCGGTGTGCCCGGGGCTTCCCGGCACCGGCGGCGCTACCCAGTGGCTGCCCGCAGGCGCGGTGCCGGGGCCGGTTGTATCTCCGGCGACGCTGGCGCAGCAGGCCGCCTCACGGCTGGGATTGCTGGATCCGGTGGTGCGGCTCAGCCCGGCTGGCAGCCAGTTGGTGCGGGTACCGACCTGGTTGTGGATCGAGACGGGGACCTGGCGCCCGCGGTCGGCGAGCGCGGGCGTCGCGGGACTGACGGTGACGGCGACCGCGACGCCGTCACGCGTGGTCTGGGCGATGGGGGACGGCGCCGGTCAGGTGACGTGCGCGGGTCCGGGGACGCCGTGGCGGGAGGGGATGAACGCCGCGGCGGTCTCCCCCACCTGTGGCTACACCTACACCCGCTCCTCCACGTCCCAGCCCGGCGAGGTCTATCAGGTGACGGCGACGATCACCTGGGCGATCGCCTGGACCGGCGGCGGAGCGGGCGGCGTGCTGCCGGCGGTGACCACCACCACCGCGATGCCGGTCCGGGTGCAGGACAACCAGG
>DATDMG010000521.1:0-12216 GCA_036518955.1 Kineosporiaceae bacterium | reverse complement strand
GGTGTGCCCGATGTAGGGGCCGCGCCGATCACCCAACCGGGACGACGCGTGCGGCATCCCCGCGGCGAAGTAGATCACCGGCAGCCGCCGACGGTACGCCGTCGACGACAGCGGCTCGCCCGGCACGAACTCGCGCAGCAGGCCGAACTGGCCCTTCGGCAGGACGACGGTCATCCGGCGCTTGCGGTACACGTCGGTGAGCGCGCGCACCCGCTCCAGGCACGCCTCCTCGGTGTCGGCGGCGACCGCCATCCGGAACCAGCCGTGCACCCGGCAGCCCGCCACGTCACCACCGGACGACATCGCGTCCTGCATCTCCCGGGCCTGCCGGGCCTGCCGTTCCAGGGCGAGCGGCTCGTCGAGGTCGTGCTCGCGGTAGTGGCGCTGCATGTCCCGGACGACGAGCAGCTTGCGGGCGACGGCGTCCAGGGCCTGCTGCCCGTCGAGGACGTCCAGCCGGATCGACCACTCGACACCGAAGGGCATCCGGTCGGTCTGGGCGAGCCACGGGTCCTGCGCGGTCTCCGGGACCTCGACGGTCTCCACCCGCCCCATGGTCATCACGGCGGCGTGCCGGACGACGGGCGCCAGCCCGGTGCCCCGCCGGGTGATCTTCACGGTCTGACCGAAGGGCTCGGCCTCGAACGCGACCGTGTCGCTGATCTCGAAGAGATCCTCCGACTCCCAGGTGCCGTCGCGGACCGGTGACAGCGGCCCGGGCGCGGGCAGCCCGAGCCCGAGCGACCGGTGCAGGAGCCACTCCAGCTCGACCGCCTCGGCCGGCCGGGCCAGCAGCCCGGCCCCCGCCACCGTCTCGGCGACCAGCGCGGCGTCCCGCTCGATCCGCTCCCGGTTCGGCCCCCGGGTGTGGCCGCCGAACAGCCGGCCGAGGCCGCCGCCCAGGCTGCCCGGGTCGACGAGCCGGACCCCCAGGTAGACCTCCTTGTCCGCCATCGTGGAGGCCCGCACGTGCCGCTGGGCACGCACCAGGTGGTCCGCCCAGCTCGGGCCGGCGGCCGTCCGCAGCGGCTGCGGCGTCCGCTGGTCCAGGGCGCGGGCCCAGGCTGCCGCCGGGTAGGGCCGGGAGGTCACCCGCAGGTGCAGCTGACGACCCGCGAGGGCTGCCACCCGCGAGGCCAGGTCGACGACCAGGTTCGAGCGCTCGCCGTCCGGACGGAACGCCCAGCGCTCGGTGGGCACCCAGAACCAGGCCCAGGTGCCGCCGGAGCCGAAGGCCAGGTTGCCGTCGATCCGACGCAAGGCCAGGGGAAGCCGCGCCTCGCGGCGAGAGCCGGCCCCCGATCGGGAACGTGCCGCCATCAACCGACCTTCCGGGGGACCTTCCGGGGACGCAGCCGGGCGAACACTCCCCGCCGGCCGCGCCCCGACCCTTGCAGTTCGCGATACCGCGACTGCCTGATACGCACCCTACGCGTCGAAGTGACCATGGTCCTCGAGGTCACCCCACGGGGTGCGGAGAGATCGGCGATGAAGGTCTGCCAGACGGCCGCCACGGGGCGGTCGTGGTCGACGAAGCCCATCACGGCGTAGGTGAACAGCGTGGTGATGACGACCTCCCACGTCGGCGGGACGCCCACCGACAGCGGGGTGACCGCCTCGAATCCGATCACGACGAGGAAGGTGACGAGCCAGACCGCGTAGGCGAGGTAGCGGGCGGTCCAGGGGAAGGTCAGCCCGCGAGGCCCCAGCCAGACCGTGTTGACCCGGTACACCTCGTCGTCCGGCGCGACGCGCATGACTCAGCCCCCGAAGAGGAGGCTGCTCAGCGAGGTCGCGAACGCGAACAGCAGCGCGGCGCTCCCGATCACCGCCGAACCGATCACCACGTTGGTGAGCGTGTTGGCGTTCTCGGACATCCTCCCCTTGCGGGCGCTGGCGATGATCGAGATCCCGATCACGAGCAGGAGCAGCGGCAAGATGTTCTTGACGCCCCACTCCACGACGCCGTTGGTGTTGACGGTGGGGCCGGACGCCGCCCGCACCACGCTCTCGACCGACGCCCCGATCGATCCTGCCATCTCGCCCTCCCAAGGGCAGACCATCTAGGACGAACCCGGTCACAACGGCAACCGAGCCGATGCTCATCGTCATCGATCCCCTGAAATCGTGCCAGACCGCGGCCGTGATCCGGCAAGCGAATCGCCGCGCGGGCAGTAAACCTCTACTTGACCGTCACGGTTAGCGCCTCTCGCCCGAATTGCACGGATACCGGAGTTCGCTACGCTACCGTCCGTACTGTGCCCAGACAAGGAGTGACTGCAGACTGCAGTGCCCCTCAATGGTGACTACGCCCCTCCCTTCGCCGACCACCCAACCCTACTCAACCCGGCAACCAGCAGAAATCCGACACCGGCCACCCCTGGCGCCGCCACCCGAACCGGGGTAGGTGTGGGGCATGGCAGATGCGCGTGGGGCGTGGAACGAGACCGGGGACAAGCTGACCGAGCTGGGGCGCAAGCTCAAGGTCCACTACGAGGCCCAGCGCGGCCCCGAGTCCGAGCAGTCGCGCCAGGAGCTCGCGGACGCCGCCCGGCGGATGGGCGGAGCCCTGCAGGACACCTTCGAGGCCCTCGGCACGGCCGCCCGGGACAAGGCCGTGCAGGCGGACGTCCGGCAGGTCGGGCACTCCCTGCTGGAGGCCCTGGGCGCCACCCTGGGGCAGGCGTCGGAGGAACTGCGGCGGGCGCTCGCGGAGCGCAAGGGAGAGGCCGCCGGGGGCTCGCCGCCCGCATCCCGGCCCGGCGAAACACCGGGGACACCCGCGCCGTCCGGGGGAGCCACCCCCGCGCCGCCCGAGGGGGGGCACGTGGAGCCGTGGGGAACTCCCTGAGCGGTCCACCGCAACCGGCTTCCGCCACCGCGGGACAAGCCCGGGCAGAGGGCGCAACGGCGTGCGCTACCGTTGGAGCCGCAGGTCCGCCCCCGCTCACCTGGAGGACACCGTCTTGTTGCACCTGGTCTATCGGGCCTACGGTGGCCAGAACATGAAGAACCGGCCCTCGTTCTTCAGCAAGAAGCTCGGGCTCCAATCGTTCCTACGGGCCGCAGCCGAGACCCGCGACCAGTCCGAGATCATTTTTGTGAATGACGGACCAATGCCGGACGACCTGCTCGAGCTGATGCGCCCGCACGGGCGGATCATCCAGCTTCCCGGCGTCGGCATGCGGCGGTCGTACGTCTTCAGCCTGCAGATGCCCCAGCGGCTGAACTGGGCGGACGGCGACGTCGTCTGGTACAGCGAGGACGACTACCTGTACCGGCCGGAGGCCTTCACCCGCTTGATCGCTGCCGCCGAGGCGATGCCCGAGGTCGACTATTTTGCGCTCTATGGTGGCTATTCGCCGGAGGAGGCCGACCCTGACGGCCCGCCCGAACCGCGCAATTGGTGGGCACCGTCACCCGCGATGGTCGACGGTCAGGAATGGCGGCGACTGCTGAGCACCGCCAGCACGTTCGGTGGCCGTGCGAAGGCACTACGTGAGGATTACCGGATTTTCCGATTCTGCATGATTCCACACAAGACCATGTACCGGGACCACGACACCGCTGTCGCGATCCAGGGATTCGAACCGCACCACTACGGTCCTCTGCTGCGCCAATTGGCCGGCCTCGAGGGCGAGTCGGCGAAGGAGCGGGTGCGCAACGCCTCCCTGGCACCGTTCCTGCTGGCGACCAACCTCCGTTCCCACCGCCGGCCGAGCCGGCGCCGGCTCTACCTGGCCGCCAAGCCGTGCCTCGCGGCACACATGGAGATCGGCCAGCTGTCCCCCGGGGCCGACTGGGAGCAGGTGGCCCGGGACATCCAGAACCTGGACGCCGCGGGCCAGGGAGCGACCCACGCGCATGATCAGAGCCAAGCTATATGATCACGGTTTGGGTGCGCCGGGCCACGCGTTAACCGGCCGCCGCCTAGCATGACGGGCATGTCCTTGGACGGCTCTCGTGACGACCCGACGACCAGACCGGTACCGCAGTGGGCACAGCCCCCGGGTCAGGCGCCGAGGGCCTCCACGGGGCAGTCGTCCCCCACCCAGCCCTCGCCGTACCCCACCCAGCCCTCCCAGTCCTCGCCGTACCCCACCCAACCGGCCGGCCACCCGACTCGATCGGCGGCTTACCCGACGCGGCCGGGTGCCTTCGCGGATCAGCCGACGCAGGCATTCGCCGCCCCCACCCAGGGCCCGGTCAACGGGACGCCCCCGAGCATCGACAGCCCGCCCTCCGGCCCGCGCCGGCGCCGCGGCGCCGGGTCGCCCGCGTTCCTCGTGTCCGCCGCCATCGGCGTCCTGCTCGTCCTCGGGGCGGGGATCACCGTCGTCGCGCTCACACTGCACGGGTCGCAACTGGACGACGCGCCGTCCGGCACGCCGTCGACCACCGGGAAGGCGGCCGCGCTGCCCGCCGGCCGGACCTGGCTGAGCGGCGCGTGGACGGGCGGCGGGATCTCGGTGAACCGGATCGACACCTTCGGTACCTGGCGAGGCCAGACCGCGGACGTCGTCACCACCTACCCCGCCTACGACACCTGGGAGCAGCTCAAGGGCTCCGAGTGGCACGTGAGCACGCTGGACGCGTTCAAGGGCCGGATCTCGTACGGCCTGCCGCTGCTGCCGAAGAACGACTCCGGCACGCTCGCGGACGTGGCAGCCGGCAAGCACGACGACGTGTTCCAGGCCGTCGCCCGGATACTGCTGCACCACCACCGCCCCGACGCCTTCGTCCGGATCGGGCTGGAGGCGAACGGCACCTGGTTCCCGTGGGGCGCCGACGCGGACCGCGCGGACGACTACAAGGCGGCCTGGCGGCACGTCCAGTCGGTGATGAAGACCGTCGCCCCCACGCTGGTGTTCGGCTTCGACATCACCTGTGGCAAGGCTCTCGAGGGCGGCAAGGACCGGATGGACAGCCTCACCAGGCTCTATCCCGGTGACGACGTCGTCGACGTCGTCGGCTGTGACCACTACGACTCGTACACGGTGAAGTCGCGCAACGGCGGTGAGTGGGAGCGCACTCTCCGACCCGCCAACGCGGCCGGCCTGGCCGACGTCGCCGACTTCGCCCGCGCCCACCACAAGAAGCTGGCGATCCCCGAGTGGGGCCTGACATCGACGTCGAAGGACGGCTCGGGCGACAACCCGTTCTTCATCTACTCGATGTACGGCTTCTTCCTGCAGAACAAGGACATCCTGCTGTACGAGAACTACTTCAACGAGGCCGCGGACAGCCTCGGCTCCGCGATCTGGGACTCCGCCGCCAACCCGAAGGCCGCCGCGGAATACCGCAAGCTCTGGGGCGCGGCACCCCACCTGACCGCCGCACGCGGCTGACCGGCCGTCGAGGCCGAGGCGACGCGGGTCAGCGCGCGAGCAGGCCGTCGATCCGTGCCAGGTTGGCAGCCGGATCGAGGAGCTCCCGGAGGTGCGCCTGCCCGCGCAGGGCCATCGCCCGGGCGGCGTCAGGGTGCTCCAGGAGCCGCAGGACGGCGTCCGCGAAACCGGAGCCGGAGTCCTGGATCTCCAGGTCGTCCCCCGGGGCGAGCGGCAGGCCTCGGGTCGCCAGTGACGTGCTGACCAGGGGGATCCCGGCGTCCAGGTACTCGATCAGCTTGATGTTCACCCCGGAGCCGGACACCGCGGGGTTCACCGCCACGGCCGCCCGGGCCAGGTAGGGAGCCACGTCAGGGACGTCGGCCTCGAGCCGGACCCGGGGGTACGCGGCGACCGCGTCCCGGAACGCCGCCGACGGGCGGCGGCCCACCACGTCGAGCACGACCGTGGCGTGCCGGGCGAGCACCTGCGGCCAGACCGTGTCGAGGAACCAGGAGACGGCGTCCGTGTTGGTGGCGATGTCGAGGGCGCCGAGGAACAACACGCGCGGCGGCCCGGCCTCACCGGGCGCCCCGGTCTCAGCGGGCGCCCCGGTCTCACCGGGCGCCGCGGTCTCACCCGCCGCTCGCTGGGCCGCCGGGACCGACGCGAACGGGGGCACATGGACGACGCGATGCGCACCGGTGCTGCGGCGCCACTGCGCGTCCGCGAGGGAGATGTCCGCGGTCCCGGTGATCCAGTCGGCGCGCCCCAGGCGGCGCTCGTCGTGCTCGATCCGCAACGCCTCCCAGGTGAGCGCCCACCCGCGCGGCCCGGGCGTCCCGGCGGCGAGGCTCCGGTGGTACGCCCCCTCCCGGTTGTGCTGGCGGATCACGGCGGGCAGGTCGAGCCGTCGGGACAGCGCCTCGCCGAGGGCCCGGGACTTGTACGAGAACACGACGACCCCGGTGGCGTCCGGCGCCAGCGCGGCGGCGCGGGCCGCCAACCAGCGGGGAGCCGGCCGGGAGGCGACCACATAGGGCTTGGTCGGGTGCAGCAGCATCAACGGTGTCGTCCGCCGGGCGGTCACCACCACCGGGACGTCACCGAGTTCGTCCTGGTAGGCGGGAATGTCGCCGTCCGCGGCACCCGGCACGACGAGCAGGGCCAGCCGGCCGCTCCGCGCGGCGGCCCGGACGAACCCGAGGTGCTCGCGCTCCCCGCCGCCGTGCGCGGGCAGGAACGGCGAGTCCGCGACGACGATCCACCGCGGGGGCCGGGTCGGCGAGGTGTCGGCAGGGGATCCCAGGGGCAGCGGCTGCATGGTCATGGTCAGCCCCGTCCCGGGATGCGCGGGCGCTGCACGGTCACCGAGCGGACGGCGGTGCGCCCCCGGAGCAGCTCCCCCACCGGTACCGAGGTGTACCCACCGGCCCGCATCCCGTCGAGGACGCGGCGGGTCACGTCCGCGCGGGAGAACGTCGGGGCGGGCCCGGTCCGGAGCGCCTGGGCGTCGTCCGTCGTGTCGTGCAGCAGGACCACGGCTCCCGGGTGCAGCGCGCCGACGACGCGGTCGGCGACCTCCTGGGCCGGCGCCTCCGACCAGTCCCGGGCCCACGCTGACCAGATCACGGTCTGGAGTCCGAGCGCGCGGACGCCGACGAACGCGGTCGCCCCGATGGCCCCGTACGTGGGGCGGTAGTACCGGACCGGACGTCCCGTGATTCCCTCCAGCCGCCGCCGGGCGAGTCGGATCCGACGGAAGGCCTCGCGGCCGCTCACGTCCGTGAGGCGGGCGTGGTCGATGCCGTGCAGTTCCACCTCGTGGCCCTCGGCCAGCGCCCGGCGGACGATCTCAGGGTGTTCTTCGGCCCGGTCGGTGAGCACGAAGAACGTGGCCCGCGCCCGGCGCTCGGCGAGGACGTCGAGCAGGGCCGGGGTCTGGTCCGGGTTCGGCCCGTCGTCGTAGGTGAGGGAGATCACCGGCTCGGTCGTGACCGCCCGCATCACCGAGCTCATCGGCAGCAGGACAGGACGCCCCCAGCGCATCACCGGGTCGGGAGCGGGCAGCGACCGTGGCCCGGGATCCTCGAACCCGCCGAGCGCGGCCTGGCGGAGCAGGAGCGGACGGCGATGGGCGGGCAGTGTCTGCGCAGTGACCACCCCCTACTCGTACACCATGCGCCCCCGGCCGCGCGGCCGCCCTCACCAGCTCGCCACCTCCGGGACGATCCGCTCCCCCAGCAGCTCGAGCGCCGCCGGGTCGTGGACCGCCTCCAACCGGCCGTGCGCGACCTGGATCCCCAGGTCGGCGAGGCTGCGCAGCTGGGTCAGGGTCTCCTCCACCCGTTCCCCCCGGGGGCCGAGATCGAACCCGAAGACCACCGTCTTCTCGATGTCGTCGTAGTCGCGACCCTCGCGCCGGCAGTGCTCCCGCAGGACGTCCAGCTTGTGCGCCACGTCGGGACCGGGGAACAGGTTGCAGGCGTGGGCGTAGCGGGCGACCAGGCGGAGGGTCTTCTGCTCGCCCCCGCCGCCGATCAGGATGCGCGGGTGCGGCCGGGTGATCGGCTGCGGCGAGTTCAGCGTGCGGGCCAGGTGGTAGTGCTTGCCGTCGTAGCGGCCCTCGTCGCCGGACCACATCTGCAGGCAGATCTGCAGGGCCTCCTCCAGGCGCTCGAACCGCTCCGCCGTCGGCGGGAAGAACAGCCCGAGCCCGCGCGCCTCGTCCTCGTTCCAGGCGGCGCCGATGCCGAGCATGGCTCGCCCGCCGGAGAGCACGTCGAGCGTGGTGACCAGCTTCGCGAGCAACCCCGGTTCCCGGTAGGTGACGCCGGTGACCAGCGTCAGCAGGCTGACCCGGGAGGTGTGCGCCGCCAGGAACCCGAGCGTCGTGTACGCCTCGAGCATGTCCTGCTCGACGGGGCCGTGCGGGCCGATCTGCCAGACGTGATCCATCACGCTGACCCGGTCGACGCCGGCGTCGTCGGCGCCCCGCGCGATCCTGGCGAGATCGGCCCCGAGCGTCGCGGGACCGCCCGGGTACGTCAGCCGTGGCAGGTGGAGCCCGATCTTCATGGTCGCCTCCGGTCGACTCAGCGGCGCCGCCCGAGCGGCCGGTACCCCGCCGATGGTGCCCCAGCCGGCACCCGGCCGCAGCCCGAAAGGCAGACCTCGGTCGCCGGGTGCTTGACTTTCATCGACCGATGAATACTCTGCTTTCAGCAAGTGATGAAAACAGAGTCCCCGGAGGAGCCCGATGTCCACCCCTGCGTTCGACGCCGCGGCGGCGAACCTCGCCCGCCCAGCGGCCCACCCGCTGTTGTCGCCCGGCCGCACCCGCGCCGTCCTGGCAGTCGTCGCGCTGGCCCTGATGGCGGTGGTCTCCGCGGTCAGCGGCCTGAACGTGGCACTCGCCAGCCTGGCCCGGGACACCCAGGCCACGCAGACCCAGCTCACCTGGATCGTCGACGCCTACACGGTCGTCTTCGCGGGGCTGCTCCTGCTGGCCGGCGCCCTCGGAGACCGGTACGGCCGCAAGGAGTTGCTCGCCATCGGGCTGGTGGTGTTCGGAGTCGCCGCGGCGCTCGGCATGGTCACCGACGATCCGCACCAGCTCATCGCCGTCCGCGCGCTGATGGGCGCCGGCGCGGCAGGGATCATGCCCACCACGCTCTCAGTGATCACCACATCCTTCCCCGAGGCCGAGCGACCGCGCGCGATCGGGGTCTGGGTCGGGGTGGCCGGAGGCGGGGCCGTCCTCGGCCTGTTCGGCACCGGACTGCTCCTGCAGTACTTCCGCTGGAACGCGTTCTTCGGCCTGAACGTCGCCCTGGCCGCGATCGCCCTGGCCGGTACCCTCGCCGTCGTCCCCCGGTCCGCGGACGACGCCCCACCCCCGCTGGACCTGCCGGGTGCCGCGCTGTCACTGGTCGCCGTCTCGATGACGGTGTGCGGGATCATCGAGGGCCCCGACCGCGGCTGGTCCGACGCCCTGACTCTCGGCGCACTGCTCACCGGTCTGGTGGCCCTCGTCGCCTTCGTCGCCTGGGAGATCCGGGCGCCGCACCCGCTCCTCGATCCGCGGCTGTTCGCGCTGCGCGGTTTCGGGGCCGGGTCACTGACGATCACGATCCAGTTCTTCTCGGCCTTCGGGTTCTTCTTCATCGCCCTGCAGTACCTGCAGTTCGTCGTGGGGTACTCGCCGTTGCGGGCGGCCGCCGCCCTGCTGCCGCTGCCGTTCGTCCTCATCCCGCTGGCTCGTCGCGCGCCCGCCCTGGCCGAGCGCGTCGGGTTCGGGCGGCTCGCGCCGGTCGGCCTGCTCTCGATGGCCGCGGGCTTCGTCGTGCTGGCCCGGCTGGGGACGACGCTCACCTACGGCGTGTTCGTGGTGGGCCTGGTCCTGTTCGCCGCCGGGATGGCGCTCGCCGGGACGCCGGCCACCACGGCGATCACCCGGTCGCTTCCCGCGCACCGACAGGGCGTGGCCTCCGCGGTGAACGACACGGCGCGGGAGCTGGGCAGCGCCCTCGGCATCGCCGTCCTCGGCAGTGTGCTGAACCAGCACTACCGCGACGGCATGGCTGCCGCCGTCGCCGGGCTCCCCGCGCAGGCGGCCGACCGGATCCAGTCGTCCGTCGCGTTCACCCGCTCACCGGAGGTCCACCGCCTGGGCGCCGCCGGCGTCCGGCTGGTGCAGCAGGCGCACCAGGCTTTCGTGGACGGCGTGAGTGCGGCCGTGCTCACCGCCGCCTGCGTGCTCGTGGTCGCCGCGGTCGCGGTGGCCCTGCGGGCCCCGGTCACCGACCGGGCCGGGTCGTCCTGAGCTCACAGCTTGCCGTTCCACTCGGCGTCCGGGCTCTCCGCGTTCGGCAGCGTGTCCATCGCCAGGATCGCCCCCCGCACCCGCCTCCCGTCGCCACGCAGGGGGCTGCCCACCACACGCAGGCCGATGTCCCGGCCGAACCGGTTCACGGCCGGGACGACGACCTCGAAGCCGTCCCCCTCGTCGGACACCACCTGCAGCACCTCGGGGCTCAGCTGCCGGACCGGCAGCCCGATGTTCAGGCTCAGGAAGGGTCTGCCCACCGCCTCGTCGCTGCGCAGCCCCCAGAGATCCTCCGCGTGCCGGTTCCAGACCCGGATCTGCAGATCACGATCGAGGACGGCGATACCGGCGCGGAGCCCGGTGAGCACCGCCTCCAAGAAGCTGTTCGCGTCGTGGATCTCATCGGTGCGCTCGCGCAGCTCGTCATTGATGGCCTGCAGCTCGTCGTTGGTGGACTGGAGCTCCTCGTTCATGGTCTCCAGCTCCTCGTTGGTGGACTGGAGCTCCTCGTTCGTCGTCTCCAGCTCCTCGACCGTGGACTGGAGCTCCTCGTTCGTCGTCTCCAGCTCCTCGTTGGTGGACTGGAGCTCCTCGTACGCGGTCTCGAGCTGCCGGTTGGTCTGCTCCAGTTCGACCCGCAACCGCCACTCGTCCGTGACGTCCTGGAAGACGATCGAGACGCCGAGATAGTTGGCGTCCCGGTCCACCAACGGGGTGAGCTGGATCTCCAGCCGCACCAGGTCGGGCCCGCGCATCCATTCCAGGTCGCGGACCCGGACCGTGTGCCGGTCCAACCGGGCCTGCTCGATGTAGCCACGCAGCTCGGCCGGCCGATAGGAGATCTCCAGATCCCGCAGCTGCCGCCCGACGTCCCGGGAGGAGACGCCGAACAGGAACTCGGCCTGCCGGCTCACCATCGCGACCCGCCCGTCGGCGGTGACCACGATATGCGGCGCGGGGGCGGCCAGCATCGCCTCCTCCCGGAGCGCCTGCAGCGCGAGGGCGGTCTCGTCGAGCGCGGGGTCGTCGGCGGCCAGGGCCGCCATGTCCGGGATCGAGCGGCGTCCGTTGACCTTGCGGAAGAAACGCCGTCGGACGTCGACCGGCGTGAACAGCGGCGAGTGCCCGAGCAACATCTCGGCCCTGCCGAGGAAGAGCAGGCCACCGGGTGCCAGCGCGAAGTGGAACCGGCGAATGATGCGCCCCTGCGTCTCCGCGTTGAGATACATCAGCACGTTGCGGCACACCAGCAGGTCGATCCGGCTGATCGGGGCGTCCTGCACGAGGTCGTTGCGACCGAAGATGACCGCGCGGCGCAGGTACTTGCTGAAGATGTAGTGCTGCCCCTGTACCTCGAAGTACTTCTGGAGGAGCTCCGCCGGCACGTTGCGGATCTCGCGCGGGCCGTAGGAGCCCTGCCGCCCCTGGGCGAGCGCGTTGTCGTCCACATCGGTGGCGTAGATCTTCACCCGGTCCCGGACGTCCTCGATGCCGATCGCCTCGGCCAGAACGATGGCCAGGGTGTACGCCTCCTCGCCCGACGCGCAGCCGGCCGCCCAGACCCGGATGGGTTCGCTGGGCCCCTTGCCGGCCAGCAGGGCGGGCACGATGTCGAGCCGAAGGTGCTCCCACACCTCCGGGTCGCGGAAGAACTCGGTGACGTTGACCAGGATCGTGTCGAAGAGCGCGGTGAACTCGTTGGGGTGCACCTGGAGGTGATCCAGGTAGTCGCCGACATCGGCGATCCCGATCTGCTCCATCCGGCGGTGGACGCGACGGGTCAGGCTGGCTCGCTTGTACCCGGTGAAATCGAAGCCACGGCTCTCCTTCAGATACGACAGAAGCGCCTCGAAGCTTGGGTCCGGCTCGGTGGCCACATGTCACACTAACGCAGGCCCGGCGCCCTCCTCAGCCTCACCGGGTGCCGGATTTTCCCCCATCGCCCGCTGCACCTCGACCAGCGCCCAACGGATGGCCCGCGCGCCGGCCAGAGCCTGTGCCACCCGGTGCGCATAGCGTTCCGCGATCCAGGCGTTGCCGCGTTCGAGGGCAGCTCGCTCC
>DATDMG010000520.1:0-13499 GCA_036518955.1 Kineosporiaceae bacterium | reverse complement strand
CGGCCCCGCTCGCCGGTGCGACGCCGCTGGACGCGGTGGCCGGGCTGAGGGAGGCCGGCGCTGCGGCCACCGATCCCGTCGCGGTGACCGTCGTCGTCACCCAGGGAGCCGTGGTGGTGACGCCGACCGTGGACGTCGAGGCCGCCCCGAAGGTCAGGCGCCCCTGCCGGTTCAGCACGACCAGGAGCGCCAGCAAGATCACCGCGACGAGGGTGACCGCGGCGGCCACCAGCTGCCAGACCCGCCCTCTCGGCCCGCTGCTGCCGGACGACGACGGGTTCGTACGTGCCATCGCACCCCCTCGTGGGCGTGGGCGCCCCCGGGCCCGGGGCACCACCGCCCCGCAGATCCCGATTGTTCCAGCGCTCGATTGTTCCAGCGCTCGCCGCTTCCGCCAGGCCAACGGCGCACGGCGGCGAGGTGGGCCCGGGGGCGCCCGCTGGCTGTCGACGGCGGGCACTAGGCTTCCAGAGCCGCGGGTGGCAGGCGGGGAGACGGGCAGGGGAGGTCGGCGTGAGCCGCGACGACGAGGTCGTCGATCGGGTGCTGACGATCCCGAACGCGCTCAGTCTGTTGCGTCTGCTGCTGGTCCCGGCGTTCTTCTGGTTGATCCTCTCCGGTCGCAACGGCTGGGCGCTGGCCGCGCTGGCCACCAGCGGCATTTCGGACTATCTGGATGGCACCCTGGCCCGGCGCTGGGGCCAGGTGTCGCGGGTCGGCCAGCTCCTCGACCCCGCGGCGGACCGGCTGTACATCGTCTCGACCCTGCTCGGGCTCGCCCTGCAGCACGTGATCCCGTGGTGGCTCGTCGTCGTCCTCGTCGGCCGCGACGTGCTGATGGCCCTGACGATCCCGGTACTCGCGCGGCACGGGTACGGCCCGCTGCCCGTGCACTTCCTCGGCAAGGCGGCCACGTTCAACCTCCTCTACGCCTTCCCGCTGCTACTCCTGGCCCAGGTCGGGGGCGGCGTGGGGGGCGTCGTCCGTCCGGTGGCGTGGGCCTTCGCCTGGTGGGGCACGGCGCTGTACTGGTGGGCCGGGTGGCTCTACGCGCGGCAGATGTTCAGCCTGATCCGTCCGGCGCCCACCGGGGGCACGGCGTGACGGCCGACCGGCCGCGCCTCCTCCTGGTGAGCCCGGGGGCGCACGTCAGCTGTCGGTCACAGATGGGGCAAGAGCGTCGGAGGCCGCCCGCCGACGTGCCACGATGAACCCGATGTCTGCCCCACCTGAGCCGGTGACGCGGCACCCGGCGCACGCTGTGGACGCGTCCATGCGGCTGCTCCGCGAGGTGATGGAGCAGCCGCTCGACCCGGCGTACTCCCGTGCGGCCGTACTCAGATCTGCGGCCGGGCGCCCCGGGCGGTCCTCCGTCGTGGTGACCCTCGTCATCGCGGTGCTCTGCGGGTGGGCGGTGACCCGCGGGGTGGTGGAGCTGCGGCGTCCGGTGCCCGGCCTGTCGGCAGGCCGGACGGCGCTGGAGCGCGAGATCGGGCGCCGCACCGCGTCCGCGGACACCCGTCAGCGGCAGATCCAGCGGCTGCGGGCCGAGATCGAGGTGGCGCAGCAGGCGCACCTCACCTCCCCGCACGACGCCGAGCTGGCCCGCACGGTGCAGCAGCTCGGGGTGCTCACCGGAGAGCTGCCGGTGCGGGGGCCGGGACTGGAGATCAGCCTTCAGGATGCGCCGTCGGTGGACTCCCAGGGCGCCGCCGTCGACCCGCGAGCGTCCACCAGCGAGGACGGCCGGGTGCTCGACCATGACCTGCAGATCGTCGCTAACGGCCTCTGGGCGGCGGGAGCCGAAGCGATCGCGATCAATGGGCGGCGGCTCTCCACGCTGTCGGCCATCCGGTCCGCGGGCGCGGCCATCCTGGTCGATTTCCGCCCGCTGCTCCCGCCGTACCGGGTCCAGGCGATCGGCGACCCGCAACAGCTGAAGGCGCAGTTCGACCGGGCGCTGGCGGCCACCTACGTGCGGTCGCTGCGGGACAACTTCGGCGTCCGAGTGTCGATCACGGCATCCCAGGATCTGCGCCTGCCCGGTGCCGGTTCCCTGCAGCTGCACCGGGCAGGTGTAACCTCCACCGGCGCACCCGCTTCTGCCTCCGGCCGCTCCGCCGCCGGGTCGCCCGCCGCGACCGACCTGACGACCGTTACGGCCGACGCGTCGGCGGGCGTCAGCGGCAGCCCCAGCTCGACGGAGGTACGTCCGTGATCGCCGCGATCGGCCTGGTGATCGGTATCGTCGCCGGCATCGTGCTGCAGCCCACGGTCCCGGTCTGGCTGCAGCCCTACCTGCCCATCGCGGTGGTGGCGGCCCTGGACGCCGTGTTCGGCGGCGTCCGCGCCATGCTCGACGGGATCTTCGACGACCGGGTGTTCGTGGTCTCGTTCCTGTCGAACATCGTGGTGGCCGCTTTGATCGTTTACCTGGGCGACCAGCTCGGCGTGGGGTCGCAGCTGTCCACCGGCGTCGTCGTCGTGCTCGGGATCCGGATCTTCTCCAATGCCGCCGCCATCCGCCGGCACCTGTTCAAGGCCTGACATGGGTCACGAACCGGTACCTGGCCGGCCGTCCTCCGCCCTGGACGGCGACGCTCCCCCCGGGCGGCCGGTCCGGGTCGGTGGGAACGCCGCTGCCGGCGGTGACCCCGGCCCGGTCCAGGCACCGGCGGACGACGAGGCCGACGCCGTCGACGAGGCCGACGCCGTCCCCGAAGCCGCGGACCAGGGCCCCGAAGCCGCGGACCAGGGCCCCGAAGCCGGCTCCCCGGCTGACCGCGCCGATCCCCGAGGGCCGGACCGTCCCGACGGCCGCCCTCCGGCGGACGACGACCCCGATCGCGGCGACAACCAGGTCGATCGCGGGGATGACGGGGACGGCGACCCGGCCGCTCGGCGTGCCGTCCGTGACGATCCGGTCGACGCCGGGCGAGGCACGCTCCGTCGCGCGTTGGTCCCCCGGGCGACCCGCACCCAGCTCGTCGTCGGGGTCGTGCTGGCCCTCCTCGGGTTCTCCATCGTCGTCCAGATCCGCCAGCCGCAGGTGAAGAGCCTGGCCTCGCTGCGGCAGTCGGATCTGATCACCGTGCTGGACAACGTGACGCAGGAGTCGGCGCGGCTCGACGAGCAGGCGGCGGTCCTGCAGCACACCCTCGACCAGCTGAAGTCGTCGACGGACGCGGCGCCCGCCGCCCGGCAGGCGGCTCAGGCGAGGCTGGACACGCTCGGCGTCCTCGCCGGGACCCTGCCGGCGACCGGACCGGGGATCGAACTCGACATCAGCGACCCGCGCGTCGCGGTGAACGCCACCGACCTGGTGGAGACCGTCCAGGAGCTGCGCGACGCCGGCGCGGAGGCGATTCAGCTGGGGCCGGTGCGGGTCGTCGCCGGAACGGCGTTCGTCGACGACCCGGCCGGCCTGCTCGTCGACCGCACCGTCGTCAGCCCCCCCTACCGGCTGCTCGCCATCGGCGACCCGCAGACCCTGGGCACCGCGTTGGAGATCCCCGGCGGCGTCCTCGAGGTACTGCGGAACAAGAGCGCTCAGGGGACCGTCCATCCTCACGACAGCATCACGATCTCCGCCTTGGTGCCGGAGAAGGCGCCTCAGTACGCTCGACCGGCCACCTCGCCGGCGCCCTGACCCGCCGGCCGAGCCGACCGGCGGTCGGGGACCGGCACGGGGACCGGCATGCCCACAGGACAAGCCCACAGGACAAGCCCACAGGAAAGGACACCGGCTGATGGCCGACTTCGAGTACCCCGACGACCTGCGGTACACCACGGAGCACGAGTGGGTCCGGGTGGTCGGCGACCGAGCCAGGGTCGGCATCACCGCGTACGCCCAGGACGCCCTGGGCGACATCGTCTACGTCACCCTCCCCGAGGTTGGCGCCGCGGTGTCCGGGGGGCAACCGTGCGGGGAGGTCGAGTCGACCAAGAGCGTCAGCGATCTCTACGCGCCGCTGACGGGCCCGGTCGTGGCCCGCAACGAGGCCCTGGACGCCAACCCGGAGCTGGTGAACTCCGACCCGTACGGGGAGGGCTGGATGTTCGAGCTCGCGCTGGAGTCCGCCGACGCGGTGAACGACCTGCTCACCGTCGAGGCGTACCGGCGTCAGCTGTCGTGACCTGCGAGCGTGCCGGGGATCACGTGCCCGCCGGGACACGCCCGGACTGTCTCGACCTGGCGTCGAGGGTTAGGCTGACGCAATCGAGGTTGGCCGGGCGTTGGCGGGCACGGCGCCGAGCGGATCCGGACGACCCGCGACGCGGCGGCGGAGCGTGACCGGGCGGCCGCGCCAGCAGGGGCCGCGGCCGGCCCTCAAGATCTGACATGCGTTCTCAGAGGAGGTCCGGCATGACGGTTCCCCCGCGGGGGACGGGGCAGCCGGACGAGCCGGCTGGCTCGTCCCCCGCCGACCAGGTCCCCCAGGGCCCTGACACCACGATCTCGCTGCACGCCGTCCAGGACGTGCCGGACGACCAGGCCCGGCCCTCCCGGGCGGACCAGGTGGCGATCGACGCGTTGCCGGCGGGATCGGCCCTGCTCGTGGTTCAGCGCGGCCCCAACGCCGGGGCCCGCTTCCTGCTCGATGCCGACCGCACCACGGCGGGCAGGCATCCGAAGAGCGACATCTTCCTGGACGACGTCACGGTGTCCCGCAAGCACGCCGAGTTCGTCCGCCGCGAGGGCCACTTCGTCGTCCGGGACGTCGGTAGCCTGAACGGCACCTACGTTCGCCGGGACCGCATCGACCAGGCTGTGCTCCGCGACGGCGACGAGGTGCAGATCGGGAAGTTCCGGATGATCTTCCACCCGAGCAGGCGCGGGACCGGAGCCGGCCCGGGGTGGTGACCGCCCGGTGGTGAGCACGGCGTACGGCCGCCGCGGTACCCCCGAGCCCACGATGACGATCGGGGAGGTCCTGGCTGAGTTGCGGGCGGACTTCCCCGATGTCACGATCTCCAAGATCCGTTTTCTGGAGGAGCAGGGGCTCGTCGAACCGGACCGCACGCCGGCCGGGTACCGCAAGTTCACGCACGCCGACCTCGAGCGGCTGCGGTACGTGCTCGCCGTCCAGCGGGACCACTACCTTCCACTTCGGGTGATCCGGGAGCACCTGGACGCGCTGGATCGCGGTCTGGAGCCGTCCTCGCTGCCGGCCGGCGGTCCGCGCGTCCCGCGTCTGGTCGGAGACTCCGCGGTCGCGGGGCCGGAACGGTTCGGCCAGGGTCCGGACCTGCGGCTGTCGCGGTCCGAGCTGATCCAGGCAGCCCCCGCGGACGAGCGGCTCGTCGCCCAACTGGAGTCCTACGGGCTGCTCGCCCCCATGCCGGGGACCGGGCAGTACGACGCGGAGGCGGTGACGATCGTCCGCGCCGCGGCGGGGCTGGCCCGGTTCGGGATCGAGCCGAGGCACCTGCGCCCGTTCCGCACCGCCGCCGAGCGGGAGGCGAGCCTGGTCGAGCAGGTCGTGGCCCCGCTGCGGCGTCAGCGCGGCCCGGAGGCGGCGGGCCGGGCCGACGAGGCGGGCCGCGAGCTGGCGGCGCTGTGTCTGCGGCTGCATGCCGCGCTGGTGAAGAGCGCGCTGGACCGCTCCACGCCCTGACCCGGAGCCTGGTGCCGGCGGCCGTGTGCGTCCGGCCCGGTCCTCGCCGGTCCTGCGGACCCGACGCGCCTCGACGCGCCGACCGTTCGGTCCGCCACGCCGGGGGCAGGGGTCCTCCGTTGACCTGGCTTGGCCCCGGTCCGTCGCGCGGCGGCAGGGGCCGAGGTACGGTGGCTGGGTGCGCGAGTTGGATGTCGTCGGAGTCCGTGTCGAGATGCCGTCGAACCAGCCCATCGTGCTCCTGCGCGAGCGCGGGGGTGATCGTTATCTGCCGATCTGGGTGGGCAACTCCGAAGCCAGCGCCATCGCGTACGCGCAGCAGGGCGTCGTGCCCCCCCGGCCCCTGACGCACGACCTGATGAAGGATCTGATCACCGCCTTCGGGCGCCGCCTCGAGGAGGTGCGGATCATTGCGATCCGTGACAACGTCTTCCATGCCGAGCTGGCGTTCGACGGCGGGCTGACGGTCGGCTCCCGGTCGTCCGACGCGATCGCGCTCGCCCTGCGCACAGGCACGCGGATCGTCGGTGCCGACGCCGTCCTGGAGGAGGGTGGGGTCGCGGTCCCCGACGAGGACGAGGACGAGGTGGAGAAGTTCCGGGCGTTCCTGGAACAGATCTCCCCGGAGGATTTCGAGAAAGGTGCCCCAGGCGCGTCGGCTGGTGAGACCGGTCCCGGGTGAGGCCGTGGCCGGCGACACGCGGCCCTTGAGGCGACGCCTCGTTGACCCTGGATGTGGGGACGCTTACCGTCAGGGGAGAACGCCCTCGTTGTAGTTCCACCGGTGGTTACCCGATGGGAACACCGGCCTTTCCCTACGAGGGCGCAGAGATCGGAGGTCGGCGTGAGCGGAACAGGCGACGCCAGGGGTACTGCCAGTCGGGCCCCGCAGGTCCCGGCGCGCGCTCAGGGGCTTCTGTTCACCGAGGACCTGCCCGTCCTCGACGAGCAGGTCGGGTATCGCGGTCCGACGGCGTGCAAGGCGGCCGGCATCACCTATCGGCAGCTCGACTACTGGGCGCGGACAGGGCTGGTGGAGCCGTCGGTCCGGCCGGCGACCGGTTCAGGTACGCAGCGGCTCTACAGCTTCCGGGACATCCTGGTACTCAAGGTCGTCAAGCGGCTGCTCGACACAGGGGTTTCGCTGCAACAGATCCGGGTCGCGGTCGGGCACCTCCGGGAGCGCGGTGTCGAGGACTTGGCGCAGATCACCCTGATGAGCGACGGCGCGAGCGTGTACGAGTGCATGTCCGCCGACGAGGTCATCGACCTGGTACAGGGTGGCCAGGGTGTGTTCGGGATCGCTGTGGGCCGCGTCTGGCGAGAGGTCGAGGGCAGCCTCGCCCAGCTCCCCGGGGAGCGTGCCACGGAGGGCGAGGCTCCCGTCGACCACCCGGACGACGAGTTGGCGACCCGTCGACGCCACCGTACCGCCGCCGGCTGACCTTCACCTGCCCCCATGTTGCAGTGATCATGAGCGCGGCAGTGATCACGTATTTCCGACGTGGTGGAATGGGTGTGCCACCACGTCGGCCGCCTGCGGCCGCTCAGGGGCACCGGCGACTCAGGGGCACCGGCGACGCCGCGGTCCACCGCCCCGTCCGGGGCCGGTCCCTCGCCGCGTGGCTGACTCCCTGGCCTCCCTCAGCGGGTCCGGGAGGCTGCGGGACGGCGGGGTGAGCGGGTACCGGCGCGCATGACGCGTGCCAGGTGGGCGTCGAAGGCCTCGGCCAGCTCCTCCGCGGCCGGTCCGGGCCATCGGTGGACCGGCAGGCTCGCGCCCTGGGCCTGCTGCAGAGCGCTGCGCTCCGGGATCGCGGGGGAGAGCACCAGCGGGCCGAACATGTCCGCGAGCTCGGCGACGCGGTACCGGTGCTCGGGGGAACGGTCGCGGTAGCGGTTGACGACGACGCCGAGCGGTTGCAGGGCCGGGGCGTTCGAGCGGCGCAACTCGTCGATGGCGCGAAGTGCCCGGTCGGCCGCGGTCACCGAGAACAGCGCGGGCTCGGTCACCACGATCGCCCGGTGGCTCGCCACCAGGCCGGACCGACTGAGCGCCCCGAAGGACGGTGGACAGTCGATCAGGACCAACTGGTAGCCCTCGACCCGCTCCAGGGCCTGTCCCAGCCGGCCGAGCGCACGGTCCGTCGCTCGCGGACCGTCGTGATTGGCGCTGGCGGCGGACCCCTGGATGATGTCGAGGGTGCCCTCCTGGTCGTCGAGCCAGCCGCTCGGCACGATCGCGTTGAGGACCGTCTTGCGCCGTGGATTGCCCAGGACGTCCGCCACGACGTTGGCCGTCGCCACGTCGACGTTGAGCGCCATCGTCGCGTCGGCCTGCGGATCGAGGTCTACGACGAGTGTGGGGACCCCGCGCGACAAGGCCGCGCTCGCCAGGCCGAGAACGATCGACGTCTTGCCGACGCCGCCCTTGAGACTGCAGACACTGACCACGATCACCCGAGCAAAGGTACCTGTCCGGAGGACAAGGTCGCTCGTGGCGTGCCCGCCCGGCGTGGCGCGCTCGGCGGCGGGCCTGGTTCTGGTAGACGATCCGGACGCTCCACCCCATCCCGCCCGGGTCCTCCCCCGACCGGGTGCCGGACGGCGCGCTCAGTCATCCAGTGTCCTTCCGGTGAGCTGGTAGTCTCGCTGACGCTGACGACCTCGCGCGGGAGAGCCTCGGGTCAGCCCCGGGGCGCCGAAGGGGCAACTCTCCCCGGAACCTCTCAGGCACCAGGACCGCGCGAGCGAGGCGACTCTGGAGACGGGTGTGGCAGCGACGCCGCGGTCGGGCGACAGAGGGGGAGGTGCCACCCGAACGGCGGGCCCCGTCCGCTCGATGACCCGTGGAGCCTCCTGATGACTGTCAAGCCCCTGCCCGCGGAACGTTTCGCCGACCGTCACATCGGTCCCGACGCGGCCGATGTGGAGCGGATGCTGTCCGTGATCGGCGTCCCGTCGCTCGAGGCGATGACGGACAGCGTGATGCCGGCCGCGATCAGGTCCCTGGAACGGCTCGATCTGCCCGGTGCCGCCGGTGAGCGGCAGATGCTCGAGGAGCTGGCGGCTCTCGCCGCCCGGAACACGGTCGCCGTCCCGATGATCGGCCTCGGCTACTACGGAACGCACACGCCGGGGGTGATCCTCCGGAACGTCCTGGAGAATCCCGCGTGGTACACCGCGTACACCCCGTACCAGCCGGAGATCTCCCAGGGTCGGCTGGAGGCGCTGCTGAACTTCCAGACCGTGATCTGCGACCTGACCGGGCTGCCGGTCGCCGGCGCGTCCCTGCTCGACGAGGCGACGGCCGCGGCCGAGGCGATGACGCTGATGCGACGTGCCTCCAAGGCCCCGGCAGGCGCCGTCCTGGTCGTCGACGCCGACATCTTCCCGCAGACGGCCGCCGTGGTCGGCACCCGGGCGGAGCCGTTGGGCCTGCCGGTGGTGACGGCGCACCTCGCCGGTGCCGCCGACCCGGCCGCGGTGCTCGCGGAGGCGGCGGCGGACGGCGGGGTGTTCGGCGTCCTGCTGCAGTACCCGGGGGCCGGCGGCTCGGTGCCGGACCTGCGGCCCGCCGTCCAGGCCGCGCACGCCGCGGGCGCGCTGGTGGCGGTGGCCGCCGACCTGCTCGCCCTGACCCTGCTGGTGCCGCCCGGCGAGCTGGGCGCCGACGTCGTCTGCGGCACGTCCCAGCGGTTCGGCGTCCCGCTCGGGTACGGCGGGCCGCACGCCGGGTACCTGGCCGTGCGGGCGGGGCTGGAACGGACCCTGCCGGGCCGCCTGGTCGGTGTGTCCCGGGACGCGGACGGCACGCCCGCCTACCGACTTGCCCTGCAGACCCGCGAGCAGCACATCCGGCGGGAGAAGGCGACGAGCAACATCTGCACCGCCCAGGTGCTGCTGGCCGTGATGGCGTCGATGTACGCCGTCCACCACGGGCCTGCCGGGTTGCGCCGGATCGCCGAGCGGACCGCGGGCCACGCCGCGGCGCTGGCGGCCGGGCTGCGTGCCGGCGGGGTCGAGGTGGTGCACGGCGCGTTCTTCGACACCGTGCTGGCCCGGGTGCCCGGTCGGGCGGGGGACGTCGTCGAGGCCGCGCGCGCCCAGGGCGTGCTCTTGCGCCGGGTGGACGACGACCACGTCGGCATCGCGTGCGACGAGACCACGACGGCCGAGGTCCTGGACCGGGTGGCGAAGGCGTTCGGCCTGGTGGCGGTGGTGGGCGGCGACGGCGAGCTGCCGGCCCCCGCGCTCCCGGCCGGGCTGGCGCGGGCGAGCGACTACCTCACGCATCCGGTGTTCTCGGCCCACCGGTCGGAGACGTCCATGCTGCGCTACCTGCGCCGCCTGGCCGACGCGGACTACGCGCTGGACCGCGGCATGATCCCGCTCGGATCGTGCACGATGAAGCTGAACGCCACCGCCGAGATGGAGCCGATCACCTGGCCGGGGTTCGCCGGGCTGCACCCCTTCGCCCCGGTCGAGCACGCCGCCGGCACCCGTGCCCTGATCGCGGACCTGGAGCGCTGGCTCGCCGAGATCACCGGGTACGCCGCGGTGAGCCTGCAGCCGAACGCGGGGTCGCAGGGTGAGCTGGCCGGACTGCTGGCGATCCGGGCACACCACCGCGCTCGCGGTGAGGTCGGCCGCGATGTCTGCCTGATCCCCTCGAGTGCGCACGGGACGAACGCGGCGAGCGCCGTCATGGCCGGGCTGCGCGTGGTCGTCGTCCGGTGCGACGACGCCGGGAACGTGGACCTGGGGCACCTGGAGCGCCTCGTCGCCGAGCACGGCCCGCGGCTGGCGGCGGTGATGCTCACCTATCCGTCGACGCACGGGGTGTTCGAGGAGTCGGTGGTCGAGCTGTGCGGGATCGTCCACGACGCGGGTGGCCAGGTGTACGTCGACGGCGCCAACCTCAACGCCCTCGTCGGGCTCGCCCGCCCCGGCCGGTTCGGGGCGGACGTGAGCCACCTCAACCTGCACAAGACGTTCTGCATCCCGCACGGAGGCGGCGGTCCCGGGGTCGGGCCGGTGGCGGTCCGCGCCCACCTGGCGCCGTACCTGCCCAGCCACCCGCTGGACGACGGCGCCGGGCCCGCCACCGGGGTGGGGCCGGTGTCGGGGGCGCCGTTCGGGTCCGCCGGGATCCTGCCTATCCCGTGGGCCTACCTGCGGCTGATGGGCGCCGACGGGCTGACCCGGGCCACCCAGGTGGCCGTCCTCGCGGCGAACTACGTCGCCGCCCGGCTCCGCGAGCACTACCCGGTCCTGTACGCCGGTCGCGGCGGGCTCGTCGCGCACGAGTGCATCCTCGACCTGCGGCCGCTCACCAGGGCGACCGGGGTGACCGTGGACGACGTGGCCAAGCGGCTGATCGACTACGGCTTCCACGCCCCGACGATGTCGTTCCCGGTGGCCGGCACCCTGATGGTCGAGCCGACCGAGAGCGAGGACCTGGCCGAGCTCGACCGGTTCTGCGAGGCGATGATCGCGATCCGGGCCGAGATCGACCGGGTGGCGGCCGGCGACTGGCCTCGCGACGACAACCCGCTGGTGGGCGCCCCTCACACCACGGCCTGCCTGGCCGGTGAGTGGACGCACCCGTACACCCGCGCCGAGGCCGCCTTCCCGGCGGGAGTGGACCCCCGGGCCAAGTACTGGCCACCGGTGCGGCGTGTCGACGGCGCCTACGGCGACCGTCACCTGGTCTGCGCCTGCCCGCCGCCGGAGGCGTTCACGACCTGACCGGTCAGGTCGTGTCGGCCCGGTCGTCCCGATCCGAACGCCGGCGTCAGCCGGCCGCGACGGCCAGGTGCGACCCGCTGCGCCCCTTGACGACCTCGATCTGCGCCGGGATCCGGTACCGCAGGTCGGCCAGGTGGCTGACCAGCCCGACCGAGCGGCCACCGGAGCGCAACCCGTCGAGGACGTCCATGACCTCCTCCAGGGTGTCGTCGTCGAGGGAGCCGAAGCCCTCGTCGACGAACAGCGTCTCGATCGCCGTCCCACCCGCCTCCGCGCAGACCACGTCGGCCAGCCCCAGCGCCAGCGCCAGCGAGGTGTAGAAGGACTCCCCTCCCGACAGGGTCGCGGTGTCGCGGCGGTGACCGGTCCAGGCGTCGACCACGTGCAGCCCGAGGCCGGCGCGGCGCTGGCCGCGGGCCGGGCTGTCGCTGTGCTCCAGGGTGTACCGGCCGCCGGACATCTGGGTCAGCCGCAGGCTCGCCGCTCGGGCGACCTCCTCCAGCCGCGCGGCGAGCACGTAGGCGGACAAGCTCATCCGCCGGGCGTTGTCGCCGCCGGTCCCGTCGGCGCACCGCGCCAGTTCGGCGAGCGTGCGATGACGGGCCTGCAGCGGCTCGGCGCCGGCCAGGTGGCCGGCCAGGACGGTCTCGATCTCGCGCAGTTCGGCGACCGCGTGCTCGGCCGCGGCCACCCGGCGGGCGCACTCCTCGTCGTCGCCGAGGGCGAGGACCTCCACGGCCCGCAGGTGGTCGAGGTCCGGGGCCGGCAGGGCGGCGGCGGCGACGAGCTGGGGGTCGCGCAGCTGTGCGGTCACCGCGGCGAGCTCGTTGTCGTGGGCACGCACCAGGCGATCGAGTTCGGCGCGCTCCGCGTCCGGGACGACGGCGGTCAGCGCCGCCCCGAGGTCGCTGAACCCGGCCTGCCGGGCGGCGGCCAGGGCGGTCCGCCGGGCGGTGGCGGCGGCCCGCAGGGCGTCGGAGTGATCCCGGCGCGCCGCCAGCACGCCGTCCAGCCTGGTCGCCGCCGAGGCCAGCCGGCTCGCGCGTTCCGCCAGCCCCGGGTCGTCACCGCGGGACCGCTCGCACCGGCCGGCCAGCTCAGCGACGGCCGCGGACCGTGCCGCGAGCTCGGTCTGCAGTTCGTGCAGCCGGCCACGGGCGGCCTCGATCGCCTCGTCGTCGTGCTGGATGGCCGCGGTGAGCCGGGCGATCGCGTCCTTGCGCCCGGCGATGCCCGCGGCGGCGTGCCGCGCCGCCCCGACCGCCTCCCGGGCGGCGCGGGAACGCTCGGCGGCCTCGGCCGTCGTCAGCCCGGCCGCGCCGGCGGTGGCGGCGGCGAGCTGCTCGGCCAGTCGGGCGGCCGCTTCGGCGCGGGCCGAGTACGCGGCGTCCGCCTGCTCGAACGCTGCCCGCGCCCGCTCCTCCTCGGCCTCGGTGACCCGGCCCGGCCCGGGTCGGGCCGGTGCCGGGTGCGCGACACTGCCGCAGACCGGGCAGGCATCGCCCGCAGCCAGTTGCTCCGCCAGTTCGGCGGCCATCTGGGCCAGCCGCCGCTCCCGGCAGTCCAGCCAGTGCTCGCGGGCGGTGCTGCGGAGCTCCCGGGCGACGTCGAGCCGGGGGACGTCGGCCGCAGCCCGGGCGGCGAGCCGATCCCGCTCGGCGACGGCGGCGACCACCGCCTCCGCCGCGGCCAGGGCCGCCTCGAGGGTGGGAAGCCCGGTGGCCTGGGCCTCGGCGCGCGCCAGCCGGTCGGTTTCGGCGGCCAGAGCGGGCCCTCGGGCGGCGGCCCCGGCGACGGCGTCGTCGAGGGCCTGCCGGGCGGTGTCGATCGCGTCGACCAGGGCGCCCCGGCGGGCCCTCGCCGGCGCGAGCTCGGCGGCTTCCCGGGCGAGGGCCTCCAGGTGGCCGACCTCGCCGCGCAGGGCCGCCGCCTGGGCGGCCAGGACGTCGTCCGGCAACCCGGCGAGAACCGTCGCGTCGACCAGCAGGACGCCGCGCAGCAGGATCGCCTCGGCGAACGGCGACGGGGTCCCGGCCGCGGACGCTCCGAGCGCATCGCCGTCGCGGCCGGCGCCCGCGTGGCAGCCGTCCAGGTGCTCCCGGGCTCGATCGAGCCGGCGTTCGGCCGTGT
>DATDMG010000519.1:0-24231 GCA_036518955.1 Kineosporiaceae bacterium | reverse complement strand
GTCCGCGCCCGTGCCGGTGGCCTCCTCGACCGGGATCACCACCACCCTGCCGGGGACCTCGACCCCCGCTCGCTCCGCGGCGGCGCGCAGCTGGGTCAGCCGGTCGGTGCCGAGGAACGGCCCGGCCACGAAGAGCACCCTGACGCCGCTGCGAACCAGCACGTCAAGGGCCTCGGGGCCGGTGTACCGGGTGTTGATCGGCACCAGGACGCCGCCCGCGAAGCTGCCGCCCAGCGCGGCAAGGACCCAGTGCCAGGTGTTCGGCGCCCAGATCCCGATCCGGTCCCCGGCCCGGACGCCGAGCGCCAGCAGCGACCGGGCCACGGTGACGCACTGATCGTGCAACTCCCGATAGGTCAGGCGGGGCCCGTCGGGCTGGACCAGCGCGGCGGCCGCCTCGTGCTGGGCGGCGGCCCGGACAAGGGCGGCCGGGACGGTCCACTCCATCGACACCTCCGTGACAAGCAAGTGCTTGGTAGGCTGAGGGTACGTGGGGTTGCGGAGGTGGCACCAGTGCGCGACGAGCAGTTCCGCCAGCACGTGCGGCGGTGGCTGGCCGAGAACCTCGACCCGGCCCTGCGGGGTCTGGGCGGCCCGGGCCGGGAGCACGAAGGATTCGCCGAACGGTTGGCCTGGAACCGCCGGTTGGCCGCGGCGGGGTTCACCTGTCTGGGCTGGCCGACCCGGTACGGCGGAGCCGGTGCGTCGCCGGCCCAGCAGGTGATCTTCCATGAGGAGTACGCGCAGGCGGACGCGCCGGCGCGAGTGAGTCACATCGGCGAGGAGTTGCTCGGCCCGACCCTGCTGGCCCACGGCACGGCGCAGCAGTGCGACCGGTTCCTGCCGCGGATCGCCGCCGTCCAGGACCTGTGGTGCCAGGGGTACTCCGAGCCCGGTGCCGGCTCCGACCTGGCGGCGGTGACCACTCGGGCGGAGCTCGTCGACGACCAGTGGGTGATCACCGGACAGAAGGTGTGGACGTCCCTGGCGCACGTGGCCGACTGGTGCTTCGTGCTGGCCCGGACGTCGCCGGTGGGCGACGGCCCACCGCAGGCGGGCCTGTCGTACCTCCTGGTGCCGATGCGCCAGCCGGGGGTCACCGTCCGGCCGATCCGTCAGCTGACCGGCACCAGCGAGTTCAACGAGGTCTTCTTCGACGGCGCCCGCACCGACGCCGACCTCGTGGTCGGCGGGATCGGGCAGGGGTGGCGGGTGGCGATGAGCACGCTCGCCGTGGAGCGTGGGGCAGCCACCCTCGGCCAGCAGGTCGGCTTCCGCCGTGAGCTGGAGCGGCTCATCGCGCTGGCCCGCGCCCGGGGCGCCGCCCGGGACCCGGTCGTGCGGGAACGGCTGACCCGGTCGTGGGTCGGCCTGCAGGTGCTGCGGGCGCACCTGCTGGCGTCCCTCGCCGCGCCGTCGGGAGATCCCGGTGCCGGCACGTTGCCGTCGGAGATCAAGTTGCTGTGGGCCGCGTGGCACCGGGATCTCGGTGAGCTGGCCGTCGAGGTGATCGGCGCGCCGTCCCTGGTGGCCGCCGGTGGCGCCGGCGACGACCTGGACGACTGGCAGCGCCTGTACCTGTTCACCCGGGCGGACACCATCTACGGAGGCTCGGACGAGGTGCAGCGCACGGTCGTCGCCGAACGCGGTCTGGGCCTGCCGCGCGCGTACGGACGGGGCCGCCCGACGGGACGTCAGGGATGATGCCGGGGATGCCTGCCCAGGCGGGGTCGAACGTCGCTCGGGCCGTGCCGTCCTGCCCTCCCGGCGCCGGCCTGCTGACCGACAAGGTAGTGGTCGTCACCGCCGCGGCCGGCACCGGGATCGGTTCGGCGGTGGCGCGGCGCTGTCTGATGGAGGGCGCGCTCGTGCTGGTCAGCGACCATCACGAGCGGCGGCTGGACGACATCCGGGAGGAGCTCGCGTCGACCGCGGGCGAGCGGGTGGCCTCGACCCGCTGCGACGTGACGGTCGAGGACGACGTCCACCGGCTGGTGACGTCGGCGGTGGAGCGGTTCGGGCGGATCGACGTCCTGGTCAACAACGCCGGGCTGGGCGGCACCCGGAACGTGGTGGACATGTCGGACGCCGAGTGGGCGCGTGTTCTCGAGGTGACGCTCACCGGTACCTTCCGGTGCACGCGCGCCGTGCTGCGTCAGCTCATCCGGCAGGGCGGGGGAGGCTGCGTGGTGAACAACGCGTCGGTGCTCGGCTGGCGGGCCCAGCCCGGTCAGGCCCACTACGCCGCAGCCAAGGCGGGCGTGATGGCGCTCACCCGGTGTGCGGCCCTGGAGGTCGCCGAGCACGGCATCCGGGTCAACGCGGTGGCGCCCAGCCTGGCCGCGCATCCCTTCCTGGCGAAGGTGACGTCCGAGGAATTGCTCGACCAGTTGGCCGCCCGCGAGGCGTTCGGGCGGGCGGCCCAGCCCTGGGAGGTGGCGACGGTGATCGCCTTCCTGGCGAGCGACTACTCCTCGTACCTGACCGGCGAGGTCATCTCGGTCAGCAGCCAGCATCCTTGACCTCGACCCGCGGCGAGCGGTGGTGCGCCTCCCGGTACTGCGTCCAGGCCGGTAGCTACCGCGTGAGGACAGTTTCCTCAAACCTGTCTTCTTCAGGACATTCACCCCACAGAGCGTCGTTATCTTCCCGCCTATGGCAGGAGACAACCGTGAGTCGGGGCGTCCCGGCGTTCCCGGGCCGTGGCGTCGTCGGCTCCTCGGGCGGATCCGGGTCGTGGTTGCCGCCGCGGCGACGATCGGATTGACCGCGACGGGTGTCGGTACCGCGCTGGCGGTCGCGCACGGTAGGCAGGTGCCCGAAGGCAGGTATCCGTTCGGGGTGAAGCTGACAATGCCCGATATCACGCGGCCGGACGGGAGTCACTACAGCAGCGCGTGCTCGGCCTCGCTCGTCGCCCCACAGTGGATCATGAGCGCCGGGCACTGCTTCCACGACGGTGCTCGCCACCGGATCAGCGGTCCGGTCCGGTACCGGGTGATCGCTACCGTGGGCACGGCCGACCTCGAGTCCGGGTACGGGATCGATGTCGATGTGGTGGAGGTCCGTCAGGCCCCGACCGGAGAGGACGTCGCCCTGGCCGAGCTGGAGCGTCCGGTGGAGGGGATCGAGCCGATCGCACTGTCGACCGACGCGCCGCGGGTCGGTGACAGGGTTCGTCTCGCGGGCTGGGGCTGGACCGGCGAAGGGGAGCAAGCGCCAAGTACCACGCTCCGAACAGGGACCTTCACCATCACGTCGGTGACCGCTGGCACGGTGGGTGTGGTGGGTCTGCGTCCGGCAGCGGACACCAGCGCCTGCGTGTACGACTCCGGTGCCCCCTACTTCGCTCCGACCTGGCATGGGCCTGAGCTGGTGTCTGTGGAGAGCCAGGGCCCCACCTGTCCGCACGTCACCGAAGAGATCACCGCGCGCGTCGACACTCTCGCCGACTGGGCGCGGCAGACCATCAGCTGATCGGAGGGCGGATCAGCCGAGCCGCTCCAGGATGGTCGCGGTCGACATCGCCCCGCCGGCGCACATCGTGATCAGCGCGGTGGTGCCGTCGCGCCGCTCGAGCTCGTGCAGCGCCGTGGTGAGCAGCCGAGCGCCGGTGCTGCCCACCGGATGTCCGAGCGCGATCGCCCCGCCGTTGACGTTGACCCGGTCCGGGTCCGGCTTGTGCACGTCGAGCCAGGACAGCACGACGGAGGCGAACGCCTCGTTCACCTCGAACAGGTCGATGTCCCGGACCGACATGCCCGAGCGGGCCAGCACCCGCTCGGTCGCCTGCACCGGTCCGTCCAGGTGGTAGTACGGCTCGGCGCCGACCAGGCACTGGGCCACGATCCGGGCCCGGGGACGCAGGCCGAGCTCACGCGCGGTGTCGAGATCGGTGAGCAGGACCGCGGCGGCACCGTCGGAGATCTGGGACGACGTCCCGGCGGTGTGGATGCCGCCCTCCACCACGGGGCGCAGACCGGCCAGCGCCGCCAGGCTCGTCTCACGCAGGCCCTGATCCCGCTCGACCAGCCGGGTCGCGCCGGTGGGCACCCCGTCGGCGTCCAGCACGGGCGCCTGGACCGGCACGATCTCCCGCCGGAAGTGCCCGTGCTCCCAGGCTGCGGCGGCCCGGACCTGGGACCGCAGCCCGAACGTGTCGACGTCCGTCCGGGTGATCCCGCGCCGGACCGCGATCCGTTCGGCGCCCACATACTGGTTGGGTAGGTCGATGCTCCAGGAGTCCGGTCGGGGAACCCCGACGCCGCTGCCGAGGTTCGACCGGAGCGGCACCCGCGTCATCGCCTCCACCCCGCAGGCGATGCCCACCGAGATCGCGTCCAGGGCGATCAGCCCGGCCACCAGGTGGGCCGCCTGCTGGGCCGAGCCGCACTGGGCATCCAGGGTCAGGCATCCGGTCCACTGGCTCAGCCCCGCGTGGAGCCAGGCCGTCCGGGTGACGTTGCCGGCCTGTTCGCCGGCCTGCGTCACGCAGCCGCCGTGCACCTGCTCGACGAGCTGGTCGTCGATGCCGGCCCGCTCGACCAGAGCCCGCTGCGCCGCCCCCAGCACCTGGGCGGCGTGCAGCCCGGCGAGGTGGCCGCCCCGTCGGCCGATCGGCGTCCGAACCGCTTCGACGATCACTGGAGTACCCACGATCAGCCACCGTCCTGATGTCGCACCGTTGCTTACCGATTGAGTAGAACGTGTTCTTACGATATCGCGCTGAGCTGTTCCCTGACGACCGGTGGCGTGCTTCAATTGCGGCAAGGTTTATTGCTGGCAGGAGGATGCCGTGATCGACTCTCCCTCTCCCGCCGCCGCCCAGGCCCCGGTCGAACTGGGTCTGCCTGAAGGGTTCGACTTCACCGACCCGCAGGTGTACCTCGACGGCGTTCCGCACGAGGAGTTCGCCCGCCTGCGCCGGGTCGCCCCGGTGTGGTGGAACGGCCAGCCGCACGGCAGCGCGGGCTTCGATGACGATGGCTACTGGGTCGTCACCCGGCACGCCGACGTCATGGCGGTCTCCCGGGACAGCGCGACCTACTCGTCCTGGGAGAACACGGCCATCGTCCGGTTCGCGGCGGACATCACCCGCGAGCAGATCGACATGCAGCGCCTGGTGATGCTCAACATCGACCCACCCCAGCACACCGCGGTCCGCTCGATCGTGTCCCGGGGCTTCACCCCGCGCGCGATCAACGGGTTGCGCGCGGCACTGGCTGATCGGGCGGGGCGGATCGTCCAGGGGGCGCTCGCCGCGGGGGAGGGCGAGTTCGTCTCGGACGTGGCGTGCGAGTTGCCGTTGCAGGCGATCGCCGAGCTGCTCGGGATCCCGCAGGGCGACCGCCGCAAGATCTTCGACTGGTCCAACCAGATGATCGGCTACGACGACCCGGAGTACGACGTCGATCCGCTGCTGGCCGCCACCGAGTTGCTGGCCTATGCGATGGAGATGGCTGAGAGCCGCAAAGCGTCGCCACAGGCCGACATCGTCACCACCCTGGTCAACGCCGAGGTCGGCGGGGAGCACCTGTCCACCGACGAGTTCGGTTTCTTCGTGCTCATGCTGGCGGTCGCCGGCAATGAGACGACACGCAATGCGATCAGCCATGGGATGAACGCATTCTTCGAGTTCCCGGACCAGTGGGAGCTATTCAAGCGGGAGCGCCCACATACCGCTGTCGACGAGATCATTCGCTGGGGCACGCCCGTGAACGTGTTCCAGCGCACGGCCACCGTGGATACTGTTCTGGGTGGCCAGCAGATCAAGAAGGGCCAGCGCGTGGCGATGTTCTACGGCTCGGCCAACTTCGACGAGGATGTGTTCGACCATCCGGAGCGGTTCGACATCAGGCGCGACCCGAACCCGCACCTGGGCTTCGGCGGCAGTGGCGCGCACTTCTGCCTGGGCAGCAACCTGGCCAGGCTGGAGATCGAGCTCATCTTCAACGCGATCGCCGACCACATGCCGGACATCCGACTGCTGGAACCACCGAAACGGCTGCGCTCGGGGTGGCTGAACGGCATCAAGGAGATGCGCGTCGCCTACCGTTGACCGGCCGCCGACCGCTCACCACGACCAAGGGCGGGAAGGCCCTCCGAGCCCGGAGGGCCTTCCCGCCCTTTCGCGGGCGAGGGCCGGCAGGGCGGGGCCGGCCGGGGTCAGCCGCCCGCCGCCGGCCGCGGGGAGGCGCTCACGACCCACATCGAGAAGAACTGCGACCCGCCGCCGTAGGCGTGGCCGAGCGCCGTCCGTGCCCCTTCCACCTGATGGTCGCCGGCCCGGCCCATCACCTGTCGGGCCGCCTCCGCGAAGCGCAGCAGTCCGGAAGCACCGATCGGGTTGGACGAGAGGACTCCACCGGAAGGGTTCACCGGCAGTTTGCCGGTGATCTCGGTCTGCCCGCTCTCGGTGAGTCGCCAGCCCTCGCCCGGCCCGGCGAACCCCAGGTTCTCCAGCCACATCGGCTCGAACCAGGAGAACGGGACATACAGCTCCGCCACGTCGATCTCGTCCACCGGTGACGTGATCCCGGCCTCCTGCCAGAGCGCGGCGGCGGCGTCACGCCCGGCGCGAGGGTTGACGTGGTCCTTCTCGGCGAACGACGTCGGTTCCGTCCGCATCGCGGTGGCGTGGATCCAGGCGACGCGCCGACCGTCGGCGCGAGCGGCGTCCTCGTCGCCGATCACCACGGCGCAGGCGCCGTCGGACGACGGGCAGGTCTCGTCGTAGCGGATCGGGTCCCACAACATGGTGGAGGCGAGTACCGACTCGACCGTGACGTCAGGCTGGCGCAGGTGCGCGTGCGGGTTCAGGCTGCCGTTGCGCCGGTCCTTGGCCGCGACCATGGCTCCGACGTGGGGCGGCGCGCCCGAGCGGCGGATGTAGGCGCGCACGTGCGGGGCGAAGTAGCCCCCCGCGCCCGCCCCGACCGGCATCGTGAAAGGGGGGTGGATCGACAACGCCCACATCGCGTTGGACTCGGACTGCTTCTCGAACGCGACGCCCAGCACCCGGCGGTGCACCCCGGACCGCACCAGGTTCGCCGCCACGATCCCGGTCGCGCCGCCCACCGACCCGGCGGTGTGCACGCGCAGCAGCGGCTTGCCGGTGGCGCCGATCGCGTCCGCGAGGTACAGCTCCGGCATCATCACGCCCTCGAACAGGTCGGGCGCCTTGCCGAGCACGACGGCGTCGATCTGGTCCCAACCGGTGGCGGCGTCCGCCATCGCGGCGTCGATCGCCTCCCGGAGGAGTCCCGCCATCGACACGTCGGCGCGCCGGCTCGCGTGGTGGGTCTGCCCGGTACCGAGGACGGCAGCCGGCCTGCTCATCGGGCCTCCAACAGGCACACCAGGTTCTGCTGCAACGCCGGGCCGCTCGTCGCGTGGCCGAGCGCCCGGCCGGCGGCACCGGACATCACCTGCTGACCGGCCCAACCGATCCGCGCCAGCCCGGCGGAGAACATCGGGTTGCCGGCGAGCGCGCCGCCGGAGGGGTTCACCCGCACCTCGCCGCCGAGTCCCAGCTCCCGGCGCAGCACGAGCTCCTGGTGGGTGAAGGGGGCGTGGAGTTCGGCGACGTCGATCGGTCCGCCGCGTGCCCCGGCGTCCGCGGCGGCCGCCGCCGCGGACGGCGCGGTGGTCAGGTCGCGCAGCCCGAGCGCCTGGGGGTCGATCCGGTGCGCGAACCCGGTGATCCAGGCCGGCCGGGCGCACAGCTCACGGGCGCGCTCACCCGCCGCGAGGATCACCACGGCGGCCCCGTCGCTGACCGGCGCGCAGTCGTGCGCCCGGAGCGGATCGGCGACGAACGGCTGGGCGAGCAGCTCCTCGACGGTGGTCTCGCCGGCGACCTGGGCATAGGGGTTGGACAGCGCGCAGGCCCGGCTACGGACGGCGACCTCGGCCATCTCGGCCTGGCTCCACCGGCCTGACTCGAGCCCCAACCTGGCCTGCAGGGCCGCGATGCTGACGGACTCCGGCCAGAGCGGGGCGACCGTGTACGGGTCCAGCTGCAGGGCCAGGACCCGGCGCAGGTGCCCCGCCGAGGAGACGCCGAAGCCGTAGGCGAGGGCGACGTCGGCCTCACCGGTGAGGATCTTCACCCACGCCTCGTACAGCGCCCAGGCGGCGTCCATCTCGACGTGCGACTCCGCGATCGGCGGGAACGCCCCGATCGCGTCCACCGCGGTCACGAACGAGAACGCCCGCCCGGCGAGGTAGTCCGACGATCCCGAGCACCAGAAGTCGATGTCCCGCCGGGACAGGCCCAGGCCCGCCAGCACCTCCTGGAAGATCGGGACGAGCAGCTCCACCCCGTTGGTCGTCGCCCCGCTGCGGCGGACGTTGGGCGTCTGCGCGAAGCCGACGACCGCGACGTCTCTCATGGTCACCTCCTGCCTCTTCGCCGGCACCTTCGCCGGCACCTCGCCGCCGTGGGTCGGGTCGCCGCGGGTCGGGTCGCCGTGGGTCGGGTCGCTCGGTGCGTCATAGCTGGTGGGCGTAGCTCTCGTAGGGCGCGTCCGGCTCGCCGGAGGGCGCGAAGTGGTCGATGTTCTCGGGCGTGGGGCTCCACTGGTCGGCCGGCTTCCACACGGCGGCCACCCGCATCCCCATCCGCACCTGGTCGGCCGGGCAGCCGAGCACCAGGTGGAGGAGGGGGATGTCGGCGCCGTCCAGCAGCACGTGCGCGGCGACGTAGGGCGGCTGCACCCGCTGCCCGGCGAACGGGACGTTCACGACGCAGAAGGTGGTGACGGTGCCGCGGTCCGGCAGGTCGACGTCCTCGGTGGTGGGGGTCCCGTCCGTCGGGCAGGCGCCGCGGGGGGGCACGTAGACCTTGCCGCAGGCCGGGCAGCGCTGGCCGAGGACCCGGCCGGCAGCCAGCGCGTGCAGGTAGCGGCTCTCCTCGGGGGAGGCGGTGTGCTGGTAGCTGAGGCGGATCGGGGTGGTGACCATGGTGACGCGGGCGGCGTCCGGTGCGGCGCGGTCCGCCGCCGTGCGGTCCGCGGCGGCGGTGTCTGGCGCGGCGTCGGCCGCGGCGGCGGCCTCCTCCGGTGCGAAGCAGGCGAGGTCGCGGATGTGGCCCACCGGGGTGTCCGCCCACCGCGCCCGCACCCGCATCCCGCTGCGCATCGACGCGGCACTGCCGGCGTCGACGGCGTGCAGGAGCGGGGTGTCCGCGCCGTCGAGGCGGATCAAGGCCCAGGCGAACGGGCGGTCCAGCGGCTGGCCCTCCAGCGGATGGGCGACCCAGGTCCAGGTGAGGACCTCCCCGGTGTCGGCCACCTCGACGAACTCCGTCAGCGGGGCGCGGGTCACCGGGTCGTACTCCGGCGGCGGGACGTGGACCCGGCCGTCGTCCGTGCGGACGCCCACGATGCGGCGCTGGCCGAGGGCCGTCATGAACCGGCTGAGGGTGGGGCCGAGGGAGCGAGTGTAGGCGAACTCGATCGTCAGTGGGGCAGTGAGACTTGCAGTCACCCTCGAAGTGAAACAGGTTCTCGAGTCTGAGGCAATGCCGGGCCGCCCTGAGCGCCACTCAGCCGCCTCAGCCACTAGAACACGTTTCTATCGATCTGCGGCGCGCCAGCTGGGCCCGCCGACTCACTCGCCGCGGAAGACCGGCGTCCGCTTCTCGGTGAAGGCGCGGGGGCCCTCCTTGGCGTCCTGGCTGGCGAACACGCGCAGGCCGATCCGGGCCTCGATCGCGAACGCCTCCTCCTCGGGCATTCCCTCGGTCGCCCGGATCGTCTCCAGGATGGCCCGGACGGCGATCGGCCCGTTCGCGGCGACCTGCTCGGCGAGCTCCGTCGCGGTGGCCAGCGCCTGGCCGTCCGGCACGACGTGCCCGATCAGGCCGATCCGGTGGGCCTCCTCGGCGGTCAGGTGACGGCCGGTGAGGAGGATCTCCGCGGCCACCGTGTAGGGCAGCTGGCGCACCAGCCGGACGGCGGAGCCGCCCAGCGGGAACAGGCCCCACCGCACCTCCGAGACCCCGAACCGGGCGCCGCGGCCGGCGACCCGGATGTCGGTGGCCTGGAGGATCTCCGTCCCGCCGGCGATGGCCGGGCCCTCGACCGCGGCGATCAGCGGCTTGGTCAGCCGGCGCCCCTTGAGCAGCGGCGGCAGCCGGCTCGGGTCCCAGCTGCCGTTCCGGAAGGCGTCCGAGGGGTGCTGCTGCGCCATCGACTTCAGGTCCGCCCCCGCGCAGAAGGCACCCCCCGCGCCGGTCAGGACGCAGGCCCGGATGGCCGGGTCGCGGTCGACCCGGTCCCACGCGTCGTTCATGATCTCGAGCATCGGTCCGGACAGGGCGTTGCGCGCCTGCGGCCGGTTCATCGTCACGACCAGGACGGGCCCGTGCTGCTCGACCAGGGCGTGCGGCGGTTCGCCGTCCATCGTCGCCTCCTGCGGATCTGTTCGCGGCCCGGGGGCGCTCGGACCAGGATCGGGTGGGGCCGAGCGCTTGCCCGTAAACGATAACAGGTTCTAGTTTCTCCCCATGGCGCTCACCATCGCAGACCTCGTCGAGCACGCCGTCGACGCCTTCCCCGAGCGGCTCGCGGTGTGCTGCGAGGACCAGGAGCTGACGTACGCCGAGTTGGAGGCCCGGGCCAACCGGCTGGCGCACTTCCTCGCCGCCCGGGGGATCGGGGTGGGTGACCACGTCGGGATGTTCGCGGTCAACTCGGTCGAGGCCATCCTGACCCTGGTGGCGGTCTACAAGCTCCGGGCCGTGGTGGTGAACGTGAACTACCGCTACGTCGCCGACGAGGTGCGATACCTGCTGCGGGACGCCGACGTCAAGGTCCTGGTGCACGACGCCGCCCTGGCCGGGGTCGTCGCGACGGTCCGGCCCGACGTCCCGACCCTGCGCGGCCTGGTCGTCATCGGCGCGGAGCCGGGCGACCACGACGGCGAGGGCGACACGTGGTCGTTCGAGGGGGCGCTGGCCGGCGAGTCGGGCGAACGGGACTTCGGTCCGCGGTCCGGCGACGACCACTACATGATCTACACCGGCGGGACGACGGGGTACCCCAAGGGCGTGATCTGGCGCCACGAGGACGTCTGGAGAACCCTTGGCGGGGGCATCGACTTCTTCACCGGCACGCCGCTGACCGGCGAGTGGGCCCAGTCGGAGTACGGCAGGCAGACCGGCGGGATGGTGCGGATGTGTCTCGCCCCGCTCATCCACGGCAACGCCCAGTGGGCGGCCTTCATGGCGTTCTTCACCGGCGACACGGTGGTGCTGCTGCCCCACTTCGACCCGCACCAGGTGTGGCGGGTCGTGGAGCGGCGCAAGGTCAACGTGATCGTGCTGATCGGTGACGCGATGGGCCGCCCCATCGTCGAGGCACTGGCCGAGGGCGGGTACGACACCTCCAGCGTGTTCGCGGTCTCGACGAGCGCGGCGCTGTTCTCCCCGGCGGTGCAGGCCGAGTTCGCGGCCCGGCTGCCGAACGCCATGATCACCGAATCGATCGGGTCGTCGGAGACCGGGTTCGCCGGGATCGGGGTGCTGTCGGCCGAGAGCCGGCGACGCGAGGGCCCCCGGGTCACCCCAGGCCCGGACACGGTCGTGCTGGACGAGAACGACCGGCCGGTGCAGCCTGGTGAGATCGGGCGGCTGGCCCGCGGCGGATACGTCCCGATCGGCTACTACAAGGATCCGGTGAAGACGGCGGCGATGTTCGTCGAGGTCGACGGCACACGGTACGTGCTGCCCGGGGACTTCGCCCGGCTGGAGGAGGACGGCACCCTCACCCTCCTCGGCCGCGGGAACACCTGCGTCAACACCGGCGGCGAGAAGGTCTACCCGGAGGAGGTCGAGGCGGTGCTCAAGGGCCACCCCGACATCCTCGACGCCCTCGTCATCGGGTTGGCCGACGAGCGGCTGGGTCAGTCCGTCGCGGCGCTGATCCAGCCCCGGCCCGGCCACAGTCTGGACCACGCGGACGTCGACGCGCACCTGCGCCGGCACCTGGCCGGCTACAAGGTGCCGCGCACGGTGTGGACGGTCGACTCGATCGGCCGGCTGCCGAGCGGCAAGCCGAACTACGGCTGGGCCCGCGAGTACGCCGCCGGGCACGACCCCGAGGGCCTGACGGCGACGTCCGGCACCGACCGCTGAGTACCACCACCTCGGGCTCCTTCCTGGGCCGGCGCGCCGAACGCGGACCCGACGGTGTCCCCGGAACTGGCGCCGGTACTGCGGGGAATGCCCGCGGCCGCCTCCCGCACCGCCCGGCTGGACCGGGACCTGCTGGCCCTCGCCGACGGCGTGGCGGATGCCGGCCAGCGCGCCCGCCTCGCCGAGCTGGTGCAGCTGCTGGCCACGCCGGACGCGGCGCGGCGCTGTACGCACGGTTCGACGCGCCGGACGACGCAGCGCCCGACGACCCGCGGATCGCCGAGCTCGCCGCCGAACTGATCGACCATCTCCCCGACGCGGTGCGCTCGGTCATGGCGGTCGACCTCGACGGCGAGGACGCCGGCCCGTGGCTCTCGCTGCTGTCCCAGGAGCTGTCGGACGCGCAGGTCGAGGTGTTCCGGCAGGCCGCCGCCCGGGTGGGGGAGCGTGGCTCGTGTTGAGCATCGCGCGGGCTGCGCTGTACGCCGCGCTCCCGATGGAGCACGTGCTCGTGGTCGGGCTGGTCTCGGGTGTCGACGTCCCTGCCCGGTGGTGGTCGCGACCGAGGCGGTGGTGGCCGCGGCCCTGGTCCTGAGCTGCGTGTCCGTTACGGGGCATTCTTCGACCTGCGGATCCCCCGCGACCGGATCGCCGGCGTCCGCTCCGCCCACGCCGGCAAGGACTCGCACCTGGTCACGGTGGACGGCGAGGAACTCGGCGTCCGGGTCGCCTCGATGACCAACCTCGTGGTGGAGCTGGTCGAACCCGTCACCGCGGTGCGCCCGCTCGGCGGGCAGGTCCAGGTCCGCACCGTCCGCTGGTACGCGGACGACCCGCGCCGCGCGCTGGCTGCCCTCCGGCCCGCCGAACCCCGATCTGCGGACGGGCGCCGGACGGATCGAGGCGTGCAGTAGGCGAGATCTTCGTCGAACTGACGCAGTTGCGGGTGTTGTGCTCCGGCCTATCGCAGGACAATTCGCGATCTCCCTAGGGTCGACGTCATCGGCGAGGACCTGCGCATCGCAGTCTTCCCGGCAGCACACGCGTTGCGCATCGACCAGCGAAAAGGTGTGAGATGAACGAGACTGACACCCGGCACGAGATCATGACCCACGAGGACCGTTCTTCTGCACTCGACACGGCCATCGCACGGCTGGTGTCGCAGTTGCCGCCGGAATCCGGCGCACCGGAGGAGCCGGATCCTGCCGGCGACTGGGCCGGGCCGATGGGTCACCTGACCGCCGCGGACCGGATGCGGTTCCGGCTGTTCGGCGAAGGGCCCCGGCAGGCGGTTCCGGAGACCCACATCCACCACGCCATCCAGCGCTGGGTCGCCCGGACGCCCGACGCGTGCGCCGTGGAGCACGGCGGCGTCACGCTGACGTACCGAGCGCTCAACCGCCGTGCGAACCGACTGGCCGCCCGGCTCGTGGACCTCGGCGTCCGGCCCGGCGACGACGTCGCGCTCTTCGCCGTCCGGGGAATCCCGCTGGTGGTGGGAATGCTGGCGATCCTGAAGGCCGGCGCCGCCTACGTGCCCCAGGACCCGCGGATCGCACCCGAGGCGCAGCTGCGGCACGTCCTGGAAACCACCGGCGCTCGGGTGGTGCTCACCCTGGCCGAGTTCGCCGACACCCTGCCCGTGCAGTCCGGGCACCACGTGATTGCGGTGGACACCTGGTCCAGGTCCGGGGCCCCGACCACCATTGCGGACGCCGCCGACCTCGCCGGTTTCGATCCGGGTGTGCCGCTGCTTCCCGACCACGGCTGCTACGTGCTCTTCACCTCGGGGACCACGGGCCGACCGAACGGCGTGCGGGTGACCCACCGCAACGTCTGCAACCTCCTGCTCACCGAACCGGGTGGGCTCGGCATCCAGCCGGGGTGGCGGGTGGGTCAGATCCTCAACATCGGTTTCGACATGGCGTCCTGGGAGATCCTCGCCTGCCTCAGCCACGGTGGCACCCTCGTCATCCGGGGCGCGGACATCGCCGAAACCGTGGAACGGGTGGACGTGGTGATCGCAACGCCCTCGGTGCTCGCCCGGGTCAACTCCGACCGGTGCCGGCGGGTCAAAGTTGTGGCGGTGGCGGGCGAGCCCTGCCCGCGCCCGCTGGCCGACCGCTGGGCCTCTTTCTGTACGTTCTTCAACTCCTGCGGCCCGACCGAGGTCACCATCGTGAACACCATGCAGCGCCATGTGGTGTCCGCTCCGGTGCTCTCCATCGGACGCCCCACCCCGAACAATACGGTGTACGTGCTCGACGAGCACGGAATGCCGTGCCCGATCGGGGAGGTCGGCGAGATGTGGGCCGGCGGTGACTGCGTGTCCGCGGGATATCTGAAGAACTCCGCGCTGAACGCTGAGCGCTATGCTCCGGATCCTTTTCTCGGGGGCGGCCGGATGATGTTCCGCACCCGTGACCTCGGCCGGTGGACGGCCGACGGGGAGCTGGAGCACCTCGGCCGCACCGACGACCAGGTGAAGATCCGCGGCTTCCGGGTCGAGCTCGACTCGGTGTCGGCGGTGCTGGAGTCGGTGGCCGGCTGCGAGCAGGCGGTCACCCTGAAGCTGGACAACGAGACCCTGGTGTCGTTCGTGGCGCCGATGACCGTCGACACCCAGGCGGCCCGCCGTGCCGTGGCCGAGGCTCTGCCCTACTACTGCACGCCGGCGTTCGTGCACGTTCTGCCCGAGCTGCCGGTGACGAGTCGCGGCAAGATCGACAAACAGCTGCTGGCGGACCTTGCCCGGCAGCGTCGGAGCGGGCTTCCCCACCTCGCGCCCGGGGACGGCGTCCGCACGGTCGCGCTGGCCCGTCCGGCATGACCGCGACCTCCTTCCGGCACGCGTCGGTCCCCGTGTCGGTGTCACCGCCGCCTGTCGCGCCACCCCGGCCCGCCACGCCGTCCGCCCCGTCACCCTCGTCGTCGCTCCCCTCGGACCGGGCTGGTTGCGCGGCGGGTTCCGTGACCGCGGGTTCTGCGGCCGCCGGCTCTGCGGCCGCCGGCTCCGGGGTCGGACCCGGGCCGGCCCACGCGGAGGCGCTGGTAGCGTCGCGGCGGCTCGGCATGCCGCCGCGGTCGGGCCTGCTGCGACGGTTGTCGAAGCGGCCCTGGGCGATGCACTACTACCGGCTGGTGGCGACGGTCCTGGTGGTGAACGCGCTCGCGCTGATCTACGGCACCCGGTCGTGGTGGTTCGGCAACGATTTCTCGGCGCTGCTGACGACGTCCCAAGCGGTGCTGGCCAACTTCACACTGGCCATCCTGATCCGTCAGCAGCGGATGGTGAACCTGCTGTTCTGGCTGGCGACCCGGGCGCCGACGCGCTGGCCGCTGCGGATCCGCTGGGGGCTCGGCAAGGTCTACCACTTCGGCGGCCTGCACGTCGGTGCCGCGCTCGCCGGCACGGCCTGGTACATCCTGCATGTCTGGTGGCTGACCCGGTCCTTCCAGGCGGGCCACGGGCTGGTGTCCACGCCGACCCTGGCGGTGAGTTACGCGCTCGGTGTCATCCTGCTGGCGATGGTGTGGACGGCACGCCCGCGGGCGCGGGCGAAGCGGCACGACCGGTTCGAGCTGGTCCACCGGTTCGGCGGCTGGACGGCGCTCGCCCTGTTCTGGGCGTCGATGCTGCTCACCATGGCGGACCTGCGGCCGGTGCTGTCCGCGGCAGGCCCGGGGCTGTACATGATCGTCGCCGGTCAGTTGCTGGTCCTGGCACTGCTCACCTACAACGTGGCGTCTCCGTGGTTCCGGCTGCGCCGGGTCCGGGTGGTGATCGAGCGGCCGTCGACGCACGTGGCGGTGGCCCGGTTCGACTACGGGGTCACGCCGTTCCCTGGTTCCTCCATGGCGATCAGCCGGCACCCGCTGGGGCAGTGGCACGCATTCGCCAACGTGCCGACCCCGACCAGGACGGGGTACCGGTTGACGATCTCGCGGGCGGGCGACTGGACCGGTGCCTTCGTCGACGATCCGCCGTCCCGGGTGTGGGTGAAGGGCATCCCGACCGCGGGGGTGGCCAACATCGAGAAGCTCTTCCGGAAGGTGGTCTACCTGGCGACCGGCAGCGGTGTCGGACCGTGCCTGCCGCATCTGCTCGCGCAGGAGGTGCCGTCCCACCTGATCTGGGTGGCGCGATCCCCGCGGGAGACCTACGGCGACGAGCTCGTCGACGAGATCCTCGCCGTCCAGCCTGACGCGCTCATCTGGGACACCACGACCCAGGGCAAGCCGGACATGGTGCGGCTGGCGTACCAGGGCTACGCGGCGTCCGGGGCCGAGGCCGTGATCTGTATCTCGAACAAGAAGCTGACCTGGGAGGTCGTGACCGGGCTGGAGCAGCACGGCATCCCGGCGTTCGGCGCCATCTGGGACTCCTGACGCCGACTGGCGACGGATCGTTGGAGGGAACGGGCATGACCGTGAAGATCGAGCGGGACGGCAGGGTCGTCACCGCGTACCTGAACCGGCCGGAGGTGCTCAACGCGCTCAGCACCGACCTTCTGGAGGAGCTCCTCGGTGCCCTGGAGCCGCTCGACCGGGACCCGGACGTCGGCTGCTTCGTGATCACCGGGACCGGCCGGGCGTTCGCCGCGGGAGCCGACATCCGGGAGATGGCCGGCAAGACCCACCAGGACGTCGTCGCCGAGGACTACCTGGCCCGGTGGGAGGCTTTCGCCGGGCTGCGTACCCCCAAGGTGGCCGCGGTCAACGGGTTGGCGCTGGGCGGCGGATGCGAGCTGGCGATGATGTGCGACGTCATCCTCGCGGCGGAGACCGCGGTCTTCGGGCAGCCGGAGATCACCTTGGGGGTGATCCCCGGCATCGGTGGCACCCAGCGACTCACCCGGCTGGTCGGGGCGGCCCGGGCGATGGACCTGGTGCTCACCGGCCGCACCCTGTCGGCGGCCGAGGCCGAGCGCTGGGGCCTGGTGTCGCGGGTCGTGCCCGCCGCCGACCTGGCGGCGGCAGCCGCCGACGTGGCCGGCACGATCGCCGGCTTCGGCCGACCCGCGGTGGTCGCGGCGCGGGAGGCGGTTGCCCGGGCCGGGGAGACCGGCCTGCGGGACGGTCTGCTGTTCGAGCGCCGGGCGTTCCACGCGCTGTTCGCCACCGAGGACCGGCGCGAGGGCATGCAGGCCTTCCTGGAGAAGCGTCCCGCCCGGTTCGTGCATCACTGAGGTTCGTGCATCACTGAGGGTGACGTCGTCCGTCCGCCGGGGGCCTCGATCCGTACCGATAGGTGCTGCTGGAACCCACTCCTGTCGGGGACGCCCGGCGGCTTCTGCGGCGGGCCCCCGGCCTGACGTCCCGCTCACCCTGAGAAGTGATCGCGATGACTCATCAGTTGATCCACGAACGGCCGCTCTGCGAGGTCGTGGTCCCGCCGGAAGGCCGGCGTACCGGGGGCGGCGATCCTACGTACGGCAGATCTTCGCGGCGAACGGGACCACGGTGAGCCGTTTCGTCCGGGAGCGCAGGGCCGGAGCACGTCCGGGCCGACCTGGTGGATCCGTCCTCGGCGGCGCTGGGCATCGCCGGCATCGCCCGACAGTGGCGCGTCGACGATGCCTCCGTCTTCAGCCGGGCGTTCCGCGCCGGGTACGGGCAGACACCGTGCGCCTCCCAGGCGGCCAGCTCCGGCCGGTGAGGCGAGCCGGGTCGAGGGGGCCGAACGAGCCGATAAGCTGGGGTGCGGCCCATCGCTGATCCGACGGAGGTTCTCTCGTGCCCGGCCCTGCCCTGGACCGCCTCTCCCGCCGGCCGCTCGTCGTGGCGATCGACGGGCCCTCCGGCTCGGGCAAGTCGAGCGTCTCGCGTGAGATCGCCGTCCGCCTGGGGCTGGCCTACCTGGACACCGGCGCGATGTACCGGGCGGCCTGCTGGTCGGTGCTGGAGCACGGGATCGACCCGGCGGACGGCGCGACAGTGGCCGAGCACGTGCGTCGGTTGCCGCTCGTGATGGGCACCGAGCCCGGGGCGCCGACCGTGCGGGTCGGCGAGGTCGACGTCACCTCGGCGATCCGGCGGACCAGGGTGACCGCGGCGGTCAGTGCGATCGCCACCAACCTGGAGGTGCGGGCGGAGCTGCGCCGGCGTCAGCGGGAGATCATCGAGGCGTCCCGGCTCGGGGAGCACGGCGGGTGCGTCGCCGAGGGGCGAGACATCACCACGGTGGTCGCCCCGGATGCCGACGTCCGCATCCTGCTCACGGCCGATGAGCGATCACGGCTGGCCCGGCGCGCCCTGGAGGTGCACGGTCGGGCGGACTCCGGCGCGCTCGAGGCGACCCGTGACCAGGTGCTCCGGCGAGACGCGGACGACGCCACGGTCTCCAGCTTCCACGTCCCGGCGGACGGCGTGCTGCACCTGGACTCGTCACGGCTGGACTTCGAGCAGACCGTCGTGGCCGTCCTCGAGGCGATCTCCCAGCTGGCGCCGGCGATGGCCGGCGGGTGCCCGTCGTGAGCGGGGGTGCGGTGAGACCGGCGTGGCCCTCGGTGGTGAGCTCGTGACCTGGGCGTCCGAGCCTGCGGGCCGTCCCCGGCCGGGCCCGGTGGCCCGGCCGGGGCGGTTCTGTCGGTGCCGGGTGAGACCCTGCAGTCACGGTCGGCCGCCCGGGTGGCGCCGGCCGTGGAGATGACCGGTTCGCCCCGACCCGGCGACGTCGGCGGGGCCACCCGGGCGATGGCCCGAGGAGAGCAGTGGTGACGAGAGATCTGCACGACGCCGCGGTGGAGCCCGAGGTGACCGCCGGCCAGGACGTCGCACGCGCACTGCGCGCCGGGCTGGCCGAGTACGACCTCTCCGACGACGACCTCGTGCTGTTGGAGGCCGGCGACGACGTGGTCGATGCCGCGCCCCCGGTCGGCCCGCTGCCTGTGCTGGCGGTGGTCGGGCGGCCCAACGTCGGTAAGTCGACGCTGGTCAACCGGATCCTCGGGCGCCGCGAGGCGGTCGTGGAGGATGTCCCGGGGGTGACCCGCGACCGGGTCACGTACGAGGCGGAGTGGGCCGGCCGCCGGTTCACCGTCGTCGACACCGGCGGGTGGGAGCGCGACGTCCGCGGGATGGACGCACGGGTGGCCGAGCAGGCCGAGATCGCGATCGAGCTCGCCGACGCGGTGATGTTCGTCGTCGACGCGACGGTCGGGGCGACGTCCACCGACGAGGCCGTCGTCCGGCTGCTGCGCACGTCTCGCAAGCCGGTGGTGCTGGCGGCCAACAAGGTCGACGACCAGCGGGGCGAGCTCGAGGCCAGCGCGTTGTGGAGCCTCGGGTTGGGCGAGCCGTACCCGGTGTCGGGGCTGCACGGCCGGGGCAGCGGTGACCTGCTCGACGCTTGCCTGGCCGTGCTGCCACCGGTCTCGGCGGCCGGCGGGCCGAGCGAGCCGGGGCTGCGCCGGGTGGCGCTGGTGGGGCGGCCGAACGTCGGCAAGTCGAGCCTGCTCAACACGCTGGCGGGCGCGGACCGGGCGGTGGTCGACGCGACCGCCGGTACCACCCGCGACCCGGTCGACGAGGTGGTGCAGCTCGCCGGCCGCCCGTGGCGGTTCGTGGACACCGCGGGCATTCGCCGCCGGATCCACCAGGCGCAGGGCGCGGACTTCTACGCCTCCCTGCGCACTCGGGCCGCACTGGAGAAGGCCGAGGTGGCGGTCGTGCTGCTGGACGCGGGGGAGCCGCTGACCGAGCAGGACACCCGGGTGGTCCAGCTGGCCGTGGACGCCGGGCGTGCCGTCGTCCTGGCCTACAACAAGTGGGACCTCGTGGACGACGAGCGCCGCCGCTACCTGGAGCGCGAGTTCCAGCAGGACCTGGTCCAGGTGCAGTGGGCCCCGCGGGTCAACGTCTCCGCGCGCACCCGCCGGCACGTGGACCGGCTGGTGCCGGCGCTGGACCGGTCGCTGGCCTCGTGGGAGACCCGGGTGCCGACCGCTCGGCTGAACGCGCTGCTCGCCGAGATCGTGTCGGCCCACCCGCACCCGCTGCGCGGGGGCAAGCAGCCGCGGATCCTGTTCGGCACCCAGGCCGCGACTCGTCCACCGCGGTTCGTGCTGTTCACCACAGGGTTCCTGGAGGCTGGGTACCGCAGGTTCGTCGAGCGCCGGCTCCGGGAGGCGTTCGGGTTCGAGGGCACACCGATCGAGATCTCGGTGCGGCCGCGCGAGAAGCGAGGAGGGAAGCGTCGGTGACCACGGGCAGCATCCAGAGCGGCGGCGAGGTGGCCCTGACGCCGCCCGCCGGCGGGCCGGCGGGCGACGTCACGGCGGCCGGCACGGAGCAGGTCAGCGGGTCGGCCGGTGGATCGATCCCGCTACCGGTGATCGAACCGGCGGCGACGGCTCGCGCCATCGCCGCCCGGATCGCCGACGACCTCGGGGTGCGCCACACCCAGGTGATCGCGGCGGTCGAGTTGCTGGACGGCGGGGCGACCGTGCCGTTCGTCGCTCGGTACCGCAAGGAGGCCACCGAGGGCCTGGACGACGCCCAGCTGCGCGACCTGGAGGAGCGCCTGGGGTACCTGCGGGAGCTGGAGGAGCGCCGGGCGGCGATCCTGGAGTCGGTGCACGTCCAGGGCAAGCTCACCCCCGAGCTGCTCGGTCAGATCCTCGGCGCGGACACCAAGGCGCGCCTGGAGGACGTCTACCTGCCGTACAAGCCGAAGCGGCGTACCAAGGCGCAGATCGCGCGGGAGGCGGGGCTGGAGCCGCTGGCGGACGGGCTGCTCGCCGATCCCGGTCAGGAGCCGGCCGAGGTGGCCGCCGGTTACGTGGACGCCGAGAAGGGCGTCCCGGACGTCGCGGCGGCGTTGGAGGGTGCTCGGGCCATCCTGGTGGAGCGGTTCTCGGAGGACGCCGACCTGGTCGGGGCGCTGCGCGAGGAGGTGTGGACGCGCGGCAGGCTGGTGGCCCGGGTGCGCGAGGGCAAGGAGGAGGTCGGCGCAAAGTTCTCCGACTACTTCGACAAGGCTGAGGCGCTCACCTCGCTGCCCTCGCACCGGATCCTGGCGATGTTCCGTGGCGAGAAGGAGGACGTCCTCGCCCTCGAGATCGAGCCGGACGCCGAACCGGACGTCGACCCGGCGCTGGGTCCGAGCCGGTACGAGCGGCGGATCGCGGCGACGTTCGCGATCGCGGACCAGGGCCGGCCGGGCGACAAGTGGTTACTGGACACCGTGCGCTGGGCGTGGCGGACGCGGATCCAGGTCCACCTCGACGTCGACCTGCGGGGTCGGCTGCGCCAGGCTGCGGAGGACGAGGCGGTGCGCGTCTTCGCCGGCAACCTGCGCGACCTGCTGCTCGCCGCGCCCGCCGGCACCCGGGCCACGATGGGCCTCGACCCAGGCCTGCGGACGGGCGTCAAGGTCGCCGTCGTCGACGCGACCGGCAAGGTCGTCGCCACCCACACGATCTATCCGCACGTCCCGCACCGACGCTGGGACCAGTCCGTCGCCGAACTCGCCGCGCTGTGCGCGCGCTTCGGTGTCGAGCTGATCGCGATCGGCAACGGCACTGCCTCGCGCGAGACGGACAAGTTGGCCGCCGAGGTGATCGCCAAGCACCCCCAGCTGGCACTGACGAAGTTGGTGGTCAGTGAGGCCGGCGCGTCGGTGTACTCGGCATCGGCGTATGCCTCGGCGGAGCTGCCGGACCTCGACGTGTCCCTGCGCGGCGCGGTCTCGATCACCCGGCGCCTGCAGGATCCGCTGGCGGAGTTGGTGAAGATCGACCCCAAGTCGATCGGGGTTGGGCAGTACCAGCACGACATCAGCGAGGGCAAGCTGTCTCGATCCCTGGACGCGGTCGTCGAGGACTGCGTGAACGCTGTCGGGGTCGACGTCAACACCGCGTCGGTGCCGCTGTTGCGCCGGGTCTCCGGGGTCAGCGAGTCGCTGGCACAGCTGATCGTGGAGCATCGGAACGCGAACGGGCCGTTCCGGTCCCGGCAGGCGCTGCGTGACGTCCCGAGGCTGGGCCCGAAGGCGTTCGAGCAGTGCGCGGGCTTCTTGCGCATCCGCGGCGGCGTCGACCCGCTCGACCTGTCCAGCGTGCACCCGGAGGCCTACCCGCTGGTCCGCAAGATCGCCGCTTCGGTGGCGGGCGGCGACGTGACCACGCTCATCGGCAACGGCTCGCTGCTGCGGCGGGTCAAGGCGACGGAGTTCGTCGACGACCAGTTCGGCGTCCCCACCATCACGGACATCCTCGCCGAGCTCGAGAAGCCCGGTCGCGATCCGCGGCCGGCCTTCCGCACGGCGACGTTCGCCGAAGGCGTCGAGACGCTCGCCGACCTGCGTCCCGGGATGGTCCTCGAGGGTGTGGTGACGAACGTCGCCGCCTTCGGGGCCTTCGTGGACATCGGCGTCCACCAGGACGGCCTGGTGCACGTCTCAGCGATGTCGCACACCTTCGTCAAGGACCCGAGGGACGTCGCCAAGCCGGGCGACGTGGTCCGGGTCAAGGTGCTGGACGTCGACGTCCAGCGCTCCCGGATCGGGCTGACGCTTCGGCTGGATGACGAGGTGGGCGGTTCCGGCGGAGCTGGCCGGCCCGGTGCCGGCGGAGCTGGCCGGCCCGGTGCCGGCGGAGCGGACCGCCGAGGGGGTCGCGAGGACGGTCGCCGGAGCGCCGAGTCCGGGCGGGGCGGGCGCGCCGCCCAGCGTGACGCGCAGCCGGAGCGTGGCGGCAGACCGGGCGCCGGGCAGCCGGGGAGCGGGCAGCGCCAGGACGGTCCGGGCCAGGGCCGTGCGCAGCGTCCGGGCGGGCAGGGCGGTGGCCGGCCGGCGCGGTCCGAGCCGGAGCCGCTGACGAGCACGGCAATGGCCGACGCACTGCGGCGGGCCGGCTTCAGCGTCGACGGGAGCGGCCAGCAGCGGTCCGAGCGGAGCGGCAAGGGTGGGCGCCGCTGATCTGGGGGCTGCCTCTCACTGTGCCCGGTCATCGGCCGGGTCACCGTGAGCCAGTGGACCTCCGCGGTACTTTTCGCCTCACCCTGCCTGACGGGTCCGGCCAGCGTCGCCAGCGGGCCGCGGGTCCGTCCCGCTGCTGGCCCCGAGGTCTCGTGCCCTCATCGTCATGATCGCAATCTGACGCTGTTGCAGTCCATGGCAAGTGGGCGAAGCGACACGATCCCTACGCCACGGTCCGCCAGCTCGGCCGGCACCTCCTGGGCCGGGCCCTCGTGCGGGACGTGACGAGTGGTCCGGCGACGGTCGGCGCCCCCCTCACGCTGATCGTGAGCGCGTCGTCCCAGTCCTGGCGACGACGTCGGGGTGCTGCTGCAGATCACGCCGTGGCAGGTTGTTGCTGCTGCTGGGCATGTTCAGCCTGGCGGCCACGTTCGCCGTCCACCACGGGACTCGTCGAACCCCAGGTCGTCCCGGGAGTGGTCACGTGCCGGCGGCGTCAGTGCGGTACTGCGCAGCTACCGGGTGCTGATCGGCGACCGGCGGTATCTGCGCTCGTCGTCGCCTTCGCCGCGGGGCTCTACTCACCCACGTGGCCGGCTCGACGTTGCTGCCACGGAACGGCTTCAGGGGCGGGCGCGACCCGCCTCGGGCCGATGCTCGTGGCGCAATCGGCGGCGCTGGTGGCCGGCAACCAGGTGAGCGGGACGGGGTGGCTGCAGAGCGCACCTCGCCGGGGTCGTGCAGTGGCGTTGGCAGGGGCCATCGCCCTGCTGGTGGCCGACGCCCGGCCACAGCGACGCGCCAGTGCGCGCTGTCCCTGCTCGGTGCGCTACGATTTCGGAGCCTTCACCGTCCGACGCGCGGTGGGCATCGGGACGTGGCGCAGCTTGGTAGCGCACTTGACTGGGGGTCAAGGGGTCGTGGGTTCAAATCCCGCCGTCCCGACGGTATAGCCGCAGGTCAGAGGCCAGATTCGAAGATCTCGAATCCGGCCTCTTGATCGTTTGTCCGCAGGTTGTCCGCAAACCCTGCTCCCAGGGAGCGGACCTGCCCGGCCGCTCGCGGACCTTCGCGGGTAACGGCAGTAAGGCGCTCTGGGCCATGTTGAACATGAGGCGCAGGCGCTCTTCGCTCGAATCGACGCGACCACCGGGTCAGCTGGACGGCGTGA
>DATDMG010000518.1:0-2641 GCA_036518955.1 Kineosporiaceae bacterium | reverse complement strand
CGGCGGGAACGGACCGCTCACCGGCACCCCGGCTGGTGCTCAGCGAGAACGACGCCCTCGGGATGGCGGCGCTGTTCGAGCCGGCGACCGGGGACGCGCGACGGTGACCGGAGCGCGACGACCCCGAGCACCGGCCCGCCGACGCCGGAGTACCTCCGATTCCCGGTCCCGCCCCGACCGATGAACCGGAGTTTCCCTGACATAGAGGCAGACCGGGGAACTCTGGTGCCGGGGCCCGCGCCGCCCCGGCACCGGTGGAATCCCTGACTCTCAGGGATACCTCGCACCGACTCCCGGGATACCCCCGCAGGCCCTCACGGCTCGTGCGGGCCGGCGTCCGGGAGCAGAGCCGCGGAAAGGAGGCCCTCGGCATGGCGATAGCATCGAACGTCGCGTCGACCGATCAGGGGTCGGCCCAGGAGCCGGCGACGAGGCGGACCTCGGTACGGCCCGCGCTCCGGGTCCCGCCCCGTCCGGGGAGCGCCTCGGGCGCCCCGACCGCCGATATCCCCAGACCGTTACACGTCGTCCCGGTCAGCCCCCAGCCCCCCCGCCGACGCCGCAGAGTGGTCCGGGTGGTCACGGGACTGGTCGGCTCGCTCGTCCTGCTCGCCCTGGTGATCCTCACCGTGCCGGTGCCGTTCGTGGACGACGCCCTCACCCGGGCCGCGACCGACCAGATCGCCGCACAGGTCGCCGTGCCGGGTGCCGCGCCGCCGCAGATCAGCATCCGAGGCGGACGGCTGCTGCAGCAGCTGCTGGGCCGTCGGCTGACGGAGATCCGGCTGACCCTGCCGGACCTGGACATCAGCGGGGCTCGCCACGCCCGGTTCGAGGCCACCATCCGCGGGGTGACCCAGACCGGTGCCGACACCTCGCACGCCGACGAGCTGGACGCGTCGATCACGCTGCCCTTCACCGGCCTGCCGACCGCCCCCGGCCAGCCGAAGTCGACGTTCAGCCGTGGCGAGGACGGATCCCTGGTGGTGACCGTCCCCGACCCGGGACGTGCCCCGAAGGTCATTGCACGCGTGTTCCTCAAGCTCACCGTCGAGGGCGAGAGGGTACGGGCCGAACCACAGGGGCTGATGCTCTTCGGGAAGATGCTGCCGCCGCAGAATGTGGTGAAGCTGACCGGAGGCACCCGGACCCAGGCCCTGCCGCACCTGCCCGCCGGACTGGCGTACCGGTCGATCACCCCTGAGCCGGACGGTCTGCACGTCGCGCTCGACGGCGTCGTCACCACGCCGTTGTCCACGCTCCCCACCACCGTGGGCGGGCGCACCGTGTCGTACGTGGCCGAGAACGGCTTGCTCGGTATCCGCACCGCCGTTCAGGTGCCGCCGATCATCAACGTGCCGCTGGCCATCTTCGTCCGGCCCCAGCTCGGGGAGAGGACCCTCACCCTCGTCCCGCAGTTCGTCCGACTGCTGGGCCGGGACCGGCCGCCGAGCGACCCGCTCGCCGGCACCGTGCTCAGCCAGGTGAAGCAGCAGGACCTGACCCGCCAGCTCCCGGCCCTGCCGAACGGGGTGGCCTACCGTTCGGTGACCGTGGACGACCAGGGCGTCAAGGTCGCCGTCGGCGGGGTGACCGTCCGTCCGTTCTCGGGAGTGTCGGGGGGACCGCCCGGCGGGACGTTCGGGGCCAGCAACGGGCTGCTCACCGCGACCTACCACGGGCCACCCGCGGCCGCCGGGCCGCTGCCGATCGTGATGATGGCCAAACCCACGATCGCCGACGGCCAGCTGCGCGTGGACCCGCAACGGTTCGTCATCCTCAAGACGCTGTTCCCGGCACAGACCGTGCTGGGGCAGGTGACCCTGCCGGCCACCCGGTACCCCCTCCAGGCACTGCCGGCGCACCTGAGCTACACCGGGGTCGAGGTCCTGCCCGACGCGCTGCGGCTACGGGTCAGCGGCAAGGACGTCAACCTCACCAAGGGCATGTTCTCCCCCGCTCCGCCGGGCCGGCGGACGCCGACAGCGTGACGCTCCACGGCAGATCGGCGGCGGGACCGGCGCACGCGACGCTCCGCAAGGCCACCCGACATGCATGATCACACCGGCACCAGGTGCTCAGCCGCCACCCACCGGGCCAGCACTCTCGGGTCCGACCCTGGATCCTCCACCACCAGGACCACCCGGCCGCGCCACCCGGACCCCTCGCGCACGCTGGGTCGCCCAGGGGAATCTCACCCCCCGGTCCCCCACAGAAACGGAACGTGACAGTCTCCCGTCATTCCCCTTTCTCATCCATCCGTAGTCCTACAAAGTCAGAGGCCACAGCGGGACCCTCTGGACAGATATGCTCGATGCTGATAGATTCCGAATGGGTGATACTTTCTCGTCTACTCGATCGAGGGATGCTCAACATGCGCGACCGCTTGGCAATTCGCCAGAGGCAACTCCGAACCAGGGCGTTGACTGCGGCGGCTGGTACCGCGTTCAGTGTGGGACTCTTACTGACCGCAGCCATACCCGCGAGCGCATCTGTGCAATCACGCTCAATCGTCTACAACGTCGGCTGCTGGACAAGCTTTCACAATGGCTTTCAGTACTATGCCAACTGCAGCTCTAGCGTGGTAACTGTCTGCCAGGCAGATAAGTGGTCGGATGGCGAGATCACCACATTGGACTGG
>DATDMG010000517.1:0-15303 GCA_036518955.1 Kineosporiaceae bacterium | reverse complement strand
CCCGGCGGCATGTACCGCAACCAGCTGTGGTTCCCTTCGGAGCGTCGCGACGTGTTGGTGGCGCTGGGGATCCACGGTCAGATGATCTACATCGACCGTTCCGCGAACGCCGTCGTCGCCAAACTGTCGAGCTGGCCCGTCCCTCAGGATGCGGCACGCCTGTACAGCACGCTGGCTGCCGCTGCCGCGGTGGTGGCAGCCCTGGCCTGATCATCTTTCGTCTGGGCAGACCGAATGCGAGCGCCCATTGGGTAGGTGCGTGATTCTCACGGTCGGCTCGCTGTCCGCGGCGCAGCTACGAGAGCCGAGGCCGGCAGCGTCGTCCAGCAGGCGCAGGTGGCCGACCAGCCGGCAGGCGTAGGCCTGGCGCGCCAGTTGGGCTGGATACGGCGTCCGGGTGGATCCGCCCGCCCGCGGCGCCGGCCATCTCTCCGATGCCCCGCGCCGTCCCCGGACCGCAGAAACTCGACGAGGAGTTCGGCGGATGGGGTTACGGTCCGCCCCGGGCTCGGCTACGCCTGGGGTTCTGCTGGCGGAGCATAGTCATGACAGACGCCGGACAACCTTCCGATCCGCAGGCGATCAACAACTCATGGGATGGTGGGCGTGGTCGTGAGTGGATCAGCCTTCCTCCGGTCCGGATCCACGTCGGTACGCCCTGTCGATCCGGCGAAAGAGTGCGCTGTTTCACTGGGCTCGGACACCTTCCACCTGTCGAAACGAGACCCGGCATGCAATCCGAAGGCTTCTGCTCCATCAGCGCCTGGGAGCGTGTGTGACAGCAGCCCAGACCGTTGGACGGCGGTCGGCACCATCACTGGTGCGCAGCCTCCGGGTCCGCATCCCCCTGGTCGGGGCGCTGGTGGTGTTCGCCGTGGCGGCGCTGATGAGCCAGCCCGCAGCACCAGGAAAAGCGGTGACCGGCGACCCCGCGACGTTCAGCACGGCACAGGTTCGCATCTATTACGGCGGCGAGTTCGAGGGCGGCGGGACGCTGGTGGGCCGCAGTTGGGTGCTCACCTCCCAACAAGTGGTGACGAGCACAGATCTGAGGGACTATACGATCCGGTTCGGCGTCGTCAATAATGCCGGCGACCACACCGATCAAACTAATGTGCGGCGGATGGACAGGGTCGTGCTGCCTCCCCAGGGTAACGTGGTGATGGTGCATCTCGCCGACCCCGTTCCGGAGAACATGGTGATTCGCCAGCTCGCCACCAGACCCCCTGCCCGCTTCTCTCCGCTCTACGCGTTCGGCTGGGGGACGCCAGAAGAGACCCATGACGGAACCGTCCTGAGAATGGCATCAACGATTGCCTACGATCCCGTCGCGACCGAGAACGCGGCCGCAGGGCGCCGCGCTGACAATGATTTCGCGGAGGCGTTTCCCCCGAGTATCCAACCCATGGTGATCGGCCTGGAAACCGACCCCCTTGATGTCGGCAGTGGCATCTTCGGACCCGGGGGTATCTTGACCGGAGTGAACACGACCGCCGCGGAATATCGCCATGTCAACGAGACGGGAAACCTCTATGGACAGCCGGTTCGCGCCTCCTACGAGCAGCCGGTCTGGGCGTACCGGCAGTGGATCCTCGACACCATCAACGGTGCCGGCTCGTCGGGAGGCAGCCCCGCCCCGCCCCCGAGACGGCGCCTGACCGGGGCGCCCGCGACCGGGAACCTGCCGATGACGCCGCCACCGCAGACCCGCCTCTGCCCGACGACAGGCGCGTGCGACGCGCCGGACCCCGGCTGGAAACCCGCGTTCCTGCTCGGAGCGGGTAACTACCGCGGCACCGCCCTGGCCCGCTGCGCCACCGCCGCCGCCAACACCTGCACCTTCGGCGACGTCCCCACCGCGCCCGGAGCCGCCGCCCGGCTCCTGCTGGGCCCCGCCTCCGCCCCCACCGCACCCGCAACCCGCCAGGTCATGGTCTGGTGCAAGACCACCACGCCCTTCCCCGACTCCAGCTCACCCGTCCGGCCCGTCCTGCGCGTCAGCCTCACCAACGCCGATCCCCACGAAGTCCAGCCCGGCTACGGCTGGTGGGACATCACCCCCGACCAGGTCGGCCCAGCCCCGTCCGTCACCGGCCAGACCCCGCTCGACACCACCACCCTCCCGGCCTGCTGACCACCAGCCAGGCCGGGGGCGGCAGCATGACAACCCCAGGTGCATCACGGACCGGCGGACGACGTCACAGCCTCCGGCGCAAGCCGACCAGGGTCTCGTACGCAGCGTCGGTGGCCCCGGCCCGGGCCGCTTCCCGGGCCAGCACCAGCGCCTGGTCAGCGAGCGCGTGCAGGGCCAGTCGCGGTACCTCACGGCGAGGGGTCCGGGCGGCGTCGGCCGCCAGATCCGCGAGGCGCTGCAGGGCTTCCCGGACGGCGCCGATCACGTCCGCGTCGGGCGCGTGCGCCCGGGCCGCCCACCGCGGGCCCAGCACCCGCAGTCGGTCCGCCAGCCGGATCGCCTCCCGCTCCAGGTCCGGGATCTCCGGTCCGATCATCGCCCGGTCACCACGGTGGCCGGAGGGCCGGGGAGCCCGCGCCAGGCCTCGCGTCGGGCCGCCTCGACGAGCGCCCGGAACAGCGACAGGTCCTCTCCCGCCTCCGGATGCCACTGGACGCCGATCCAGAACGAGCGCGCAGGATCCTCGACGGCCTCCACCACGCCGTCCGGTGCCCGCGCGCTCACCACCAGGCCCTCGCCCAGGACGTCGACCGCCTGGTGGTGGTACGTCGGTACCGACACGGTCGGCCCGGCCGGTGCGAGCGCCGCGGCCAGCCTGGTGCCCCCGACCAGCGTGACGTCGTGCCGGCCGTGGAGCCCCCGTGTCGGGCAGTGGACATCGGTGCCGACCGCGTCGGGCAGGTGCTGGACCAGCGTCCCGCCGCGCACGACGTTCATGACCTGCATCCCCCGGCAGATGCCCAGCACGGGGACGCCCCGCCGCAGCGCCGCTGTGAGCAACTCGGTCTCCGCGGTGTCCCGCACCCGGCTCGGGGGCTGGGTGTCGGGGCCGGGCTCGGCGCCGTAACGGGCCGGGTCGACATCCGGTCCGCCGGCGACGATCAGGCCGTCGATCCGCGGGAGCACGCCGTCCACGCGGCCCGGCACCGCCGGCACCACGACGGGCAACCCGCCGGCGCGGGCCACGGCCGCGACGTACGCCTGCGGCACCAGCGTCGCGTCGGCGTCCCAGACGCCCCAGGCGGCCCGGACGGCGTAGGCCGAGATGCCGATCACCGGCGCCCCCGCGCCACCGCGCGCGCTCACAGCGGGGTCACGTAGGCGCCGGTGATCCCCCCGTCGACCAGGAAGTTGCTGGCCGTGATGAACGACGCGTCGTCACTGGCGAGGAAGGCCACCGCGGCAGCGATCTCGGAGGGCTCGGCGAAGCGGCCCATCGGCACGTGCACCAGCCGTCGCTGCGCACGCTCGACGTCCTTGGCGAACAGCTCCATCAGCAGCGGGGTGGCGACCGGACCGGGCGACAGCGCGTTCACCCGGACCCCCTCGCGGGCGAACTGGACGCCGAGCTCGCGGGTCATCGCCAGCACGCCGCCCTTGCTCGCCGTGTACGAGATCTGCGACGTCGCGGCGCCGAGCGTGGCCACGAAGCTCGCGGTGTTGATGATCGCCCCCTTCCGGCGCCCGAGCATGTGCGGCAGCACCGCCCTGCACCCGAGGTAGACCGAGGTGAGGTTCACCTCCTGCACCCGCCGCCAGGCGTCCAGCCCGGTGACCAGGATGGAGTCGTCGTCCGGCGGGGAGATGCCGGCGTTGTGGAAGGCGACGTCCACCTGGCCGTAACGCGCCACCGTGGTCGCGTACACGCGCTCGTTGTCGGCCTCGTTGGTGACGTCCGCCTCGAGGTAGGTCCCACCCAGCTCCTCCGCGAGGGCGGGGCCGGTCTCGGTGTTCGTGTCGACCACGACGACGGTGGCGCCCTCCGCGGCGAGCCGCCGCGAGGTCGCCGCACCGATGCCGCTGGCGGCGCCGGTGACGACGGCGACCCGATCCTTGAATCGCTCCACGGACGATACCCTCTCTGGCTCGGTGGCGGTCAGCTCTCGGCGGCGACGAAGACGTTCTTGATCTCGGTGAAGGCGGCCAGCGCATCCGGGCCGAGCTCGCGACCCAGACCGGATCGCTTGAATCCGCCGAACGGCGTCCGGTACCGCACGGACGAGTGCGGGTTCACCGACAGGTTGCCGCTCTCCACCCCGCGGGCGACCCGCAGGGCACGTCCGACGTCGCGGGTCCAGATCGAGCCGGACAGGCCGTACTCGGTGTCGTCGGCCCGGGCGATCGCATCGGCCTCGTCGTCGAACGGCATCACGGCGACCACCGGCCCGAAGACCTCCTCGCGCCACACCCGGTCGACGGCCGCCCGCGGCAGGACGACGGTCGGCGGGTACCAGAACCCGGGGCCGCGCGCAGCAATCCTGGCCCGCGTTGTCGAAGACGCCGGACGGAGCCGTCGCCGCGGCCCGCTCCAGGTCGGCGTCCGCGAACACGATGTTGGCACTCTTGCCCCCCCAGCTCCAGCGTCACGCCCTTGACCTGCGCCGCGCAGCCCGCCATGACCGCCGTCCCGACCTGGGTCGAACCGGTGAAGACCAGCTTGCGCACCAGCGGGTGCGTGACGAACCGCCGGCCCACCCCCGAACCCTTGCCCGGCAGGACCTGGAACACGTCCGGCGGCACCCCGGCCTCGCGCGCCAGCTCCCCCAGCCTGATCGCGGTCAGCGGGGTCAGCTCCGCCGGCTTCACCAGGACCGTGCAGCCCGCCGCGAGCGCCGGCGCGAAGCCCCGGCCGGCGATGGGCATCGGGAGGTTCCACGGCACGATGACGCCGACGGGCTCGGCGAACGTGACGCCGGCAGCGCCCGGTGGGCCCGCTCGACGGCCGCGTCCGCCGCCTGGACGTCGAGCAGTTCCACGGTGGTGACGGCTTGTTCGGTGGCCGGATCCACCACCTCGCGCACGGCGGGCATGGCACTCCTTCCAGGGAGGGGCGAAGGACCGGAGGGGCGAGGGACGGGTCGCCAGGACGCACCGGGCCGCCCCGGGCGCCGCCGGAGGGGTGTGACGACGCCCGGAGCGGGATCAGAGGCGCTCGAAGGCGCGGCGCCGCTCCCAGTCCGTCACGACGCCGTTGAACGCGGCGAGCTCGACGTCCGCCGCCTTCACGTAGTGGTCGACCACGTCGTCGCCGAAGGCGTCGCGGGCGATCTGGGAGGACTCGAACAGCTCGCGGGCCTCGGCGAGGGTCGCCGGGACGCGGCTCCGGTCGGCGAGGTAGGCGTTGCCGACCAGGGGCGGCTCGAGCGGCAGGTCCGCCTCGATGCCGTGCAGGCCGCCGGCCAGCATCCCGGCGAGGGCCAGATACGGGTTGACGTCGCCACCCGGCACCCGGTTCTCCAGCCGCAACGACCGCCCGCTGCCGACGACCCTGACCGAGCAGGTGCGATTGTCCTCGCCCCAGGCCACCGCGGTCGGCGCGAAGCTGCCCGCCGCGTACCGCTTGTAGGAGTTGATGTTCGGCGCGTACAGCAGGGTGAACTCGCGCATGGTCGCCAACACCCCGGCGACGAACCCCTCGAACAGCGACGAGCGGCCGGGGCCGTCGGCGAACACGGGCGCGTCGTCGTCCCGGCCGCGCAGGCTCAGGTGGATGTGGCAGGAGTTGCCCTCGCGCTGGTCCCACTTGGCCATGAAGGTGACGGATTTGCCGTGCCGGGCAGCGATCTCCTTGGCGGCCGTCTTGTAGGCGACGTGGTTGTCGGCGGTCGTGACGACGTCCGTGTACTTGAAGGCGATCTCGTGCTGACCGAGGTTGCACTCGCCCTTGGCCGACTCGACCACGACCCCCGCCGCCGCCATCGAGTTGCGCAGGTCGCGCAGCAGCGGTTCGACCCGCGAGGTTCCGAGGATCGAGTAGTCCACATTGTACCGGTTGGCCGGCGTGAGCCCTCGGTAGCCGGAGTCCCACGCCTGCTCGTAGGTCTCCTCGAAGATCATGAACTCCAGCTCGGTCCCCGCCAGCGCCCGGAATCCCAGGCCCCGGGCGCGCCGGGCCTGGGCGGCCAGGATCTGCCGCGGGGACTGCACGACGGGGGCGCCGTCGAGCCAGGTGACGTCGCACAGCACCAACGCGGTGGCCGGCTGCCAGGGCACGGGCCGCAAGGTGGAGAAGTCCGGCCGCAGCACGAAGTCGCCGTAGCCCTTGTCCCACGAAGAGATGGCGTAGCCGGACACGGTGTTCATCTCGACGTCCACGGCGAGCAGGTAGTTGCACACCTCGGTGCCGTGCGTCACGACGTCGGACAGGAAGTAGTCCGCCTGCATTCGCTTGCCCTGCAGCCGCCCCTGGACGTCGGTGAACGCCACCACCACCGTGTCCACGTCCCGACTGCCGACCAGCTGCCGCAACCGGTCCAGCGTCAGTGGCGCCGCTTCTGCCATCGGCTCTCCTCGCTCCGTCTGCTCGCCCGTGCCTGAGCCGCATCTCGCCGGCGGCCCCGCTACCGAACCCTGGCTGCCCACCGTGCTGCCGAGCACGGCTGCCCGACCACCCGCGACCTGCCGGACCGCCGGCTCGCCCGGTCATCCGAGCAGCCCGCGCAGCAGCGCGGACGTCGCGTCGCAATGCTCCTCCATCACCCGGCGGGCGCCCTCGGCATCCCCGCGCAGGACGGCGGCCACGAGCCCGGCGTGCTGTCCGTCGGAGTGCTCGATGTCGAGCCTCAGGACCGGGATCTCGGCCAGCAGCTCGGACAGCCGAGCCTGCGCGTGGGTGACCGCCTCGACGACCATCCCGCTGCCGGACAACGTCGCCACGGCCAGGTGCAGCCGGGCGTCGGCCACTCGTCGTCCGCCGGCCGGTGTCGAGGCGTTCGTGGCCTCGAGCGCGTCGACGAGCCACGATCGCTGGTCGGCGGTGAGGTCCGCGGACGCCGCGAGGTGCGCCGCACCCGGCTCCACGACCCGGCGGAACGCCAGGACGTCGGCCACCTCCTCGCTGCGCCCGTGCAGCCGAGCAGGGCCGCCCGGTCGGGTGGCGGGACCGGGGTAGACGACGACCGTTCCACCGGTCCGGCCGCGGGACGTGGTCACCAGGCCGGCCTCGCGCAGCGCTCCGACGGCCTCCCGCAGGGTGGCGCGGCCGACGCGCAGCCGCTCGGCCAGCTCCCGCTCCGGTGGCAGCCGCTCGCCCTGGGCGAACACACCGAGCCGGATCGCGGTGCCGAGCAGCTCGACCGTGGACTCGAAGGCGTTGCCTTCGCGCACGGGCCGCAGCACGGCGTCCGGCAGCGGACTGCGCCGGTCGCCGACCGCCTCAGCAGCACTCATCCGACCTCGAATCCGCGACGTACGGGCCCGTGGCCGGCGACCCATGCGTATGCTCCGGCGTCACCAGGCCTTCAGTCAATGGCCCTGTCCAGGTCCATTTGTGGGAGGTGGCCCCGCTCCCTGAGCAGGGCCCACACCGCGTGAACGCATTCGGCGACGTCGCGACCCGTGGTGTCCAGGCGCAGGTCGGCGTCGGTCGGGGGCTCGTACGGAGACGAGATGCCGGTGAAGTCCGCGACCTCCCCCCGCCGGGCCCGGGCGTACAGCCCCTTGCGATCCCGGCGCTCGCACTCCTCGAGCGGAGTCGCCACGTGGACCAGCACGAGGTCGCCGCCGGCCTCCTCGACCATGGCCCGCACCTGCCCGCGGACCGCAGCGAACGGCGCGATCGGCGCGCAGATCGCCAACCCGCCGTGCCGCGTCACCTCCGCCGCGACGAACCCGACCCGGCGGATGTTCAGATCACGGTCCTCCCGGCTGAAACCGAGGCCGGCCGAGAGCAGCCGGCGCACCTCGTCGCCGTCCAGGAGCGTCACCCGACGGTGGCCCGCCTCCTCGACCCGCGCCGCCAGCGCCCTCGCGACGGTGGACTTGCCGGAGCCGGACAGCCCGGTGAAGAAGACCGTGACGCCGCGGCCCGCCGGCGCCGCGGCGCCGCGGGTGAGCTCGCCCGCGAAGGCCGGCTCGACGGCGTCCGCCAGCAGCCGGGTGCCCCCACCCAGGCGTTGGGCCCAGGCCGCCGCGACCCGGGCCGGCAGCGGATCACCCTCGCCCGGGGCGCCGTCGACCGGCAGCAGCGGCACGGCGACCGGGACGGCGGCGGCCGGCACCCCGCTCCGCCTCGCCCGCTCGACCAGGGACGACGCGGCCCGCCAGGCAGCCTCGGGAGACAGCGGACCGCGGCCCGACCCGACGACGACCAGCCAGAGCAAGGCCAGCCCACCCCTGCGGGCCTCCGCGACGGTGGCTTCCACCTCGGCGGTGACGGGCAGACCGCGGACGACGGCCACCAGCGACGGTCCGGTGAGCCAGCCGCCGGGCACGGGAACCGGCTCGCCCGGCCGGCGCCGATGGCTCCGCAGCGGCGCGTGCGTGAACGGCCGTTCCGGCCGGAGCAACCCGCCCTCCAGCCTCGCCACGGGCGTCCCCTCGGAGTCCTCGAGGAGGACGGGGCCGCCGTTCCGGGCTGCTACCGGCGGTGCGGCCGTGCCAGGCGGTGCGGCCGTGCCAGGTGCCGCGCGCGCGGCCAACTCGCCGAGGTCCGTGACCTGGAGCAGACCCAAGAGCTCGGGCAAGGGCGGCAGAGCGCCGTCCAGGACGAGCTCGACGAGCTCGAGCACCGCGTGCGGCGGGTGCCACCGCACCACCGTGGGCATCACGAGCGGCAACCGTACCGAACGGGAGGGCAGGTGGACCCGGCGGCGCCGCCCGGCCGACAGGGGCCCGCGGTCGCAGCGACCCCCCGTCCGGCCGGGGCAGCAGCCACGTCAGTCGTTGCCGCGCAGGATGGCGAGCAGTCGGAGGATCTCCAGGTAGAGCCAGACCAGGGTCACGATGAGGCCGAACGCCGCCGTCCAGGCGTACTCGCGGGGCAGCCCGTTGCGGATCCCCTGCTCCACGTAGTCGAAGTCCAGCACGAGGAACAGCGACGCCAGCGCGACCCCGAACCCGCTGATCGCGATCGCGAGCAGCCCGCCGCCGCTGTAGACGCTGTGGTACCCACCGACGTGGAACCCCGCGAGCAGCAGGTTCAGCAGCCCGAACGCGAGGTAGCCGACTCCGGCGATCAGGAGGCCGCGGGTGAACTTCGGGCTGTTGCGGATGATGCCCGTCGTGTAGAGCGCGAGCATCGCCCCGAACGCGGCGAGCGTACCGAGGACGGCCTGCGGGACGAGGTCGTTGCCGTAGGCCAGGGAATACCAGTAGCTGATCCCGCCGATGAAGACGCCCTCGAACGCCGCGTAGGCCAGCATCACCACCGGTCGTGGCCGGCGGTTGAACTGCGCGACGAGCGCCAGCACCAGGCCCACCAGCATGGCCCCCAGCACCGGCAGCAGCGCCGGTTTGACGACCAGGTACGTGGCACCGGCCGTCACCAGCAGCACACCGAAGAGCGAGGCGGTCCGGACGACGACGTCGTCCAGGGTCATCCGGCCCGTCTGTGCCGACGTCGCGGACGGGGCCCGGTACATCCCTTCCAGGTCGGCGACGCTCGGCCCGTCCGACCGGAACGTGGCGTAGCCTCCGCGCTGGAACTCCTTATTGCTGTTGAAGACCGGGTTCCGGCTCTCCATCAGCCCCTCCTGCGTCTGCGTGCGGCCGGTACGTCCGGCCTGATAGGGATAATGCTTACCGCAATGTCGTCGTTCCCGGCGATCGTCGGGCACGCTCGGCTGCCGGCCGGGGCGGCAGTCGAGACGTCGGTGCGACGTTACTCCTGCGGCGACGGTTCCCTGGGAATCGCCTGCAGGCTGTACGGCGTGCGCTGGTAGACGCAGTGATTCAGCCAGTTGGCGTACAGCAGGTAAGCATGCGAGCGCCAGCTCATGACCGGCCGCCGGCCCGGGTCGTCGCCGGGGAAGTAGTTCTGCGGGACGGCGATGTCGAGACCGGCGGCGAGGTCCCGGTCGTACTCGGAGCCCAGGGTGAACCGATCATACTCCGGATGGCCGGTGACGTACAGTTGTCGGCCGTCCACGCTGGCCACCAGGTAGACACCCGCCTCGTCGGAGTCGGCGAGCAGGTCCAGGCCGGCGGCCGCCCGGACGTCGTCGGCCCGCACCTCGGTGTGCCGGGAGTGCACGGCCAGGAACGTCTCGTCGAACCCGGCCAGGATCGCGTGGTGGGCGTCGGGCTCGACGACCCGGTGCGGGAACACCCCGAACATCTTCTCGGCGAGCGGATACTTCTTGATCCCGTGATGTCGGTAGAGCGCCGCCTGTGCTCCCCAGCACACGTAGAGCGCGGCGAAGACGTGCTCCCGGCTCCAGTCGAGCACCTCGCACAGCTCGGGCCAGTAGTCGACCTCCTCGAACGGCAGCAGCTCGACCGGGGCGCCGGTCACCACCAGGCCGTCGAACTTCTCCGCGCGGACCTCGTCGAAGGTCGCGTAGAACGACTCCAGGTGCAGCGAACTGGTGTTCCGCGCCTCGTGCGAGCCCATCCGGAGCAGCGTGATCTCGACCTGCAGCGGGGTACTGCCGAGCAGCCGGAGGAGCTGGGTCTCAGTATTGATCTTCGTCGGCATCAGGTTGACGATCGCGATCCGCAGCGGGCGGATGTCCTGGTGCCCGGCTCGGCCGGCAGTCATCACGAAGACGTTCTCGGACTCCAGGGTGCCGCGCGCCGGGAGGGCGGCAGGGATGATGACGGGCACCCCCGCACTGTACGCGGGCACGGTCCTGCCGCTCGCGACCGACCTCGGCGTCACCCCTGGCCCCCCGGCAGCAGCCGCGGCACGACCTTGCCGGTCGGCGTCCGGGGCAGCTCGTCCAGGAAGGTGACCGCGCGGGGCACGGCGAACCGCGCGAGCCGCCCCCGGACGTGGTTCTGCACGTCCTCGACGGTGAGGCCGGCGCCCTCGTGGCGGACGACGAACGCCACGAGCCGCTGCCCCATCTCCGGGTCCGGCCGGCCGGTGACGACGACCTCCCGGACCTCGGGCAGCGCGAGGATCACTTCCTCGACCTCGCGCGGGTAGATCTTCTCCGCGCCGCTGATCACCAGGTCGTCCTCGCGGCCGACCACCATGAGCCGACCGTCGGGGTCGAGGTAGCCACGGTCACCGGTCGCCATCAGTCCGTGAAGCCGCTCCGTGCCGGGCGCGGCCGTGTACCCCTCGAAGAGCAGCTCGTGGCCGACGAAGATGCGGCCCACCGTCCCGCGCCCCACCGGCCGGCCGGCGTCGTCCACGATCTCCAGCCGGGTCCCCAGCGGCGGTCGTCCGGCAGTTCCCGGGGCGACCCGCAGGTCTGCCGGGGTGGCGATCGTGGCCCAGCTGATCTCGGTCGAGCCGTAGACGTTGTACAGCACGTCGCCGAACTCGTCCTGGAACTCCCTCGCCAGCGCCGCGCCGAGGGCGGACCCGCTGCTCGCGACCGCCCGCAGCCTCGAGACGTCGTACCCGGCCCGGACGTCGCCGGGCAGGTGCAGCACCCGCTCCAGGATCACGGGGACGGCGATCAGCGCGGTGGCCCGGGTCCGGGAGATCGCGTCGAGCACCACCTCCGGGTCGGCCCGCTCCCGGACCACCACCGTGGCGGTGAGGGCGGACGCGATCTGGAGCATGCCGAGCCCCCAGGTGTGGAACAGCGGCGACGAGATCATGATGGTGTCCCGTGAGGTGAGCCGCAGTCGCGACAGCACCGCCGCGGCCGGGCCGAGGCTCGACGGCGCGGGCCGGCGGGCGCCCTTCGGCGTTCCGGTCGTGCCCGACGTCAGGACGACGAGCCGACCCCGCCGCCCGGACGGCCTCGGGTCGTCGCCGTCCGCCATCAGAGCGTCCAGGGTCAGGTACCCGGCCGCGGTGACGGCGGTCCCCGACCGGAGGGCGACGACGAGCACGCCCTCCGGCCGGTGCTCCAGGAGCGGCAGCAGCTCCGGGTCGGCGAACACGACGCGGCACCGCTCCCGGAGGAGGACGTCGCGGGTCTGGCCCGGTGACAGGAACGTGCTCAGCAGCACGGCGTCCGATCCCAGCCGGGAGGCGGCCACCAGCGCCTCGACGAACGGGACGCTGTTGCGGCCCAGCACGGCCACCGTGTCGTGCGGGCCGATCCCGCGCGCCACCAGGCCACGCACCACGGCACGCACCCGCTCGTCCAGCTCGGCGAAGGTGCGGCTGCAGGTCTCGTCCGCCACGGCGCACCGCCACGGCGCCCGGTGCGCCGCGACGGAGTAGGCACCACCGAGGGTCGGACCGTAGCGCTTCAGCTGCAGCAGCTGCCGGATGGCGACGGGCGGCGCGGTCGGCGCGAGCACCCCGGCCCGGAACAGCACCCCGAGCTCGCGGGCCAGCAGGGCCCGCCGGTCGATCTTCGAGGCCACCACGTCAGCGCAGTTCCTGGGACGACTTGCCGAGGAGCCGCCGCGCGATGATCAGCTTCTGGATCTGCTGAGTGCCCTCGAAGATGTCCAGGATCTTCGCGTCCCGCGCCCACTTCTCCAGCAGCAGGTCCTCGGTGTAGCCCACGCTGCCGGCCAGGGCGACGCAGCGCAGGGTGACCGCCGTCGCCATCCGGCCGGCCTTGGCCTTGGCCATCGAGGCCTCCAGCGAGTTCGGCTTCCCGTTGTCCGCCATCCAGGCAGCGCGGAGAGTGAGCAGGTAGGCGGCCTCGTAGTCGGCCTCCGCCTCCAGGAAGGCGGCCGCGGCGGCCGGCTGCACCGCCGCCGGCCGGTCGTAGTCGATCTCGATCCCGGCCCCGGTGAGCAGCTGCCGGGTCTCGTCCAGGGCGGCCCGGGCGACTCCCACGGCCATCCCGGCCACGAGCGGCCGGGTGTTGTCGAACGTCTGCATCACCCCGGCGAAGCTGCGCCCGGGGTCGATCTCGGGGCTGCCGAGCAGGTTCTCCCTGGGCACCCGGACGTCGTGGAGATGAAGCGTCGCGGTGTCGGACGCGCGGATCCCCAGCTTGTCCTCCAGCCGGACCACCCGGAAGCCCGGCGTACCCTTCTCGACCAGGAAGGACTTGATCGCCGCACGCCCCAGACCGGGATCGAGGGTGGCCCAGACCACCACCGCCTCGGCCCGCTCCCCCGCGGTGACGAAGATCTTCTCGCCGTTGAGGACGTAGTGGTCCCCGTCGAGGACGGCGGTGGTCCGGATCGCCGCCGAATCGGACCCGCACTCCGGCTCGGTGATGGCCATCGCGGCCCACAGGTGGCCGAAGCGCGCCAGTTGCTCGTCGTTGGCCACCGAGGCCACCGCGGCGTTGCCCAGACCCTGCCGGGGCAGCGCGAGCAACAGCCCGACGTCCCCCCAGCAACACTCGATGATGGACAGGACGGTCGACATGTTCGTGCCGTTCTTCACCCCGGCGGCGGCGCCCGAGCCCTCCGGACGGCGGACGCGAGCCGCGCCGCTCGTGCCCTGCCCGGCGTCGTTCACGCCGTCGATGACGGCTGCCAGCATGTCCAGCTCCTTCGGCCGCTCGTGCTCCGCGGTGTCGTAGGCGCGGGAGTTGGGCCGGAAGACCTCGGTGGCCACCGCCCGCGCCTGCCGGATCACCGGCGCGAACTTGCGCGGCACTTCCAGGTTGATCACGTGGTACTCCTCAGGTGCGGTAACGGTCGGGGGCGGCGGGGCAGGCGTGCGGGTCAGACCAGGACGACGCCTTCCATCAGGCCGACGGCCCGCAGGTCGCGGTACCAGCGCTCGACCGGGTGATCCCGGACGTACCCGTGGCCGCCGAGCAGCTGGATGCCGTCGCTGCCGATGGCGGCGCCGTAGTCGCCGCACAGCCGGCGCGCGAGGGCGGTCTCCCGGGCGAAGTCCAGCCCCTGCTCGGCGCGCGCCGCGGCGCGGTAGGTGGCCAGGCGCATCCCGTCGAGCTCGGTCGCCAGGTCGGCGACCATGAACGCCACCCCCTGCCGGTGGCTGATCGGCTCGCCGAAGGCCTCCCGGTCGTTGACGTAGGGGATCACGTAGTCGAGCACGGCCTGGCCGGCGCCGATCGCGAGGGCGCACCAGCCCAGCCGGGAGAGCCGGATGCAGTCGGCGTAGGCGCCCGGGTCACCGTCCGGCCCGCCGAGGCGCGCGGCGGCCGGCAGCCGGACGCCGCCCAGCCCCAGCTGCGCGGTCTCAGCGGCCCGCAGACCCATCGCGGGCTCGGGCCGGACCGTGAGGCCCGGCGTCCCCGACTCCACCACGAAGAGGGCCGGGACGGGGTCACCACCGATCACGGACGCGTCGTCCAGGACGGCCGCCACGAGGAACAGCTCAGCCCAGGCGGCGGCCGGGACCAGCGACTTCACGCCGTTCAGGACGTAGTCGTCGCCCTGCCGCACCGCCCGCGTCTCCAGCCGGAACGGGTCGAAGAGCGGCCGCGGCTCGAGGACGGCGAGCGCCGCGCGCGGCGGGGCGTTGCCCAGGAACGACGGCAGGTAGGTGGCCTGCTGGTCGGCGTCCCCCCACAGGCTGAGCGCGGTGCTGACCGCGCCGGGCGCGAGGAGCGCGACGGCCAGGCCGAGGTCGCCGGTGGCCAGCGCCTCCGTGACGAGGACGCCGGTCACCGGCGAGCGGTGCTCACTGAACCCACCGAGCGACTGGGGTACCGCGACCTGCCAGATCCCGAGCTCGACGGCGGTGGCAAGGATCTCGTCCGGGGCCTTCGAGGCGCGATCCGCGGCGTCCGCGACCGGCCGCACCTGCTCGTCGGCGAACTGCCGGACGACGTCGACCAGCATCCGCTGGTCCTCGGTCGGGGTGAGGTCGAAGAGGTCGGCACGCGGCGCGCTCGCCGGTCGCTGCGGCCCGGTCAGCTTCGTCGCCGCCGCGAACGTGCGCGAGATGGCGGCGGCCGTCCCCATCCCGGTCCGGGTGGCGTGGTAGGCGGCGCGTTCGGCGCGGGGCCGCAGGCCGAGGCGGTCCAGCCGCCTCGAGCCGGCGAGCCGGTTGATCAGCGCGAGCCCCCAGGCCATCGGATCCCGGGGCACGGGGAAGGATCCGGCCGGGGCGGCCGGCGTCCTGGCGCCCTGGGCGGTCGTCGGGCGCATGCCCGACCCGTACGGACCGTGCGCCGGCCTGGGCAGGCTGGCACGCGCGGGAGTGATGCTCATCTATGGGCCTCCTGCGAGCACAGTGTCGGGCCGGCCTTGGTCGGGCACGGCCTGGCCTGCCGCCCGGGCGGAGGCGGTCAGGAGCTGAACCGGTGGGGGCGACAGCCCCTGAAACCACTAGTGTAACTAGAAGTTACGCCGGCGGCCACTCCCGGATATCCTCC
>DATDMG010000516.1:0-11749 GCA_036518955.1 Kineosporiaceae bacterium | reverse complement strand
GACCTGCCCGTACGGGTCGGTGATCGAGCGGGCGATCTGCTCGGCCTGGTCGTGTCGGCCGGCCTGGGCCAGCGCCCCCGCCACAGCGGCCAACGCCTGCGCCTGCTCGTACGGGTGGGTGATCGAGCGGGCGAGGGCTTGGCCTCGCTGGGGGTGGCCAAGGGCAACCCAGACGGCGGGCAGACCGGTAGGGATGTGGGTGTTGCGGTCGGTGAGCTGGTCGCGGTGCCAGGCCAGGTGCAAGGCGGCGGTCAGGTCGGGGGTGTCCTGGGCGACGAGCAGGTCGAGGGTGGTGCGGATCTCGTCCAGTGCGGCGGCGTCGCCGCCGGTCAGGTCCAGCATCCGGTCGTGGCGGGCGGTATCGACCGCGAGGGCGGTCAGGCGGGGCAGGTCACCCAGGGCGGCCAGGAGCCGGAAGTAGCCGCGCAGCAGGTATTCGGGGGTACCGGCCGGCCAGCCGCGGGCGCGGTAGGTGCCGGCCCAGGCGTGGATGCGGTCACGGTATCCGGCCAGGCGGGCTTCACGCAGGTAGCTGGTGGCGGCGTTCTGGAGTTCCTCGTGTCCCAGCAGGTACACCTCTGGCCCGGTGCCGGGGGTGTAGGTGGCGCCCCGGCGGGTGAAGGTGCGCCCGGCGACGGTGTGCAGGGTCTTCTCGATCTCCCACAGCGGGGTACTGGTGAGCTCTTCCAGGTCGGGGCCGGACAGGCCACCCCGGGCGGCGGTGAGCAGGCCGAGCAGGTCCCGTTCGGTGGGGGTGCCGTCCAGCAGGCGACGTAGTTCGCTCTTGCCGAGACGTTGCAGGTCGCGGGCGTGCGGGGAGTCGGACAGCAGCCGGATGATGCCCGGGTCGCGCAGGGGGTGGTGGCCGGGGACGTCGTCGGGAATCGGGGGGTTGGGCCGCCCGGCGACGATCACCCGCATCCCGGCGGGCGGGTCCATCGGCAGCAGGGCGGCGATGGACCGGGCGTGTGGGCCGAGAGTGACACCCCGGTCCTCGTCCAGCCCGTCGATTACCAGGACCAGCCGGCCGCCGCCGGCCTGGCAGGCCTTGGCCGCCTGGGTGAGCAGGTCCAGCAGGACCGCCTCGCGGATGTCCTCGCTCAGGGCCGGTGGCAGGTCCTGCCCGGTGATCTCGGCCAACTGCTGCAGGACCACGGTGGTGAAGGCCTCGCGGGTGTCCTGGGCGGCCAACCGGGCGGTGATGAAGAACGACACGATCCGCACCCGGTAGGCCACAGGCTCGGGCGGGTGCAGGACGAAGGTCGACATCAGCGCGGACTTGCCGGCCCACGGCCCGGCCCGCCACCACACGTACGGGCCCCGGTCGGTGTCCAGGCAGAACCCGGCCAGCTCCGCCAGCTCCTGGTCGCGGTCCAGCAGACCGGGCGGGTCCGGCGGGGCGATCCGACGGACCTGTTCCAGATACGCCGCCTGCCCGACCTGCAGCCGCGGCGGCCCAGCATGGATCGCGACATTCCCGTAAACCTGCCCGATCCCCGTACCACCGTGATCACCACGGCCGTGCACCACCCCAGAACCCAGGCCGGGGCTGGGCCACGGGAACGACCCAGGCCCGGCGGGTACCGGGCCAGGTGCCCGAGAGGGGACGCCGGGTGCGGTCAGTGGCTGGACCGGCCCGGCCCCGGAGGGTCCACAGGCCCCCCACCGCCGGTGCCCCCGGTGTGGACGTCCCCGCCGACCTGCCCGAAGGCCATCCCGGAACCGCTGGCGGTGGCGTGCGCGTCTCCGGTGAAGACCCGTGAACCGGAACCGGCCACGACCGGGGTACCACTGGCCTGCTCCGCGGCCTTCACCTGGGCCAGCAGGTCCGTGACCGCCTGCCCGAACACCTCGTCCTTACGGGCCGCGGCGGTGATAGCCAACTCCACCTGCTGACGGGTCAGCTCGCTGACCTGCCCATCCCCACCCGCCGCTGCGGCGGCTTCCTCGTCCAGATCCTCCAACACCGGATGACCACCCAACCGGGCCGCCACCACCTCATGCAGCTTGTCCAGCCCCGCATCCACCACCGCATCGACTGCCGCGTCCACCTCGGCATCCAGCCGCCCCCCGGCCCGCCGAGCCTTACGCAACGCCCACGCGATCACGTACCCGGCAACCACACTCGCCTCGATCACCACGGCACCCCACATCCCCTCACCCCAGGTACTCGATCAGTGACACATCATGCCTCCGATCCCACCCGGGCACACACCGTTGTGTTTACACGCCCCGCGCCCTGTTCCCCCTGCGGCGTGTGTCTGGTTGGGGTAGACCCCAGCCTGACGTTCTCGAGCCTCTCAACGCGCGTCAGGTTGGGGTGCCGTGGTGGCATTTTGTGACCTTCAGCAATAAGTTGCGGCGTTCTTCACAGCTATTTGGCGCTCCGCGACACCGTGCCGTGAGCACTGCCATGGCTGATCCCCCGGTGCTGGTCAGGATGTCGGCGAGGGCCTCCATCACCCAGTCCCCGGCCTCGGGGCCCGCGGTGGGTCAAGATTCAGCGGTACCCCAGGCAGGCTGGCAAGTACGCAGTTGAAGGCCGTCTGTGCCTATGCGGGTTGGGGGTCGGCAGGGTCGCGAGGTGCGGAGGTGGAGAGTGACAGCACAGCACTGAGTGCGGCGGAACCGTCGAGGAGGGCTCTGGAGCGGGTCGCGAGACTGGCGTCCCTGGCAGTCAGTGCGGCGGTGAGATCCTCCGATGGGCGTGCGCGCCGCAGCGCCGGCATGAGGGCCCGCAGGGGCGCAACGCGGTACCCGGCCTTGCGCAGTTGGTGGACGATCCGTGCGTCTCGCACCTGGCTCGGTGTGTAGTTTCGCGTTCCTCGGGTGGGGTCGCGGTCGGGGACGACAAGGCCCTCGGCGTCCCAGTGTCTCAGCGTCGAAGGGCGCACGCCGAGAGCGGCGGCGAGTTCGGAGATGCTCATCGAATCCGATGCGCGCACGTCATCGAGCGGCTCGCTGGAGATCGCCTGGGCGGCCCGCTGGGCGTGCCTCAGTTCCGTGCGTTCGGTGTGGAGTTGAGCGTGGGCCGCATCGAGAAGGGCAAGCACCTGCGAGGTGGGGGATTGATGGGCAGCCTTAACGATCTTCTTGGCCTCGACCGGACCTGCCCCTGCTGCGAGGGCTCGGTAGGCCAGCGCGGACTGTAGGTGTAGCTGTCCATAGATCCGGTAGCCCGTGGCTGTGCGCACCGCCGGCGGCAGGACCCCCTCGCGCTCAAGGTTGCGTACCTGCTGCACGGAGTACCCGGCGTTCCGAGCGACATCGACCGTGCGCATGCCCTGCGACTTGAGACCTGCCACCGCAGATCCCCTTGGTTTGCTCCCCAAAGCCTCCACAAGCACTTCAATGTAACGCTGGAGCACATGACCCAAGACGAGATCATCGCCTTCGTCGGCGGCCTCGACGGCGTCCTGGCCCTGCGGCCGGCACCCGGCGACGGCTCGCCGGAGATCAGCTGTGGTGACACGTTCTTCTACTACTCACCCGATGGCACCATCCCGGCAACGACCCAACCCTTCGCCACGATCGTGACCAAGAACTACCCAGGCGACGAGACATCCCGCCTGGACCGGCCGAACACCTTCCGCCTGAACGTTGCCGCTGGGAAGGAGGCATTCATCCGGTGGACCGGTCACGCACCGCGCGAACCCGCCACGCACGAGGTCGACCCCAGCAGCGCCGACACGGTCATCGCGCACCCCGTCTACGGCACCGCAGGCTGGCTCGCAGTAGTGAACCCCGGCCCACGTACAGCAGCGGCCATCCATGAGCTACTGCTCGTGGCCTACCACCTCGCCCGCTCACGTTACGAGCGACGCGCAACCACGCCCTGAAGCCGATCTTCTGTTCGATAGGGGATCCCTCACCGGACACTCCCTGACCGAACTCGTGTGCACGAACCACCAGCACAGATGCCGTCTCAATAGACCCGTACGGATTGATTCTCTGTGAGCGGGGCCTGAACGTACACTTCCGCTGTGACAGCGACCTTGATCGGGTATGCGCGGTGCTCGACTGACGAGCAGGACCTGACCGCCCAACGGCAGACCCTGCTGGGGCTGGGGGTGGCCGAGGACCGGATCTACCTCGATCACGGGCTGACCGGCACCCGCCGGGCCCGGCCGGGACTGGACCAGGCGCTGGCCGCGGTGCGGGCCGGGGACACCCTGGTGGTGCCCAAGCTGGACCGGCTGGCCCGCTCGGTGCCCGACGCGAGGGAGATCGGCGACGCCCTGGCCGCCCGCGGGGTCCGGCTGTCCCTCGGCGGGGCGATCTACGACCCGACCGACCCGATGGGCAAGATGTTCTTCAACGTGCTGGCCACCTTCGCCGAGTTCGAGGTCGACCTGCTGCGGATGCGCACCCGGGAGGGGATGGCCGTGGCCCGGGCCCGGGGCAAGCTGCGGGGCAAGCCGCCCAAGCTGTCCGCCCGCCAGCAGGCCCACCTCGTGCAGCTCCACAGCGCCGGTGAGCACTCGATCGCCGACCTGGCGGAGATGTTCTCCGTTTCCCGGCCCACCGTCTACCGCGCCCTGGAGCGCGCCCGGGCCACCACCGCGGCGGGAACCGGCTGACATGGCCAGGGCCAGAGGCCGGCCCCCCGGCACCGACCCGCCGTCGTCACCGACCAGGACGCCACCGACAACCGGTGAGGCCCTGAATCAGCAGGCGCTGGCCCGCTGGCAGGTCCTACGTCCTCATCTGGACGACGGGGTGGCCCTGGTCCGGGCCGCACAAGAGGCGGGAGTGTCGCCTCGCACTGCGCAGCGGTGGCTGGCCCGCTACCGGGAAAGCGGCCTGGCCGGGCTCGCCCGGGCGGAACGGGCCGATTCCGGCCGGCGCAGCTTCCCCGACGAGCTGGTGGCTCTGATCGAAGGGCTGGCTCTGACCCCGCCCCGGTCGTCCGTCGCCACGATCACCCGCCAGGTGGCTCCCGTCGCGGCGGCGAGGGGGTGGCCGGTCCCGTCCTACAGCAGCGTCTACGCGATCACCTCCCGGCTCCACCCGCACCTGCAGACCCTGGCCCACGACGGGTCGCAGGCCTTCCGGGACCGCTACGAGCTGGTCTACCGGCGCCAGGCCGAGCGGCCCAACCAGATCTGGCAGGCCGACCACACCCAGCTGGACATCCTGATCCTGGACAGCTCGAACAAGCCGGCGCGCCCCTGGCTGACCGTGGTGCTGGACGACTGCTCCCGGGCAGTGGCCGGCTACACCGCCTTCCTCGGCGCCCCGTCGGCGCTGAACCTGTCGCTGGCGCTGCGACAGGCGATCTGGCGCAAGACCGATCCCACCTGGGCCGTGCACGGCCTACCGGACGTTCTCTACGTCGATCACGGCAGCGACTTCACCAGCGACCACATCACCGCGGTCGCCGCAGACCTGCACATCCACCTCGTGCACTCCGCGGTAGCCCGACCCCAAGGACGCGGCAAGGTCGAGCGATTCATGGGCACGGTCACCACCAGCCTGCTGCCCCACCTGCCCGGCTACCTGACCCCTGGACACCGGCGCCCGCACGCTCGGCTGACCCTGCCCGAGTTCGACGCGACCCTGGCCGCCTGGATCACCCAGACCTATCACCAGCAGCCCCACAGCGAGACCGGCGTCCCGCCGCAGCAGGCCTGGCTGGCCGACGGCTGGCTGCCGCGCACTCCCGACAGCCTCGAAGCCCTCGACCTGCTGCTGGTGATGGTCGCCAAACCCCGCGTGGTGCACCGCGACGGGATCCGCTTCCAGGGTCTGCGCTACCTCGACCCGACCCTGGCCGCCTACGTCGGGGAACCCGTCACCATCCGCTACGACCCCCGCGACCTGGGAGAGATCCGCGTCTTCCACCGCAACCAGTTCCTGTGCCGAGCGATCAGCCCCGACTACGCCGGCACCCAGATCACCCTCAAGGACATCCAGGCCGCCCGCACCGCCCACCGGCGAGCCCTGCGCGCCCGGCTGACCGACCGCCGCTCCACCGTGGCCGAATACCTGCCCCGCCACCCGGCCACCGCCGACCCCTCGGCCGGCGCACCCCCGAACCGAGCTCCCACACCCCCCGAAAGCACACTGACCAGCGGTCCAGCCAAGCTCTACGTCTACCTCGAAGACCGGCCCGGCCACCGCGACGCCGACGGGGGCGACGACAGCGACGACGAGCCGCCGCAGGCCGGGCCGTGAACGCCGACAGCCCGCCCCGACGGCGCACCCGCGTGACCGGCCCGTTCATCGCCACCAAGGAACACCGCCGGTTCGTCGAGTTCGCCCACGCCGTCCGCCGCGACGCCTGCATCGGCCTGTGCTTCGGCCCCGCCGGCGTCGGCAAGACCATCTCCGCCCGCCGCTATGCCCGCTGGGACACTGCCGAACCCCTGCTGGAGGAGTGGGGACCCCGCCACGACAGCGACGCCACGGTCTACGCCGCCCTGGCCCGCTCCCGCACCGTGTTCTACACCCCGGCCACTGGTGCCACCTTCAAACAACTCGTCGCCGACCTTCGCGACCTCGCCGGCCGAGTCAACGCCTGCATCGACCAGCATGTCCGCCGCAATGCCCCCAGGCCCATCCGCGGCATGCCCGACTAGGCCCGCGACGAGTGATCTTGTGAGAAGTAGCGGTACGCCAGTTCCGGGTAGGTGATTGGACTCCCGGCGGGCGCCCCGGTGCGACCTGCCATAACCGTTGTTGTCGGCTCGGCGTTGATCGCTCGTGGTTGATGAGCTGGCGCCCGACGAACCGGTAGAGCGTGACGAGTTCTTGTCTACGGGGCAGAGGGAGACCTTCGGTCGGTTCGTCGGCCCGCCTCCGATGGAGGATCTCGAGCGGTGCTTCCTGCTGGATGACGAGGACCGCAAGCTGGTCGCCAAGCGCCGTGGGGACGCCACCCGGTTGGGGTTCGCGTTGCAGCTGACCACGGTCCGCTACCTGGGCACGTTCCTGGACGATCCGTTGGACGTGCCCGCGGTGGTGCTGGACGACCTGGCCGCCCAGTTGGACATTGCGGACGCGTCGCAGGTCAAGGGGTATCTGGAGCGGCGGCAGACTCGGTTCGAGCACCGATGGGAGATCATCGAAGTTGATGGGTGGAGCGACTTCGCGGACGTTCGGCAGGAGCTGATCCGCTGGATCGATCACCGGGCCTGGGCCACCGGGGACGGCCCCCGCGTGATCTTCCGGGAGGCGGTGGTCTGGCTTCGTCGTCGACAGGTGCTGCTGCCGGCGGTCAAGGAGTTGGAGCGACTGGTGGCCCGGGTGGTGCGGGCGGCGAATCTGCGGTTCTGGCAGACGGTGGCGGACCAGCCGCAGCCGTGGCAGGCGGGGGTGCTGCGGGAGTTGTTGGAGGTGCCGCCAGGACGGCGGATCTCGCGGCTGGAGGAGCTACGCCGCGGCCCGGTGGACCAGACCGCCACCGGGTTGCGGGGGGCGATGCGGCGGGTGGGCGAGATCGCCGAGATCGGGCTGGGCCGGATCGACCTGTCGATGGTGCCGCACCGGCGGGTGGTCGACCTGGCCCGGCCGGGGATGAGGGCGACCGCGACGACGCTGCGACAGATGCGCCCGCACGTCAAGCAGGTGGCCACGATGGTGGCGACCGCGGTGGAGTTGGAGGCCCTGGCCACCGACCAGGCGCTGGAGCTGTTCGACCTGATCATGACGACGGAGTTGTTGGCGAAGGCGGAACGGGTCACCACCGCCGAGCAGATCCGGCGGTACCCGCGGGTCGGGAGGGACGCCCAGTGCCTGTCCAAGGCGGTGGGGGTGCTACTGGATATGGAGGACTGGGACCAGGACCTGACCGTGGGGGCGCTGCGGGACATGATCGAGGCGGTGGTGCCCTGGTCGGCGCTGCGGGCCGCGGTCGAGCACGTCAACGAGGTGCTGCCGCCGCAGGTGGACCCGGACGCGGAGTGGCGGTCGGTGTTGATGACGCGCTACCCGCTGGTGCGCAGGTTCCTGCGGCTGCTGGTGGAGACGATCGAGTTCGGTGCGACCGCGCAGGCCGCGCCGGTGCTGGCGGCGTTGCGGGCGTTGCCGGACCTGCTGGACGCCGGGCCGACGAAGCGGGTGCCGACCGGGTACCTGGATGCCCGCAAGGTCGCGGTCGACATCGTCCCGCCGGGCTGGAAGGCCCAGGTGTTCCCCCTCGACCGGCCCGAGGAGACGGTGGACCGCAACGGGTACCTGTTCTGCGTGCTGGAGCTGTTCCACACCCGGCTCCGGCGCCGTGACATCTTCGCCGTCGCCTCCGGCCGCTGGGCCGACCCTCGCGCCCAGCTGCTGGCCGGGGAGGCGTGGGAGACCAAGAAGGAAGCGCTGCTGGACTCCCTGCAACTGCCCCAGACCCCCGGGGAACTGCTGGGCGAGTACACGCAGGCGTTGGGCGAGGCGTGGCGGCACATGGCCGGCCGGGCCCGGGACGGGGACGTCAGCGTGGACGCCGACGGGCGCCTGCACGCCGAGGCGCTCAAGGCCGTACCGGAGCCGGCGTCGCTGGTCGACCTGCGCCGGCGGTGCCAGGCGATGATGCCCCGGGTGGACATCGCCGACCTGGTGCTGGAGGTGATGGGCTGGCACCCGGAGTTCGCCGCGGCCTACACCCACATCTCCGGCGGCGGCTCGCGCGGGATGGCCGACCTGGACATCACGCTGTCGGCGATCTTGACCGCCCAGTCGTTGAACGTCGGCTGGAAACCGGTGATCTCCCCCGGCGTGGACGCCCTGACCCGGGCCCGGATCAGCCACGTGCACCAGAACTACGTGCGGGCCGACAACCACGCCCGCGCCAACGTGCCCCTGCTGGACGGGCAGGCCCGGGTGGCGACCGTGGCCGCGTGGGGCGGCGGCCTGGTCGCCGCGGTCGACGGGACCCGGTTCGTGGTCCCGGTGCGCAGCATCGACGCCCGGGCGAACCCGAAGTACTTCGGCCGCAAGAAGGGCGTCACCTACCTCAACCTGATCAACGACCAGGCGATGGAACTGACCCGGATCGTGCTGTCGGGCACCCCACGCGACTCCCTGCACTCGGTGGACCTGATGTACCGGCGCGACGGCGGGCGCCGCCCCGAGGTCCTCATCTCCGACACCGGGTCCTACAGCGACCAGGTCTTCGGCCTGCTGGCCCTGCTGGGGGTGTCCTACCGGCCCGAGCTGGCCGACCTGCCCGACACCCGGCTGTGGCGCATCGACACCCGCGCCGACTACGGGCCGCTGGAGACCGCCGCCCGCCACCGGATCGACACCGGCCGGATCGAGCAGCACTGGCCGGACCTGCTGCGCCTGGCCGCCTCGGTGCACGCCGGGGAGATCGCCGCCTCCGACGCCATCCGGATGCTGCAGCACGGCGGCAACCCCACCCAGCTCGGCCTCGCGCTGGCCCACTTCGGACGGATCTTCAAGACCCTGCACGTGCTGTCCTACGTCGACCGCGAACCGTACCGGCGCGACATCAAGCGGATGCGCAACCTGCAGGAGGAACGCCACGGCCTGGCCAAGCACCTGTTCCACGGCCGCAAGGGCGAGCTACGCGAGGCCTACCACGCCGGGATGGAGGACCACCTCGGCGCCCTCGGGCTGATCGTCAACGCCGTCACCCTCTGGAACAGCGTGTACCTGGACCTGGCCCTGACCCAACTGCGCGATTCCGGCTACCCGGTCCGCGACGGGGACGTGGCCCGGCTGCACCCCTACTGGTACGCCCACATCAACGTCCACGGTCACTACACCTTCCGACCAGCGGCGTGGACCGGCGGCCAGCGGCGCCCGCTGCGCGACCCCGACAACATCGACGACGAGGACTGACTCGGTTGCCGCGGTAAACTCCGGATTTACTGCGGCAGGACCGACGCCGTACTGCGGGAACGATCCCCGTGATCGACGCTGAGGTGCCCGCGTTTACTGCGACATCGGACAGGCGGGTATGGCCGGCAACGGATACACCTCCATCGCCCTAACCCCACTTCCGCCCAAGCCGCGGTGCGCGCCAACTGGGGGAGCATGGCGGTACCTGTCCGGAGCCCACGGAAGCGTCACCGGGGTGCTCGACGGGCTCGCCGTCCTGCGGGCGGCGAACCAGGCTGCGACAGGTAAGGACACCCGCGGACGTCTCGCCCGGGACGAGGAAGACCTTCTACGGGCCGCCCTGGTGTTCACCTCCAGCGGCCTGGACGCCTGCTGCAAACGACTGCTCCGGGACACCCTGCCGCTCCTCATCGAGGGCATCCACACCGCCAGGACCAAGTTCGAGGACTTCGTCGCCCAGGAGTTGACCGCTCATCCCGCCGGGCTCAAGGCGGCGATCCTGAACCCCCAGCCCCGCGCCGAGCTCGTCCGGCTCTACATCGCGGCGCGGACCAAGGCCAGCCTGCAGGGCAGCGACGACCTCAAGAGCCGGGTCCGGGACACCCTGGGCATCACGAACGCCCAGCTACCTGTGGCCAAGCTGCAGGACCTCGACGACTTCTTCAAGGCTCGCAACGCGATCGTGCACGACCTGGACTACCAGGATCCGTCCGGGACCGGCACCGCACGTCACCACCGCCCGATGGAATTGGTCCGTGACCAGTGCGACCAGGCCCTCCAGCTGGTCGCCGCCCTCATCGCCGAGACCGCCAAGAACGTGAGGGCGTTACCGAAACCGTAAGGCCACACGGGGGTGTCGCCATGGACCGGAACGACTCACCAGCCGCTGGATCACCAGCTCTGGTCTCCTACGCCGCAGCGGTCGACCGGTACCTGCACGCGGCCGGGGTTTCGACCGGCTCGGCCCGGGTGTACCGGGTCTCCCTGACCACCTGGTGCTGGCTGTTCGCCGGCGAGCAACCGCCGGCGGGATCGGCCCGACGAGGCGCGGTACCACCGCCGCTGTCCCTGGCTTCGCTGGACGAGCCGGACACCGCGGTCCGGGTTGCGACCGCGTACCGGACACGAGCCAACGCTGTGGACGCCGACACGGTGAACCGAGAGCTATCGGTGGTGCGGGCAGCGATCGGATGGTGGCGCGCCCAGAGTTGGCTGACCACCGACCCCACCTCCGGCTTGCACCGGCGGCCATCACCGCCGGATCGCACCCGGGCGCTGTCGGCTGGACAGGTCGCAGCGTTGTGGCGGCTGGACGTCGACTTGCGGGAGAAGACGTACTGGCGGCTGCTGTACGAGACCGCAGCCCGCGCCGACGAACTGCTGCGCATGAACGTCGAGGACCTGGACCTGGCCAACAAGCGCGGACGGATCATCGCCAAGGGCGGCGCGGTCGAATGGGTGCACTGGCAATCCGGCTCCGCGCAACTGCTGCCCCGCCTGCTCGGACGACGCACCCGCGGCCCGGTGTTCCTCACCGACCGATGCGCCCCAGCCCGGACCCCCACCCTGGACACCTGCCCAGAAACCCGCCGGGCCCGGCTGTCCTACCGGCGCGCCAGCGAACTGTTCGAACAAGCCACCCGCGTCCTGGCCGACCCACAACGACGGCAACAGGGATGGGTCCTGCACCAGCTGCGCCACTCCGCACTCACCCACGAAGCGGAGTCCGGCACCAGCACCCCGATGCTGCTCGCCCGGTCCCGGCACGCCTCGGTCCGCTCCCTGGAGCGCTACGCCCGACCAGGAGTCGACGCCGTCGCCGCACACGTCGCCGCCCGCGATCCCGCGGCCCGACGCAACCGCTGACCCCGACCGCGCGCATCCCGCCGGATCCCCAATCACCAACCCGGAATCGACGTAGCGCTACTTCTCGCAAGATCGTTAGTCACGGGCC
>DATDMG010000515.1:0-10179 GCA_036518955.1 Kineosporiaceae bacterium | reverse complement strand
GGTGCCCTCGCCCGGCACGTGCTGGCCGTCGAAGTCGACGATGCAGACGTCCTCGACGCGCATCCTGTTGTAGTCGTAGTTGCTCGGTGTGACGGCGTACAGCCGATGCCCGGGGATGCGCACCGACACATTGCCCTCGGTGGCCTTGAGGTAACCACGCTCGAGCATGGTCCGGCACATGTCGACGACGTGCTGGCGAGAGGTGTGGTGCTCCACGAGATCTCCTCGGTCGGTTGGTGGCGGCCATGAGTATGCTGCCGCGCCCGAAGGACAAAAACGCCGTCTCTCCGTCTGCGAGAAGACCCGAAGTTCTTATCATGACGTGACAAAATCAGCCGATGGACGAGTCCCTGACCCACCCCTGGCGGCGCCTGCCGGCAGACTTGTCCCCGGCCGTCGCCGCGCACCTGGACCAGATCACCCAGGCAGTGATCGTGGCGGTCACCGAGGGGACGCCGGCCTTCGCCGGGATCGAGGACGGCAAGTTCCGGCGCGACGTGCGGACCGCCGTCCAGACGGCGCTCGAGCGCCTCGTCGAGCTGGTCGGCACCGACGAGCCGGCGCTACCACCGCATCTCCGGGACGTCTTCGTGGGGCTCGGCGCGGGCGAGGCCCGGGAGGGTCGCGGCCCGGAGGTACTCCTCGCCGCGCTCCGGACGGCGTCCCGGCTGACGCTGCGGATGACCTCCGGCGCCCTGGCCCGGGTGCGACGGGTGGACACCGCGGAACTCCTCGACCTCGCCGACGCGATCAGCGCCTACGTCGACGAGCTGGCGGCGGCGAGCACGGACGGGTTCGCCCTGCAGGTTCGCGAGCAGGCCGGCGAGGGCGACCGCCGGCGGCGCCACCTCGGCGAGCTGCTGTTGCGAGGGAGCGCGTCGCAGAGCGTGGTGGACGCCGCGGCCGCCGCGATCGGGTGGCGGCCGCCAGGCACGATCGTGCCGGTCCTGCTGCCCCTGGACCAGGCGCGGGAGGCCCGCTTCCGGTACGCGGCGGACGGCGTCGTGGTCGAGCGCGGCCGGGACGCCGTGCTGCTCCTCCGGGCAGGTCCCCGCACCGGGCGGCGGCAGCTCACGGACGTGCTCTGCGGCTGGGGTGCCGTCGTCGGGCCGGCGCTGGGGTGGCCGCAGGTGCCGGAGGGAGTGCGGCTCACCGAGCTCGCGGCCGAGCGGGCCGGTCCCCCGGGAGCGGCCGGCGTCGCCGATCCGACGCGGGAGCCGGTGTTCGTCGACGACCTCCTCGCCGATCTGGGGCTCGCCGGAGAGCCCGGGGCCTTCGCCGTCCTGGCGGCCCGCCGGCTGGCGCCGTTGGCGTCGCTGCGCGACGTCCAGCGGGAGCGTCTGCTGCAGACCCTGCGCTGCTGGCTGCTCCACTGGGGATCGCGAGCGGAGGTGTCGGCCGAGCTGTTCGTCCACCCGCAGACGGTGAGTTACCGGCTGGGGCAGCTGCGCGACCTTCTCGGCGAGGACCTCGACGATCCGGTCGCCCGGTTCGAGCTGCTCCTGGTGCTGGAGTTCCGCCGTCCCGTCGAGGCAGTGACGTCCTGAGCGGGACGCTCCGGCACCACGCCCGGACATCCGGTAGCCGGGGGAGGCGGGGCGGGTCTACGGGCCGGCGGTCCGGGCCTGACCGCCGGCTGGCCGCTCGTCGGACCGGGGGACCGCGATCCAGGTGGCTCGGGCCCGGGCGAGTTCGGCGCCGTCCGGGCCGTACAGCGTGCTGTAGGTGAGGGCCTTGCGGCCGCGGGTCTCCGCCAGGGCGCCTCGGACGACGCAGCGCCCGCCCGGGGTGGGAAGGTCGTGGACGACGGCGGCGATCCGCCCCAGCAGGTACGGCCGGCCCTCGGCGATGACCGACCAGCCCCCGGGGCAGTCCAGGGCGGCCCAGACCATCGGGGTGGTGACGTCGTCCGGGACGGTCCAGGGGGCCGCTGTCGTGCCGTCCGCCCACCGCCCCGGAAAGATCCGCAGGCCGTCGGCCCGCTCCGGTCCGCAGACGAAGCAGGTCGGGAACATCGGGACGGTGAAGCCGGTGAACCCCGCGGCCGCCGCCACCGCCTGCTGGTACGAGACCGGCGGAACGGTGACGTCGATCCCGACGATCGGGGCGACCTCCGCCACCAGGGCACCGTCCGCGGCGCGGGCCGTGCCGCCGACGCGCGCCAGCGGCGTCCCGAGCGGCACGGGCCGCCGCAAGGTGACCTCGCACCGTTCGCCGGCGGCGATGACGCCGGCCGCGTAGCCACCGTTCGCCGAGGCGGGCGGCCCGTTGAACCGGGCATCAATGATCACTGACGACCTCCACGCCGGGTGCCTCCGGGTCCGGGATTGCCTACGCATGACACCACCCACCGGCCGCCGACGACCAGCCCGGATCCCTTCCCGGCCGCCGCCGTCCGACGCCGTCCGGCACCCTCCGACGCCGTCCGGCACCCTCCGACGCCGTCCGACACCCTCCGACGCCGTCCGACGCTCGCTGTGGCGGTCCCGGTCCGCGCTCCGCCCGGTGGAGATCTCGGTGAGGTAACGGTTGGGATCTCCTGGGAGTCGAGCGGAAGGATCGGGACGTTGCCACCGTCCAACGGTCATGGTGGTGTCGAGAGAGTGGGCGAGGCCTCGGATGGAACCAGGTCCCCAGGCGTTGCTGGAGCAAGCACGCGCAGGGAATCCGGAAGCCTTCACCGCGCTGATCCAGGAGTGCGACGCGGGGATGCGCGCAGTGGTGTATTCGCTGGTGCGCGATCAGTGGCTGATGGACGACATCTTGCAACAGGCCTATGAGAAGGCGTTCCTGCGGATCGGGACGTTCCGGGGCGAGAGCTCGTTCCGCACCTGGCTGCACCGGATCTGCTGGACGACGGCGATCGACATGGTGCGGGCGGAGGGCCGCCTGGCCCATCTGCCGTTCGAGGACGACGTCGTCGGCGGACTGGAGGGGCCTGATCCGGTCTCCAGGACGATCGCGAGGTTGACCTGGGACGAGGCCTGGGGCCGGCTGCCTGCCGAGCAACGGGCGGCGGTCGCCCTGGTCGTGGGGGAGGGGCTCAACTACGTCGAGGCCGCGACGGTCTGCGGGACGACGGCAGGCACCATCGCGTCCCGCCTCTCCCGGGCGAGAGCTCGGCTCAAGGTCCTGCTCGCCGAGCCCCGGCAGGACCGGGTGGGCAACGTCTCGGCGATCCGCCCCGAGCCGGCGTCACCGGCGTCCACGCTGATCACTCGAGCCGGGATCCCCGGCGAGGGTCCGACCCCGAGGGAGTCCCTGGCATGAATGACGACGAGATCCGCAGGAACCTCCACGCCCGACTGCCGGAGCACCGGGACGGGTTCTGGGACGACCTCCGCCGCGGCCTGCAGGTCGCCACGACCAGCAGCGTCGCCGTGCTGACGCCTCGGGAGGCCGTCCGCGAGGTGCGTCCGAACGGGTCCGGGGGCACCGCATCGGGCCTGCCGTCCCCCCACCCGGGCGTGGCCGGCGTCCGTCCGCCGAGGACGTCCCCGCTGCCGCGCGGCCTGACCTGGCGGTGGGCCGCGGCCGCGGCCGCGGTCGGGATCGGCGCCGGGCTGCTCATCTGGCCGGGTCCGCTCCGTGCGGAGATCACCTCATGGTCCGGTGTGGGCGACTCCACCATCGAGCTGAAGTCGTCGGCCTCGCCCACGTCCCCCGTGTCGCGGGGTGCGGGACTCCCGGCGGGTGGAGGGGTGGGTGGCTCGGCGGCCGGTCCGACGTCCGGCTGGTCCGACCCGTCCGCGGCCGCTACCGGCCAGGCCGCGGCCCCGACGAGCACCGCCGCCGCGGCGCCGGCCCTCCCGATCGAGGTGACGGCGCTTTCCTCCCAGGCCACCCAGGCAGCGGCTGCAGTCGTCACCGGCCTGGCGCGCCTGACCCCGGTGGCCGCCGTCCGGTGGCTGCGGGACGGTGGGATCGCGACGCTCGGCACGCCGCTGTCGGCGCTCTCCTGGGTGGACCGGCAAGGCCGTAACGTGCTGCTGATCACTCGATCGGGGCCGGTCACCGGCCAGGGCAGCATCACGATGCGGGCCTACCTGGCGGCCCGGCTCGGCACCAGCACCCATCTGGTGGCCACGGTCAGCCAGCGGGCCCCGGGGCTCCGGCTCGGCGCGGGCCTGCCGGCGGTGGCGGACGTGGACCGGAACGGGCTGGCTGAGGCCACGGTGGGTTGGCTGATCCCTGCCGCCACGTCGGCGGCGTCCCCGACCGCAGTCGTGGCCGTGATGGCTCAGGGCCACGAGTACGTGGTGCGTGCAGCCCGCTCGGCGGCCTCGGCGGTGACCAAGGCCGTGCCGCCCGGGGTCCAGTCGGCCGTCCAGTCCGTGGTGCCGCCCGCGGTCCAGTCGGCCGTCCAGGCCGCGGTGCCGACCCTGCCGGGGGGCGTCTCGGTGCCTGACGCCGGGGCCGCGGTGGACCGGGCAGTGGGCCCGGTGATGACCCTGCTCAGTGCCGTGCCCGCGGCCGACAGCTGGCCCACCGGCCTGTACCCGGCGGCTCAGCAGGCCCTGCGGCAGCTCCTGAGCTGATGCGTGCGGCCACCGGGTGGGGGTGACCCACCCGGTGGCCGCGCCTGCCGGCGTCCCGGGGCGTCGGCACAGACCTGGTCCGGGGCCTGGGGCCCCCGTCGGGCACCGGACCAGTTCCCCGGCTCGTCATCACCCCTGGGTGACGGCCGGGGAGCGGGCCCGGGCAGCGACCGTCGTCGCCGTGGACGGCGGTCGCTGCTCGGGCCATCGCCCCGAGCTCCGCCCGGATCTCGCCGCGGCACGCCTCCCAGGGCGCCTCGTCGGCGTCCACGACGCCGCCCCGGGAGTCCCAGTCGGCCCGGCCCGCCGAGCGCCCTCAGGGACGGCGTCTCCTCATCGCGCCGGATCGACCATGGAGTCGATGACCGCGGTGACGGCGAGCAGCAGCACCTCGTTCTGCCCAGGAGCGATCTCCACGCCGTAGGTGTCGGCGATCCGGAACCATCGTTTGGAAACCTCCGCGACCGTGGCACCCTGCGCCTCGATGGAGTACTCGTGATCGAGGATGTTCCCGTGGACCGTGAGATCGGGGCCTCCCGCCACCGTCACCGCCATGCGTTCCCGCAAGGGTGTGACGAGCGCCTTCTTGACCGTGGCCACGGTGCGCCCGTCCGGGTCCTCGATCTCCATCGTGTCCCGCACCCGAAGCATGCGTTCCTGGATCTTCAGGAGCTTGTTCCCCTGTGTGTCCTCGAAGTCCAGGGTCTTCCGGACCCGTAATGCCTTGCCGTCCACCTTGAAGACGCGCCGCCCCTCGTCGTCCTCGATCCAGTAGTCGTCCCCGATCGAGACCAACTTCTGGCGCATCCGGTAGTGCGCGGCCCCGCTGCCGCCTCGTCGCTCGTCGCTGCGCTCCTGCCGTTCCTCTCGCCGTTCTTGGCGGCGCTCCCTGAAGACCATCGGTCCGCCTCCCAGCCTCGGGCCCATCGTCATGACAGGCCTCGACGGCAGGTCTTGATCCGTTTGCTGGTGCCTTGCGTCTACTCTGTCGCCGGTTCAGCCGGGCGGGCCTCACCCGGGCCGAATGAGGGCGTCGTCCGACGGCGGCGGGTGGGCGGTCCGTGCACCGCGTCCGCGCCGACCACGGCGGCCGCGACCCGGACCTGGTCGCCGCCTTCGGCGACGTCATCAGCTGCTCGGACACCCATGCACACCCACGTCGAGCGAGAATGGTGAACCACCACAGCAGCGGAGGACCCGACCATGCGCTTCGTGACCTACGTCGACGCCGACGGCGACCAGGTCGGCGTCCTCGACCACGACGGACAGGTGCACCCGCTCGCGCCGGGCGTCACGCTGCTCGACCTGTTGCGCGGCAACACCTTGCGCCAGGCCGGTGAGCGGGCCCTGTCCGCCTCCACCAGCATCCGTCCGCTCGGCGAGCTACGGCTGCGGGCACCGCTCCCCGACCCGCCCACCGTCCGGGATTTCATGACCTTCGAACGGCACGTCGAAGGCGTCGCCAAACTCGCCGGAACCGACGCGACGGTCCCGGATCGCTGGTACGAGGCACCGGCGTTCTACTTCACCAACCCCTACGCCGTCATCGGCCCCGCCGACGACGTCCCGATCCCGCCCGGCAGCCGCCTGTTCGACCTCGAACTCGAAGTCGCCGCCGTCATCGGCCGCCCCGGCCGCGACCTCCACCCGGACGACGCCGACGCCTACATCGCGGGCTACACGATCCTGATCGACTGGTCCGCCCGCGACGTCCAGTTCGCCGAGATGCAGGTCCGGCTCGGCCCCACCAAGGGCAAGGACACCGCCACCACCCTCGGCCCGGTCCTGGTCACCCCCGACGAACTCGAACCCTGGCGCACCGACACCGCCTACGACCTGGCCATGACCGTGGACATCAACGGCGAACGGCTCGGGCAGGACCGCTGGTCCTCGATGGCGTTCTCCTACGCTGACATGATCGCCTACGCCTCCCGTGGCACGCAGATCCGCCCCGGCGACGTCCTCGGTTCCGGCACCTGCGGCGGCGGCTGCCTGGCCGAACTGTGGGGCCGCCAAGGCCTCGACGCCCACCCGCCCCTGCAACCCGGCGACGTCGTCACCGTCACCGTCGACCAACTGGGCACCCTCACCACCCGCATCACCGAAGGCGTCGCACCCCTTCCCGTCCCACCCGCCCGACGCGGCCGGTAGCGAGGGGTATGGGCGGCCTGACACGACCGTCCGTTCCCGCTGCCCGCCGTCCACGTCGGCGGCGTGGCCAGGAAGGTCGCGGCAGGGGACGTCGGTTCACCAGCTGACGCCGACAGCCGCCGCGACAGCCCAGAGCAGGATCAACATTGGCGGTGCGGGACGCGGACCGGACGGGGTCCTGCACCGGGCACCATCACGTAGTGCTGTACGATGTCCTCAGTGGGTGCCATGCGAGCCCAGGAGGACGAGGTGGTGATAGCCGTGCCGCACGACCATCTGGCTGGCCAGGCAACTCGCGAGGCTGGCCAGGCAACGCAGGAGGAGTTGCTGCGGATCGGTGAGCTGGCCAAGCGATCAGGGGTCAGCTCCCGCACGGTCGACTTCTACACCAACCTCGGCCTGTTGGCCCCGACCCGCAGCGGCGGCAACTTCCGTCTCTACCATCCCGGCGACGTCCACCGCATCGCGTTGATCCGTCGACTGGAGGCCCAGGGCATCCGGTTGGACGACATCGCCCACGCCCTGACCATTCCGGTCAGGTCGGACCAGGCGCCGTGCGGGCAGCACCCGGACCAGGACTGCCCGGCCGACCCGGACGGCGTCCCGGGACACCTGGCCGCCCTGGAGAGGCAACTGCAGGCCCTGCGCGTGGTGGCCTCGACCGCAGACGCGCCGACCCGTGGGCTGCTGGCCACGGTGACCGCCCGGGCGGCCGCCCTGATCGCCACCGCCGCGCTGCTGGGCGCCGACCTGGCCTCGGCGGCCGACAGCCTGCTCCCCCCGCTCTGACCTGCACCGGAGGTGCACCATGGCCGATCTGATGACCAAGCTCAAGACCCTCTCCCGCGACCCGAGGGTCCGGGACCTGATCGAGAAGGCCCGACGCGAGGCGGCCAAGCCCGACAACCGCCACCGGGTCGAACAGCTACGGTCCCGAGTGACCAAGCGGCGCTGAGCGCCGCGGCCACATCCACCACCCATCCACATCGGCAGTGGGCACGGTGACCGAGGCGCTCTGCCGTACCCGCAGGTGTGCCGCGCAGTCGGCCGCCCAGACGGTCAGCCACGCCGCATCTGACATCGCCGACGGCGCAGGCAGGGCGGTAGGGGGATCGCGGCGGCTGCCGCACGGCCGCCGCGGGGGGCCAGCAAGGGCCTGAATTCGGAGAACGGAGAACGGGATCGTGGCGAGGGCATGGCTCGCCGAGCACGGTGAGGGGGCGTTCTTCGGCGCCTCCTGTGGTCTGCTCGGGATCGGGGTGGTCGGGTGGGGACTGGACGCGCAGCCCGTCGCGGTAGGGGCCTGGGTGACCGCCGCGGTGCTCGGGCTGGTGTTCTCCACCGTCTCGCTCGTCCAGGCCGCGGTGCATCGGCGGCCCAGCGTCGACGTGATCGCCTGGCTGGCCCTGGCCGGGGCGCTGGCGACCGGCGAGGCGTTCGCGGGAGCCGTGCTGGCGGTGATGCTGGCCAGCGGGGCGTTGCTGGAGGCGCGTGCGGCGGCACGAGCCCGGCGTGAACTGAGCCTGCTGGTCGAGCGCGCCCCGCGCACCGCCCGCCGCCGCAGCGGTGACGCCGTGGTGGAGGTACCGGTCGAGCAGGTGGCCCGTGGCGACCTGCTACTGGTGGGACCGGGTGAGGTCGTTCCTGTGGACGGCCGGCTGGTCACCGGCGCCGTGCTGGATGAGTCGGCGTTGACCGGGGAGTCCATGCCGGTGGAGCGCGCCGCGGGCGAGGACGTGCGCAGCGGGGTCACCAACGCCGGCCAGCCTCTGGAACTGCTGGCCACCGCCACCGCACGGGAGTCCACCTACGCCGGAGTGGTGCGGCTGGTGGAACAGGCCCAGGCATCGTCCGCACCGTTCGTTCGGGCCGCCGACCGGTACGCCATCGGGTTCGTCCCCCTCACCCTGGCGATCGCGGCTCTGGCGTGGCTGCTGACCGGCGACGTCGTCCGCGCGGTCGCCGTCCTGGTGGTCGCGACCCCCTGCCCGCTACTGCTCGCGGCGCCCATCGCGATCATTTCCGGGGTCTCCCGGGCCGCCCGGCGCGGCGTGGTCGTCAAGGGTGGCGCCGCCCTGGAGCAGCTGGCCGCCGGGCGCGTCATGCTGTTCGACAAGACCGGCACCCTGACCGCAGGCCGCCCGATCCTCACCGACGTGATCACCCCCGCCGGCCAGAACGTCGTCGACGCCCAGCAGGTGCTGCGCCTGGCGGCGTCCCTGGAACAGGTGTCCCCGCACGTGCTGGCCGGCGCCGTGGTCACCGCGGCCCGCCACCGGGGGCTGACCCTGGAGATGCCTACCGACGTGCGGGAACACCACGGCCACGGCCTCGAAGGCACGGTCGCCGGCCGGAGGGTGCGGTTGGGCAAAGCCGAGTGGATCGTCCCGGGTGAGACGCCGGCCTGGATCCGCAACGCCCGGCGGCGGGCCGCGCTCGACGGGTTCCTGGCCGTCTACGTCGCCGTCGACGACGCACCCGCAGGGGCCCTGCTGCTGGAAGACCCCATCCGGCCCGACGCCCCCCGGATGATCCGTGCCCTGCGGACGGCGGGCATCACCCGCACCGTCCTGGTCACCGGCGACCGCGCGGACATGGCCGAAACGGTCGGGCGGATCGTCGGGGTGGACGCCGTGTGGGCCGAGCGCGACCCGGCCGAGAAGCTGGCCATCGTCACCGAGGAGTCCACCACCCAACCGACGATCATGGTCGGGGACGGCGTCAACGACGCCCCCGCCCTGGCCGCGGCGAGCGTCGGGGTGGCCCTGGCAGCCCGCGGCGCGACCGCCTCCTCCGAGGCCGCGGACGTCGTGCTGACCGTCGACCGGATCGACGCCCTCGCTGATGCCATCCTCGTCGCCCGCCGGTCCCGGCGGATCGCGGTGCAGGCAGTCGTCGTCGGGATGGGCCTGTCCCTGGTGGCCATGCTCGCCGCCGCCCTCGGTCACCTGACCCCTGCCCTGGGCGCCGTGGCCCAGGAAGGGATCGACGTGCTGGCCATCGGTATCGCGCTGCTGGCCGTCCTGCCCGGCGCCCGGCACACCGTGACCATCCCCGCCGCCGACCTGGAGACCATCCGGAAGGTCCAGGCCGAACACGCCAGTGTGCGCAGCATCGTGGAACGCATCCGCGTCGTTGCCGACACCCTCGACCCGGCGGTCCCCGACCTCGCTCCCGTGCAGGCCCTGCTGGAACGACTCGACAGCCACCTGCTGCCCCACGAACGCGCCGAACAGGAACTCATCTACCCCCTCGTCGCCAAGGCTCTCGGCACCGCCGACCCCACCGGGATCCTTGGCCGCACCCACGCCGAGATCGAGCACCAGGTCGGCCGGCTACGCCGTCTGCTGCCCCACGCCGACACCCAACCGGGCTCGGAGGACATCCACGACCTGCGCCGGATCCTGTACGGCCTCTACGCCATCCTGCGCCTGCACAACACCCAGGAGGAGGAAGAAGTGTTCAGCCTCATCCCGGAGGACACCAGCAC
>DATDMG010000514.1:0-17553 GCA_036518955.1 Kineosporiaceae bacterium | reverse complement strand
AGATCGGCAGCACGCTGCAGGACCTGCTGCAGCGACACGCCGCCGTCCTCGACGCCACGGCCACCGGGGCCGAGGTCCGGATCGGGGACGGCCCGACGGCGCGCGAGTACGAGCTCGTCACGTCCGCGGTCACCGACCACCGCGGCGGGCAGGCCGGCCACCTGGTGCACCTGCGGGACATCACGGAACGCAAGCAGGCCGAGCGGCACCTTCGCTTCCTCGCGGACAGCGACCCGCTCACCGGCCTGCCGAACCGGCGCGTGCTGGGTGACCGGCTCGGCCAGGCGATCAGCCGGTGCCAGCGCTCGCGCGGTCCCTGCGCCCTGCTCCTGTTCGACCTCGACGGCTTCAAGGCGATCAACGACACCTTCGGGCACCAGACCGGCGACCTGGTCCTGGAGCAGGTGGCGCTCCGGCTGCGGACGGGACGTCGCGACGGCGACACCGTGGCGCGCCTGTCCGGGGACGAGTTCGCGATCCTGCTACCGGAGGTCGCCGACGCCCGCGACGCCGCGCTCGTCGCCCGGCGGGCGCTCGCCCTGATCGCCGAGCCGATGCACCTGGACGGGCGCCAGCTGCACGTCACCGCGAGCGCCGGGGTGGCCGTCTGGCCGGACGACGGCTGGGATGCGCGGCAGCTGTTCGACCGGGTGGACGCCGCCATGTACCGGGCCAAGCAGCAGGGCCGCAACCAGGCCCGGACGAGCCAGGACGGTCGCCGTGACAGCATCGCCGGACGGCGGGGGGCCGGATCCGAGCCGGTGACGACGGCCGTCTCGGCGCCGCCCAGCGTGGCCGAGCGATGGCAGCTCGGCCGCCAGCTCGGCGAGGCGCTGCGCCGCGGCGAGCTGCGCGTGAGCTACCAGCCACTGGTCAGCCTGCGCGACAACGAGGTCACCGGGATGGCCGCGGAGCTCACCTGGCAGCATCCCCGGCACGGCGAGCTGCCCCCACCCGCCTTCCTGCCTCTCGCGGAGGACCTCCACCTCACCGACGACATCGGTCGCTGGGTGCTCGCCGAGGCGTGCCGGCAGGCGCACCGGTGGGCGTCGCACGGACGGCGGATACCACTGTGGGTCCCGCTCTCGCCGCGCCGGCTGCGGGGTACCGGACCCGGCGTGCGCGGCGCCTTGCACGACGACGTCCAGAGGGTCCTCCACGCCACCGAGTTGCCCGCCGGGCTGCTGGTCCTCCAGGTCCGCGAGCAGGACGTCGTCGACGACCCGGACACCGTGCCGGCCCTGCACGCCCTGCGCGACCTCGGCGTCGGCCTGGCCCTGGACCGGTTCGGTGCGGATCACACCTCGCTCACCGAGCTACGCCGGCTCCCCGTCGACACCCTGCGACTGGACCGGGAACTGCTGGAGGCGGCCCGAACGGACGGTGGGGGCCTGCGAGTGCTCAGCGCCGTCACCACCCTGGCCCACCTGCTGGGCAGGGCCGTGGTCGCGGACGGCGTGGACCGCCCGGAAGCGCTCGACCTGCTCCACCAGGTCGGGTGCGACGCGGCGCAGGGCACCATGCTCTGCCCGCCGCTGGACGCCGCCACCGCCGAGAGGCTCGTCGCGACCGTCCGGACCGTGCCGGCCGGACCGAGCGAACCGATCACCGCCCGGGCGGCCGCGATGGTGTCCGACCCGGGAACGGTGACCGTAACCAGCGCAGCGTCCGCGCCGTAATTATCAGCGTCGGAGGTGCCGCGGCAGCCAGGGCGCCACCTCCGCGGGAAGCGGCCCCCGGCGGGCCTTGACCCCTGAAAGGACGCCCGATGCTCTACTGCCAGTCGGCTCCCGACGACCACCGGGCCTCCGCCGTGTACGCCCTGACGTTCGCCCGCGCCTGCGGGCACCCGTACCCGGTCCGGACGCTGGCGTGTCTGCAGCACGGCGCCGAGCACCGGGCCCGGTCGGAGGACCCCGAGCCGACCCGGTGTGAGCGGTGCGGCGAGTCGTCGCCGCTGACCCTGGCCCGGATCGAGGACGTGTTCGAGGAACGCGTCGTCCTGACCATCTCCCGCTCGGCCCTCCAGACCTCCGCCCATTCGCCGGTGACCATCGCCTACGACCGTGCCTACCAGGCCGCGGTCGAGCGCGGGGTGCTGCCGGTGACCACCTACCGCGCGCCGGTCCAGTGGTCCTCCCCCACCCCCGGTCGGCCCCTCCTGGCCGACGTCCTGGAGGCCCGGGTGACTCTGGCCGTCACGCAACCGGACCAGCCGAGCTACCGGGCTGGCTGAGGGGCGCGAGCCGCCGGGGCCGCGCACCGCCGGGCCTGTTCCCACCGCCGTCGTGTGGGAACAGGCCCGGAGCGACAAGGGCGCCGGGTGGTGACGGGCCGCGCCGTCATCACCCGGCGTCCCTGTTGTCAGGGTAAACCACCGGGACGCCGTGATCGCCAGCCTCGGGCGTGATCGCGGGCAGCGCACCCTGACCACGCCGGGCGAGCGGGGGTGCGGGGTGGCCAAGCGCCTGGAGCTCGGCTGGAAAGGACACCAGCTGCTGGTCGTCGTCCAGGCAGACCACCTCGACCTCGGCCGTCACGACGACCTCCCCCGAACGCTCGATCCGCTGGTGGAACCTACCGCGGAACCTGGACGTGAGCGTGAACGTCGAGATCACGTCCAGGACGTCGCCGAGGGTCGCGGTGCGCCGGAAGGTCATCTGCAGCGCGTGGACGACGATCAGGTAACCGTCGCGGTTCCAGTCCTGCACGGCCTTGCCCTGCGCGGCCAGGAACTCCGTCCGGCCTCGCTCCATGAACTTGAGGTAGTTCGCGTAGTAGACGATCCCCAGGCAGTCGGTGTCCTCATAGTAGACCTTGTACGAGACGCGATGATCCACCAGGTCAGGGTAACCGCACCGGGCAACGGGTGACTCTGGTCGCTCGACATCGGCGGAGCACGCGGGTAGACCTGCTCCACGGATCGGCCGGCCGGAAGCCCTGTCGTTCTCCTGTCTCCGTCCGGGCGGCCGCACCTACCGCCCGCCCGCGTCTCACGAGGGGAGCCCGAAGGATGAACCGCACCTGTCGCATCGAGCTGGACGGCCAGCAGTACGACCTACCGGTGGTGGAGGGGAGCGAGCACGAACTGGCCATCGACATCAGCCGCCTGCGGGACCGCACCGGGTACATCACCCTGGACGACGGGTACAGCAACACCGGATCGTGCCGGTCCGCGGTGACCTACATCGACGGCGAGCGGGGGATCCTGCGCTACCACGGGATCCCGATCGAGGAATTCGCCGCTCACAGCTCCTTCGTGGAGACCGCCTGGCACGTGATCTTCGGTCGACTCCCCACGCCGGCAGACCGCGACCGGTTCAGCGACCTGCTGACCGAGAACTCGCGGCTGCCGAACAGCATGCTCAAGCACTTCGACGCCTTCCCGCCCAGCGCCCATCCGATGGCCATCCTGTCCGCAATGATCAACACGCTGAGCTGCCACGAGCCGCAGGGTGAGATCACGGACGACGCGGGGGTGGAGCAGGCCGCCGCCCGGCTGATGTCGAAGGTCCGCACGATCGCGGCCGCGAGCCACAAGGCGTCCGTGCAGGAGCCGCTGGTGTACCCGCGGTACGACTACAAGTACGCGCAGAATTTCCTGCACATGATGTTCTCCCTGCCGTTCAAGGAGTACGAGCCCTCGCCCGAGGCCTCCCGCGCGCTCAACCTCTTCCTGCTGTTGCACGCCGATCACGAGCAGAACTGCTCGACGAGCACCGTCAGGATGGTGGCGTCCAGCAAGGCGAACATGTTCGCCAGCTGCGCGGCCGGCGTGTGCGCTCTCTGGGGTCCCCTGCACGGCGGCGCGAACGTCGCAGTCATCGAGATGCTGAAGCTGATCCAGAACTCCGGGATGGACGTCGCCGAGTACGTGCGACGGGTGAAGAACAAGGACCAGCGCCTCAAGCTGATGGGCTTCGGGCACCGCGTCTACCGCAACTTCGACCCGCGTTCGAAGATCCTCAAGGAGGCGGCCGACACGCTGCTGCGGCAGCTCAACCGCAGCGACCCGCTGCTCGACATCGCCGTCGAACTCGCCGACGCGGCCCTGGCGGACGACTACTTCGTGGAGCGCAAGCTCTACCCGAACGTGGACTTCTACAGCGGGATCATCCTGCGCGCGCTCGGCATCCCGGTGGAGATGTTCACCGTGATGTTCGCGATCGGCCGCATGCCGGGGTGGATCGCGAACTGGAAGGAGATCCATGACGATCCCGAGACGCGCATCTACCGCCCGCGCCAGATCTACGTGGGCAATCCGTTGACGCCGTTCGTGGAGCGCCCGCTGCGGACGGCGTCGGGCCAGGCGGCGCCGGGAGCCCCTCGAACCCCTCAGGCGGCGCCCGCGCGCCTGCCGTCGTGATCGAGTCGGGCGCGTCCGCCGACCGCCGGCCGACTGATGGCTCCCGGATCAGGGGCCTGGCCTCCCGGGCGACCCGTCGCCGTCCCCGGCTGCCGCTGACCGGAGGATCAAGGATCGGTGACGGGCGACCCAGCGGCCGGCGGCCCCGATCGCGAACATCGCGACTCCGCCGACGACCGCGTTCACCGGCAGGGTGGCGACCAGGACCAGGCAGCCCAGCCCCCCGGCGACGTTCAACGCCCGCGGCACCAGCCGCTGCCCCGCGGGCAGGGTGACGGCGCTGGCGTTCGCGACCGCGTAGTAGACGAGGACCCCGAACGACGAGAAGCCGATCGCGCCCCGCAGGTCGACCGCAGCTACCAGAATGATCACGAGGACGGCGGCCGCGACCTCGGCACGGTGCGGCACCCGGAAGCGGGGGTGCACCGCCGCGAGCCCTCCCGGGAGATCACGCTCGCGGGCCATCGCCAACGTGGTCCGGCCGATCCCGGCGATCAGGGCGAGCAACGCACCCAGGCTCGCCACCGCCGCCCCGATCCGGACCACGGGCTGGGCCCAGGGCGCTCCGGCCGCGCGGACGGCGTCCGCGAGGGGCGCGGTGGCCGAGGCGAGTCGTTCCGGCCCGGCTGCCCGCAGGGCGGCCACCCCGACCACGGCATAGACCACGACCGCGCCGGCGAGCGCGATGGTGATCGCACGCGGCACGGTGCGCTCCGGATCCCGGACCTCCTCTCCCATCGTGGCGATCCGGGCGTAACCGGCGAACGCGAAGAACAGCAGGCCCGCGGACTGCAGCACGCCCGCCGGGCCATGGCCGCCGCCGGCGGCGGCCGGCCCACCGAGGTCCGCCGCCGTCGCCCGGCCCCCGACCGCGATCGCGACGACGGTGACCGCCAGGGCGGTCAGGCTGCACGCCACCAGGAGCCGGGTCAGCAGCGCCGTCCGGGTCACACCGCGGTAGTTCACCGCTGTGAGGACCAGGACGGCGGCCACGCCCGCGGCCCGCTGCAGCCACCACGGTCCCGGGACGGCGTACGCCGCGAACGTCAGCGCCATGGCGGCGCACGAGGCGGCCTTGCCGACCACGAAGCCCCAACCGGCGAGGAACCCCCACCAGGGGCCCAGCCGCTCCCGGCCGTACACGTACGTCCCGCCCGACGTCGGGTACACCGCAGCCAGCTGCGCCGACGCCATCGCGTTCAGGTACGCGATCGCCGCGGCCAGGACGAGCCCGAGCAGCAGGCCCCCGCCGGCTGCTCGGGCGGCCGGCGCGAAGACGCCGAACACCCCTGCGCCGATCATCGAGCCGAGGCCGATGACGACCGCGTCGAGCGTCCCCAGCCGGCGGGCCAGGGGCTCGGGCGGCGAGGTCACCGCCGGCCGTTCGCCGGTCAGTCCAGCCTGACCCGGGGGTCCAGCCAGGCGTAGGCCAGGTCGACCAGGATGTTCGCCAGGATGACCACGAACGACGCGACCAGGACGATCCCGATGATGACCGGCAGGTCCTGCTGATTGATCGCGGTCACCGCCTCCCGGCCGAGCCCGTCGATGCTGAAGACGGTCTCGGTCACGACGGCACCGCCGATGAGCGTGCCGAGGTCGATGCCGAACTGTGTCACCACCGGGGTGAGCGCTGCGCGGAGGCCGTGTCGGTACACGACCCGCCGCTCGCTGATCCCCTTGGAGCGCGCCGTCCGCACGTAGTCCTCCCCGAGCACCTCGAGCATGGAGGCGCGGGTGAGCCGGGTGTACGTCGCCGCCGACACCAGGGCCAGCGTGAACCACGGGAGGATCAGGCTACGGGCCCACTCCGCCGGGTTCTGGGTGATCGGCACGTAGCCGCCCGGCGGGAACAACGGCAGACCCGCGACGGTGAGGCGGAAGTACAGGAAGTACAGCGCCAGCAGGCCCAGCAGGAAGGTCGGCATGGAGTAGAAGAACAGCGCGAACGCGGTGAGCCCCCGGTCCGCCCAGCTGCGCGGCCGCACCGCCGACACGACGCCGTTGAAGACTCCCATCACGAGCCAGATCACGGCCGCGCCGATGGCCAGGGACGCGGTCTTGGGGAACGCGTCCGCGATGATCGAGGTGACCGGCAGACTGTGGTAGTAGTCGTACCCCAGGTCGCCGTGCAGAGCGTTGCCGAGGAACTTCAGGTACTGCTGCCAGATCGGCAGGTCGAGCCCGAGTCGGTGCTGGATGAGCGCCACCGTCTCCGGCGTCGCCATCCGCCCGGCCAGGGTGCGGGCGACGTTCGAGGGCGCCAGGAAGAAGATGGCGAACACCAACATCGTGATCAACCAGAGCACGAACGCGCCGATCAGGATGCGCCGGGTCAGGAAGGCGAGCACGGCTCAGCCCGCCGTCAGCCGGTCGCTGCGCGGGTCGAACGCGTCCCGCACACCGTCACCGAACAGGTTGAAGGCCAGCGTGGTGATGAGCAGGGCCGCCCCCGGGAACACCACGAACCACCAGGCCTGCCGGTAGTACGCCGTGGACTCGTCCAGCATTCCGCCCCAGGTGGGGGTCGGCGGCGGTACTCCGAGACCCAGGAACGACAACGTGGACTCCGTGACGATGACGATCGGGATCAGCAACGTGCTGTAGACGATCACCGGGGCCAGCACGTTCGGCAGGACGTCGAACAGCATGATCCGGGCGTCGCTCGAACCGAGGGACCGGGCCGCCTCGACGTACTCCTTCTCCCGGATCGACAGCACCTGACCGCGCACGATCCGGGCCACCGATGCCCAGGAGAACATCGAGATCACGATGATGGCGACCCACAGACTGGGCCCGGTGACCGAGACCAGGGAGATCGCGAACAGCAGGAACGGGAACGACAGGACGACGTCCACCGCCCGTGCCAGGACGGTGTCGATGATCCCGCCGTAGTAGCCGGCGGCCAGGCCGACGATCACTCCGACGACGATCGTCAGCACCGTCGCGACGACGCCCACCAGCAGCGAGATCCGGGCGCCGTAGGCGATCCGCACCAGGATGTCCCGACCGAGGTCGTCGGTACCGAACCAGAACTCCGCCGAAGGCTCCTTGGGCAGTCCGTCCGGGGTCAACCCGGTCTCCCGGAACTGGGCGTCCGGTGGGTGCCCGGTGAGGTCCGCGACCAACGGCGCGGCGATCGCCGATGCGAAGATCAGGACGATGACGACCAGCGACACCATCGCCACCCGGTCGCGGCGCAATCGCTCCCACGCCAGCCGCCACGGGCTGCGGCCCGCGATCGCCGGCACCGCGACCGCGACGCCCGGGCCCGGCTCGGACGCCGCCACCGCGAGATCAGCCTGAGTCACGACTCCTCCTCGGGGATTCCAGCCTCGACGGCGCCACCGACGGGCAGGCGCTCGTCGTCGGCGAGCGGGTGGTGGCAGGCCGCCAGGTGCTCCGGCCCGTCACCGAGCCGTGGCTCGAGCACCGGGTCCATCTCCGAGCAGTCCGGGAGAGCCTTGGGGCAACGGGGATGGAAGCGGCAGCCGCTGGGCGGGTGGACCGGTGACGGCGGGTCGCCCATCAGGACGACGCGTTCCCGGGACTCGGCCAGGTCGGGGTCGGCGACCGGCGCGGCCGACAGCAACGCGGCGGAGTACGGGTGCCGCGGCGTGGCGTAGAGCGGGTCCGCCGGTGCCACCTCGACCACCGACCCCAGGTACATCACCATCACCCGATTGCTCACCTGCTGGACGACCGACAGGTCGTGCGCGATGAACAGATAGGTCAGGTTGAACTCGGCCTGCAGGTCGCTGAGCAGGTTGATGATCTGCGCCTGGATGGAGACGTCCAGGGCGGAGACCGGCTCGTCGCAGACGATCAGCTTGGGCCGCAGGGCCAGCGCCCGAGCGACCCCGATGCGTTGCCGCTGACCGCCCGAGAACTCGGCCGGGAACCGGTTGTAGTGCTCCGGGTTGAGGCCGACGAGCTCCATCAACTGCTGGACCCGGCGCTTGCGGTCCGCGCCGTCCGCCAGCCCGTGGACGGCGAACGGCTCACCGATGATCGAACCGACCCGGCGCCGGGGGTTCAGCGAGCCGTACGGGTCCTGGAAGATCATCTGCATGTGCCGCCGGAAGGGCCGCATCTCGCGCCGGCTCAGCGTCGAGATGTCCTGGCCCTCGAACTCCAGCGTGCCGGAGGTCAGGTCGTACAGCCGGGTCAGGCACCGGGCCAGGGTCGACTTGCCGCAGCCGGTCTCCCCCACCACGCCGACCGTCTCACCGCGGTAGATGTCGAGGGACACCCCGTCGACCGCGTGAACCATGTCCCGGGGCATGCCCCGCAGGGAGCGGCCGCCGACGGGAAAGTGCTTCACCACGTCGCGGGCCCGCAACAGCACCTCCCCCGACGGCTCGCGGCGGGAGTCGGTGGTGATCGGAATCCGCGCGCTCATCACGCACCCGCCGATGGCTGGGAGGTCGCCGTCCGGGAGGGCGCCGCCGTCACCGACGTGGCGTCCGTCCGCGCACCCTCGCCGGTCGAACCGGAACGGCGACGGTGCAGTTCGTCCCGCGCCTGTACCCGCCCGTCGGGATCGAGGGGCAGCCAGCAGGCGGACAGATGGGTGGGGGACATGTTCACCGGCCGCAGCGGCGGCGTCTCCTGGTGGCATCGGTCGAACGCGTAGGGACAGCGCGGGTGGAACGGGCAGGCCGGCGGCGGGGTCACCAGACTCGGCGGCTGCCCGGAGATCGGGGTGAGCCGCACCCGGTGTCCGGGGACCGGGATCGACTGCAGCAAACCCTCGGTGTAAGGATGGTGCCGGGAATAGAAGATCTCGCGGCGGTCGGCCTTCTCCATCGGCCGCCCGGCGTACATGACCACGACGTCGTCCGACAGGTCCGCCACCACCCCGAGGTCGTGCGTGATCAGAATGATGGCGGTGCCGAACTCCACCTGGAGCCGGCGCATCACCCGAAGCACCTGTGCCTGCACGGTCACGTCGAGGGCGGTCGTGGGCTCGTCGGCGATGAGCAGGCGAGGGTTCATCGCCATCGCCATCGCGATCATCGCCCGCTGCCGCATGCCGCCGGAGAACTGGTGCGGGTAGTCGTCGACCCGGCGCTCGGCGTACGGGATGCCCACGAGCTTCAGCAGGTCGACCGCCCGCGCCCGCGCCTGGGCCTTGGAGGTGCCGTTCTCGTGCTCGCGGATCAGTTCCGCGATCTGCCAGCCGACCGTGTAGTACGGATGCAGGCTCGACAGCGGGTCCTGGAAGATCATCCCGATCTGCTTGCCCCGGATGCGGCGCAGCGCCTCGCCGTCCATCTTCAGCAGGTCGTCGCCGTCGAAGCGCGCCTCGCCGGTGACCCTGGCGCCGCGGGTGAGTCCGGTGATCGTCTGGGTCGCCACGCTCTTGCCCGACCCGGACTCCCCCACGATGCTCAGGGTGGTCCCTGCGCGGACGGTGAAGTCCACGCCCCGGACGGCCTGCACCAGGCCGTCCGGGGTCGGGAAGGAGACGTGGAGGTCCCGTACCTCCAGCAGCTCCACGTCAGGTCAGCCGCCGTTCTTGGCGGGGTCGAGCCAGACGTTCGCCGGATCGTAGTTCTGCAGGTAATCCAGGAACACCGCGTTGTGGACCTGGGTCGCCTTGTAGTTGGGCCACTTGGAGTTGGTGATCGGGAAGAACGGAGCGTCGTCCATGACTGCCTTGTCGGCATCGGCCCACAGCGGCTTGGCCTCGTCGGCCGTCTTGGCCTTGGACGCCTTGGCGATGAGGGCGTTCGCGTTGGGGGAGTCGTAGTAGAACCAGTTGCTGCCCGCCGGCGGGAAGCTCGGCTTGCCGCTGAACAGGGGCAGGAAGTACGAGGCCGCCGCGTTGCCGTACCAGTCCGTTCCCCAACCCGGCAGGGCCAGGTCCCACACGCCGCGCTGGGCCGTCGATGGGGTCTGCAGGTACTTGGTGTAGAAGTCCGCGTTGGGCGAGGGCACCCCGACGACGTTGATGCCCACCTCCTTGAGGTCCTGCTGGACCGTGGCGAACGTCTTGCTGGAGCCCTGGGAGGCGTTGCGGTAGAGGAACTTCAGGGTGCCGCCGCTCGGGAAGCCGGCCTGCGCGAGCAGTTGCTTGGCCTTGTTCACGTCGTGCGGGTACGGGTCGAAGTCCTTCTCCCCACCCACGACGGACGGCGGCAGCACATGCGTCAGCGGCGGGTTGACCTTGGGACCACCCGTCGCCTGAATGATCGTCGTCCGGTTCAGGCCGTACATCAACGCCTGGCGGAACTCCTTCTTCGCCATGATGTTGTTGTTGTTCGGGGAGATCAGGTTGAAGGTGATGAACGGGTTCGAGGACGTCGTCGGCCCGAGAGTGAAGTTCGGGTCGTTGGCTGCGACCAACGCCGGGATCTGGGCCGACGGCACCCCGACGTCGAACTGCATGTCCGCAGTCGGGGTAGCCGTCTGCAGCTGTTGCATCTGGCTTTCCTGCGAGACGGTCTCGTCGATGACGATCTTGTCGACGTAGGCCTTGCGGGCGTCGTCCGTCGCCGCGTTCCACGCCGGGTTGCGGCCCAGCTCGATGCGCTTGGTGGCGGTGTAGGTCGTGATCGCGTAGGGGCCGTCCGCGATGATGTGCTGCGCCAGCTCCGGGCTGTTCGGCAGGTACGCGTCGTACTCCTTCGGCGCCGGGGCGAACGCCTGCAGCGTCATCATGTCCTGGAGGTACGCAACGGGCTGCGTCAACGTGATCTGGACGGTCCGGTCGTCGCCGCCGACCTTGAGGCCGCTCACCGGCGTCTTCTCGAGGTAATCACTGACCGCAGCCGCGGAGGTCTTGCTGACCTTGGTGAATCCGTCGCAGAAGGCCTGGTACCCCACGATCAGGGTCTCGAAGTCCGGCAGACCGCCGAACGGCTGCACCGGGTTGCACGCCCGCTTGATCCCGCGGATCGCATCCTCGGCCGTCACCTGCCGGGCCGGGCTGGTGTTCCACTTCGCGCCCTCACGGATATGCCACGTGGCGCTCATCCCGTCGGCACCCGTCTCAAGATTGCCGGTCGCGAGATCGGGGACCGACTTCTCGGTCTGGCCGGCCACCGCGGGATACGTGTACGGCGTCCGCGACACCAACCGGAAGACCTCGTAGCCGGCCGTGTAGTACGTGATGTTGGGGTCCATGTAGTCGACGTCGCCGCTGCCGAGCATGTTGAGGGTGCCGCCCTTGACCGGCGTCCCCTCGCTCTTGCTGGGCGAACTCGTCGCTCCGGTGCCACCGGACCCGCCTCCCGAGCAGGCGGCGAGTGCGACAACGGCCGCCGCGGACAGCAGCGCCATCGCACGGCGGCCCGACCGTCCGGTCGGTCCCGCCCTCATCACACCAAACCTCGAGTCCGCCTCGGCACTCATCACTCCGCCTCTCTGATCATGGGCTGATCCTGGGGCTCACTGTGCCATACGATGTATGCCACCCCAGAGGATTGCGGAACGGCCAGCGCCCCTAGTTACCCAATCGTCACCGGCAACTCAGCGAGCCACTCGCGCGCGACGCCTCAGCGCCCAGCCCTCGAGCCAGGCGTTCGTACTACTCCAAACAACTGTCGGGCAACAGAGCCGGCCACGTCGAGGTTCCGGCGTGGCGTGGTGTCGCCGATGATTTTCGTTTCGTTGCTCCCAGCAGCGTCACCCGATTGTTACCGGCGCGCGACCCCGACCCGCGACTCTCCTCCCGGAGCGCGGGGCACCCGCCCCGGGAGTCGGGGCTGACGCCCGGGCCGCGAGGCGGGAGGATGACGTCATGCCGCGCGCGAGCAGGCCACCGACGATCCGGGACGGCGTCGAGCTCACCCACCTGGATTCCCCGCTCTTCGACGGCGCGCAGGTCACCAAGCGCGACCTGATCGACTATCTCGACGCCGTCGCCGAGCGCCTCCTGCCGGCGCTCCGCGACCGGCCGCTGTCGGTGGTCCGGGCCAGACCGGGGCAGCCCCCGTTCATGCAGAAGAACCTCCCGCGCTACGCACCCGACTGGATCGCCCGGGTCGAGATCCCCACGGAGGCCTCGCGGCGCACCGTGGTCTACCCGCTCTGCCAGGACCGGCGCACCATGTTGTGGCTGGGCAACCAGCGGGCCGTGGAGTTCCACCCGATGCTGGTGCGCGGCCCTGACGCCGAGGTGACCGAGCTCGTCGTCGACCTCGACCCCGCGGACGGCACGCCGTTCCGGCAGGTGGCCGCGGCGGCGCTGCTCGTCCGGGACACGCTCACGGCTGCCGGCCTGGCCGGGGCGGCGAAGACGAGTGGCTCCAAGGGACTGCACGTCGTCGTCCCGGTCGGTGGCGTGGTCGGCGTCCCGGACGCCGCGGCGGCCACCCGCGCCCTCGCCGCCCGCGCCGCTCGGCTCGACCCGGCGCTGGTCACCACGGAGTTCGTGCGCGCCGACCGGCAGGGGCGGATCTACCTCGACCCGACGCGTGTCGGCGGCGCGAGCCTCGCCGCCGTCTACGGACCCCGGGCCCGACCGCACCTGCCGGTGTCGTACCCGGTCCGCTGGGAGGACCTGCCCGACGTCGACCCCGCCGGGATCACCGTCCGGACGGCGCCGGGTCTGCTGGGCGATCGCGATCCGTGGCGGGAGCTCCTGCCGGCACCGCAGCCACTGCCGGGTGACCTCGTGGCGGAGGGTCACCTCATCCCGCCCCCCCGCGTGCTGGCGATGCATGCCGGCAAGAGGCGGGCCGCGGCGGAGCGCGGCGCACCGCGCTGACCCTGCAGGGCCACCCGCCGGACGGCGCGTACCGTGGGGACATGGAGGAGAACCGCGCCAGGCGCGTGGTCGACGCGCTGCGCGAGCGCGGGGTCGACGCGCACCTGGAGAAGGCCGGCGTCTACCAGTTCGGCGTCCGGATCCGGATCGGGGGTGGCCGCGAAGCCGTCTGGGACACCGACGGCACCGCCGGCCTGGAGGCGCAGGTCATGCGCGACGGGATGCTCGTCGGCTACGTGCCGTCGATCCCGGGCTCGGAGTCCTTCTCCGAACAGCAGGTCATCGACGCCATGGTCCGGACCGACTACGACCAGCCGATCGCCGGCCAGCGACGGCAGGATCCCCCGCCGAGGGCGCCACTTCCGCGGACGGGCGGGGTGTTCCGCCGCTTCCTCGACGGCTTCCGGTACCGCTGACACCTGGTCCCACCGCCGGGGCCGGCGGATCCCACCGCCGGTGCCGGGGCCGCTCGGGCCGGCTCAGGAGGGCGCGGCCCAGATCCAGGCGGCGACCGCGACGTCGTTCAGGACCACCCCCGCGCTCGCACCGCCCGCCGCGACCGTGCCGGCTGGGGCCCCGGCAGCCGGCACGGTCGCGGTGCCCCTGGGTCCGAGCGGCGGCAGCGCGCTCGACGGACCGGCACTCGGCGTGCCGATCGCCGCCGTGGGTGATCGACTCGCCCGGCGCGAGGACCCCGCCGCCGTTGCCGGCCGCGACCCGGACGCCCTGCGGGAGGTGGAGGAGGAGTGGCGCGTGACGGCCCGCCCGGAGCCGGACAGCCGCTCGGACGGTTGCCCGGTCGCGGCGGGCGCCGAGCCCGGTGCGGCGGTCGGTCGGTGGCCGACGGTCACCGTGCGCGTCGGGGCTGTGGTGACCACCACCGGCCGTTCCGGCCCGCTCGCCCGCATCAGGGTGAGGACGCCGCCGACGGTGCCCAGGGCCGCGGCGCCCAGCGCCAGGAGGGCGAGCATCCCACCCTGCCGGCTCCTCGGGGCGCCACCCCGACCGACCGGGCCGACGTCCAGGGCACCGGGGGGAACCCGCGACGGCGCGGACGGCCCGCCCCCGTCGGGCGCTGCTCCCGTCCCCGCCCGTGTCCGCTGACCGGCGTCGTCGCCCGCAGCCGCCCGAGCCGCCAGGACCCGCGCGAGCGCGGCCCGGGTGGGTTCGTCCAGCTCGCCCCCGTTCATGCGACGTCACACAGCGTCACCGGCGAGACCACCGCGGCGGCGCGCCCGGACACGGTGCCGAGCCCGGCGGTCACCCAAGCCACCACGAGCACGGACGCTACCGGGTAGTAGCCCTTGGTGGGCGGGTCAGGGACAACCTGGTGCCCCCCGGACACCCTGGTGTCCCGCGGGCTCCCGCACCACGCCCGAGGCACCCCGCCATCCTCCCTGCGCCAGCGGTACCGTGGTCAGCGCGGCCCTTCCGCAGCCTCCACGGTCAGCCCGAGAGCCCGGACGGTATCCTGCACGTTCTCGAACCGCCGGCCCGTCGGCAGGGCTCGCAAGCAGTCGAGCACCCGGTCCTCCGCGCGGTTCCCGGTCGCCACCTCGATCAGCCGCTCCCGGTCCCCCGGGAAGGCGCTCCGGCCCAGTGCCGCGGCGATCCGGGAGCGCAGGTCGATCTCACCCTGGCTCATCCCCTGGCGGGGGCTACCCGCACCCGAGGTGCGGTGGCTGATCCGTTCGGGCTCGTCGTCCAGCGCCGCGGGCTCGATCCGGTGGAACTCCTCGGCATGCGCCACCCCGCGACGGGTCTGCTGCTCCAGGTACTCGTCCTGGGCCGCAGCATGCTTGCCGGTCTGCTCACTCATGCGGCGGCCGTACCCGATGCCAGCACGGGCAAACGGCAGCAGGCCGGCCGCGACCGGGCGACGTCCCCGGTCGGCACGACTCAGTCGAACGGCTCGCTGGGCGCACCGCCGGGGCCGGTCTCGGGCGCGGGGCCGGTCTCGGGCGCGGGGCCGGTCTCGGGCGCGGGGCCGGTCTCGGGCGGCGCGCCCGGCGCCGGCCGCAGCAGGGAGGTGTGGTCGGGTCGCAGCCGACGCGGCGACACCTCACGCTGCGGTCGCCGCCTCAGGTACGCCGACTCGAGTTCGCAGATCCGCAGGTCCGAGTGCTCCAGCGCGGCGTCCGACCCGCGGCGCAAGGTGTCGAGCCTGCTGCGGTACAGCTGCTCCAGCTCAGCCAGGACGTCGTCGTCGGACAGCTCGTCGGTGGGGTGCGGGGGCAGCCGGAGGTCGTCGTCCATGCCCGGGGGGTACCCTGCGGGCACGCCGGCAAACACGGAGCGGAGTCGTGGACTGCCCTGCGGTGGGTGTGCGCGTCAGCCCGCCATGGTGGACGGACGTGCCTGCCACGGCTCGCCCCGACCCTGGTCCGTCAGGGCACCGGGGCGCGCGCGTCGCCCACCCACCCCGACACCTGCCCGCCCCATGCGAGAACGCGACGGTCCCGGGACAGGTCGGCCCGGCCCCCCTCCATCAGGAATGCAAAGGTACCAAGGCCGTCCCCCGAATGGATACGTCCGAAGGTCGCCAAGTCTCCATCCGGACGCCGGGAGAGTGTTGCCGGAAGGTACGCTCCGGCTCAGAATTTCTTCATGGAAAGCAACAGAGTCGGGCTATCCAGCTGACCGGTCCGACGCAGGTCAAAGGGCGCGAGAGCGCCCCCCTGACCTCAGCTGTTGCCCCACAGGTCCGGTCAGCTGAATACCCAAACAGTGTAGATACCCCAAGCAGAGTAATGACGGCCAGATCAATCTGGCCGTCATTACGGGCGCCTGGTAGTAGCCGGGGCGAGTACCCGGGCGACCCGCGCCCGGGGGCCGGGGTGTCTCAGGACGTGCCTGGTCGGAGCATCGCCGGGCGGGTGTAGGCGAAGAGGTTGATCATAGCTGTGATCTACGCCCCCGGTTGACTTCGAAGACCCTCATCACGGTCACTGCACGCTTTATGGCTGCGCCCTCAATGGTCGCAGTCGTCCAGGACCGAGGATGTCGCTTCCGTCGCGGACGTCCATCCAATCGCGGGGAAACCCGCTTCTTCGCTCAAGGGAGAGCTCGATGTCGAGAAGACCGCTCAGACTAATAAGACATCGCGGTTCAAAGATCGCGATCGGAGTACTCGCGCCTTTGGTGGCGCTGACACTTCTTCAAAACGCCGCTCCGGCCTCGGCGCAGACGATACTTCGCGCCACGGTTTCCGAGCAATGCCCGCCAAGAGTCGCCTGCCTGTGGGTCGATGGCAAAGGGGGCAGCGGACTCATGGCGATGATCACATCACCTCAGGGTAAGCCCGATATGCGCGACAATCGCATGCGAGGCTTGACGGCTCAATTTACCGACGATATCTCGGTGGGCCACAACGGCCTACCCTTCGATCTGTGCCTGTATGACAGCCAGAACATAGCGGGCAGCCAATGGGCGACCATGAGAGACCTGGTCGTGCCGAGCGGCACCGACTTCGCCCAACTGGACGACTACAACGACATCTTCGACCACTATACGACGGCCGACCCGGGTCAATGCCCGCACCATGTCCTTTTCGACTCCATCACCGGGTATATCTATTCCTCGCGGCAACCCTCATGAGAGAACATGCCGATGGAGACGAGCCCAGGGTGCCGCCGACGTCCGTCAGCTCGTCGGCAGCGGTGACGAGGTTCTGCCTGCTCTTGGCGAGGCATCGTCCCTCGCGCGCACGGTCGACGACCTATGTCGCTCTGGTCGCACTATTGTTCGGGGTATCTACGGTGACCACCTTCAACATCTCATCGGCTCACGCCGATCCCCCCCTCACAGCACCCATGAAAGGGAAGACGTGGGAGGCGAGCATCTACCAGATGGTCGTGCAGTGGCCCTACGTCCAGGTGGCGGGGGTGTTGGACCTGAACAAGCCGGCCGACATTCCCAAACTCAGATGGTACTACGTCCTCCCGCAGTCCAACTGGGTGGTCGACTGCAAGTACTACCACCCGACGATGGGATGGATGTATCGGGGCACACGGATCCAAGGAATCACGGATGCCGGCGGCCCCTTCGACGGGTATTACGAGACCGGATACATGGCGACGATTCTCAAGAACGGACTCAAGCTCGCGGACGTGGACGAGCTCTGTTTCCCGGGCGGAGATGCGGGAGCCCCCGCACCGGGGCGGCCGTAGCACATGGCTCATAATCAGGAGGTAGACATGATCATGAATCCTGCTCGGCGTCCTGGTGGACAGGCACCCGGCATCCGGAAGAAGGCGCTGGCACTCATCGTGCTCGTGGCCGGGGCTCTCGTTCCTGCCCTGGTCGCCCAGGCCCAGGCCAACGCCTTGTCGGTGTTCTGTGTCGGGCCCGACTGGAGCGACGGCAGCGGAGGCACCATGGCGGGTTCCCAGTACCCGTCCCCGATCTCCACCAAGATCCGCGACGACGTCTGGCATACCGGCTCGGAGGGCGAGACGAGGTTGGTCAAGGC
>DATDMG010000513.1:0-17089 GCA_036518955.1 Kineosporiaceae bacterium | reverse complement strand
AAGGTGGTTGTCCACCAAGTCCGCAAGCTGGCCAGCCTCGGGCAAGCCGGGCCGGCACAACCGGCATGGGCGTCCTTCATGGCATCCAAACGACGCAAGACCCTGGTGGTGTGCGTCGCCTGCCACGACGCCGTCCACGCCAATCCCGTCACCACCGCGGCATAGGTCATCGGAGAGCCACGTACTCGGAAACGGGTCCGCGTGGTTCGGAGGAGGGCCGCGCGGAAAAGGAGTTCCACAACGGAACCACCTCGCCGCGCGGCCTATCCTGTACGGGGCGCTGAAGAAGACCAACGAGTGCGAACGCGCTGCGCAACCACCCGGCGAACCCGCGGCTGCTTCAACCCCGATCAACTTCGATGACCCCGTTTCGGATGGTGGTCACGACCTTGCCGTCGACGGTGACGATGACGTTCTTGCTGTCGCGAATGAGGATTCTTCCCACACTGGTGGAATTACCCGTTTGGGCAACTTGGGTGCAGGCTTCCTTCTGGGTTACGACGCCCCCACCGGAGGCGCTGCTCAGGCACGTGAACAGGGCCATAGCCACCCCGCCGGTGATGTTGATGGTGATGTTCTTGCTCGTGAGGATGTAGACACTGCCGACATCGACGATGTTCCCGGAGCTGCCGACCTGCACGCAGGTGTTCTGTTGGTTCTGGGTGGCTCCGCCGGAGGCATTGTTCACACATTCGTTGATCACCACTGCAGTACCGCCGGTGATGTCGATCGCGATGTTCTTGGCCGTGGAGATCGTAATGCTGCTCACGGCGACGACATTTCCTGCGGAAGCGGCCTGTTCGCAGGCGGTCCGCTGGTTCTGAACCACGCCGTCGGAGGCATCGTTCACACACTCGTTGATCGCCGTCGCCACCCCGCCGCTAACCGTGATGGCAACATTCTTGCTCTGGTAGACCGTGATAGCTCCGTCGACGACGTTCCCCGCGGAAGCGGCCTGCTGACAGGCGGTCCGCTGGTTCTGAATCACGCCGTCGGAGGCATCGTTCACGCACTCGTTGATCGCCGTCGCCACCCCGCCGCTGACCGTGATGGAAACATTGCGGTCCCGAAAGACGGAGACCGCTTGACCATCGGCGGACGAGGTCCGGGACGAGGACGAATCCGCATAGGCTGGCAACCCGGTTCCTAAGCTGCAGATCAGGAACACGAGAACGGGCGCCAGCGTCAAAGTGGTGCAGCGTCCGATGGGGATACGCAGGAAGACCTCCTTGCCGTCAAGACTCCGTACACCATTCCTGCCCCTCCCCGCAGCCCTGCTCATCACGGACACACTCCCATCCCATCTGCATAAACGACAGTAACGACATCGCGCATCACTCTGGGGCTGCGGGTGCGCCGGCCGGAACACCCCCGCCGAAGCACCCCGCCACCCGCGCGTGGATCCGCGCCACCGGTTCGTTGTAGGACAATTGTTCCTTGTAGGACGGTTGTTCGACATTGGGCAGGTCAGACGCGTACCCCATGTCCCTGAATCGGGGCTCCCCCGCAGGGCGGTGACCTGCGGCATGCCGCGACACGGCGACCCGACGCAAGGACATCGGACAGAGTGGCCACACTCGGTTCTGCCGGACGGGGGTGGAGCATCGCGCCCCACCCTCCGTCCGGTTCGGTCAGCCCGGATCGGGTGAGCCTACGGCCCTTCGACGGGTGACCCTGGAATCAGCCGGGCTAGGGCTGAGTAACCTCCACCCACACGCCGGAGAGGTTGACCAGATTGCCGGCCGCCGCGACCTGGTGGCAGGCGACGATCTGGGTCTGGACGACACCGTCCTGAGCGTCCGCAACGCACGCGTTGACCGCGGCGGCGAGCCCGCCGGAAACCGAGACATCCACCTGGTCGCCGTGGTAGAGTATCCTTGCGGGAGTAGTGATAGAGGTGACCCAGACGGAAACGCCCTCGAGCGTCACCAGGTTACCGGCCGCCGCGATCTGCTGGCAGGCGACGAGCTGGGTCTGGATGACACCGTCCTGAGCGTCGGCGATACACGCGTTCAGCGCGACGGCTTCCCCACCGGAGATCTTCACGTTGGCATTGGAGTTCTCGTACACGACAGTGGCGGCGCTGGCCGGGCTGCTGAGGCCCAGCATGAGTGAGAAGGCGGCGCCCAGCGTGGTCGCTGTGAGACCGAGACGACGTACGATCACAAGACATCTCCCTACTGGATGTGTGCAGATACCCGACATATTGCCTCACCATTCATGAGGCAAGGTATCCTTCTACGCAATACCCGATGCGGAAACAGGCTCCAGGAACACCGAGTTCAAGACAAGAAAATATGCCCAGTCCGTCCACGTGGCGGTCGCACCACGAATACCCGAGACGGACACAGAAAGCACCCGTCGCCAGGGACTCGGACACACAAGAATCCCCGGCGGAGACGGAGTTCCCATCGTCCTGCGCTAGCGAGTGCCAGGGCTCCCGACACGGGCCCTGGCCTACGGCAATGTGGTGACGCACCGGACAAACGCAAAGACGCCAGGCCGAGCCCTCAGATGCTGGGTAGACCACCCGGCATCGATACGGGCCCCATTCCACAGTCAGGACCCAGACCTATGGACAGCCACGACCGACCACCCCCCACGAGTAGATTCTGGCGTGGGGCTGAGTCTAAGAGTCATCAGGAATGAAGGCAAGGACTGTCACATGCATTCTCCCCCAACCTTTATCCATCATATCTGAAGAAAACGAATGAGCGCCACGCCACCTTCCCGGCCGTGGTGCGCCGCCCAGGGTGTTGCCCCGGGACGCCACTGGCTCAAGATGCCGACCACGGCCCGGGACGGTCGACGAGAGGTGATCTCAGTCCCGGAACCTTGCGTTCTCGCATACGCGATGCGATGCGGTGGGTGTTCGGGCTGGTCGGTGGCCTGCCAGGCAGCTGATACGCGCCAGCTGGGCCACCAATCCGGTGTGGTCCCCCGAGATCGGCGATGTGGTCGCAGCGGTGGGCACCCGGTGGATGCCAGGAGCCGGTCGATCGAGCACCACGACCTGACCGCGCCGCCGCGGGCACCCGACCGCTTGCCTGCGCGCACAACTCTGGGGAATGACTGAGCCCGCTATTCGTGACGCAAATCATGCCCAGCTGAAATATTGCTGCTTCCCACCCGGTCCGGTGAGACCACGGTCGATGAGTTCCTCCTCGGTCTCAAGGATCCGCCGCCGTCGAGGCTCACCTGCTGGAGGAGGAGCCGCGGCGCCCCAACGACAGCTCAGCCCGGCCTGCCGGTGAGCGTCCAGCGGCGACGTAGCCGGGTCTGCCGTCCACGATCTGGTCGCCGATTGGTGATCGCCGCGCTGTGATCGGGCGATCCGGCGGGAGGATCGGTGGATGGCGAAACCGTGACGAGGCGGTGCGCCTGTTCGCCGAGTCCGGCGTGCGCGGAGTCACGCGGCGGCAGATCGCGGATGCGGCCGGGTGACCCCTGGGCTGGTCGTACACCATGTCGGCTCCAGCGGTCGACGGCGTCCTCGACGGCGGCCAGCTCCGTGACGTCGGCGACCGGTTCGAGGACGTCCGTGCCCCGCTCGCGCAGCAGGACGGCGGTCGCCGCCAGCCCGGCGGCGTCCACGTCCAGCGCGGCGACGGGCGTATCCCTCCGCCGCGAAGGCGGAGGCCGCCGCCCGGGTCACCCCCGCCGGATGACGGCACCCTGGGAGCGGCGGACGCGGGGGCGACCGGGCCGCGCGACGGTCGGAGCGGGCAGAACGGAGTCGGCCGTGCTGGGTGGCGGTACTGCCGTGCTGGGTGGCGGTACTGCCGGATCAGGATCGCCGGCAGGTTCGATCCGCCCTTCCTGCACGTCCTGGACGAGAGCACCTTCTCCGGCGTCGAGGTCGAGTCCGAGGTGGCCAGCACCGTGCTGTCGGGGGTGTGCGCCGACGCCGCGGCGGTGTTCGGCGTCCTGGACCAGATCCGCGACCTCGGCCTGGATCTGCTGGACGTGTCCTCGTTCGCGATCGCGCCCGACTCCGGGCGCACCGGGGTCAGCCGTCGGTGAGCGCCGCCGTGCGGCCTGCCGTGAAGAACGCGACGACACCCTCGACGCCGTCCAACTCCGCGAGCCGGCGGGCGGCGCCGAAGGGGGCGTTCCAGAACGGGCCGGTCCGGGCCCGGTGCGGGCCGACGTAGGCGTACGGCCAGGGTTCGAACCCGTCGCCCGGGGACACCCCGTAGTTGATCGCATCGGCGACGATCGCGACGTCCAGGTGCTCCGGCCACACGATCGGGGTCTGGGCGGGGTCGAACCGGCGCAGGGCGGCGTCACCGACGCGCCAGGCCTCCAGGACCCGCTCGACCGCCGCGGCGTCGGCGTCCACCAGGTGCTCGGGCCCGCACCCGGACGCCGGCCGGTAGGGCGGGTCGGTCAGGCCGAACGGCACGCCCAGGGCCGCCGCCAGGTCGCCCAGCGGTCCGGCGAACGGCAGCTCGGGACCGCCGGGACGCCGCGCCACGACGCCGTCGCGCAGCTCCAACCGGGTGGTCGGGTCGCCGGTGCCGGCACCGGGCAGGTCCGGGGTGCTCAGGGCGCCGTCGTGCACGTAGAGGCGGATCGAGCGGGTCGCCGCCCGGGCCGCCACGGCGAACACGTGCTCGGCCAGGCCGTGGACGCTGGTGCGGGCACGCACCAGGGCGTCCGGCGAAGGGTCGGGTCCGCTCACCGGTCGGCTCCTTTCCGCAGGATCAGGTCGGCGACCAGCGCCGTCCAGCCGGTCTGGTGGGCCGCGCCGAGACCGCGGCCGGTATCACCGTGGAAGTACTCGTGGAACGGGACGAGATCATGCCACCGCGGATCCGTCTGGAACAGCGTCTCCGGCCCGAACACCGGACGGCGTCCGTCGGGACCGGTGGTGAAGATCGCTACGAGCCGGGCGGCGAGGTCGCCGGCCGGCCGAACCCGCGTGTCACGTCCGGCCCGGTCGCGGGACCACCGTGCAGGCGCCGCCGACCCCGCGACGTCCGTGCTCGACGCCGGCTGCCGGATGCACGAGCTGGACAACCTCTACGTCGCGGACGCGAGCTTCTTCCCGTCCGGCAGCGCCCTGAACCCGACCTTACGATCATCGCCAACGCCCTGCGCGTCGCCGAACGAGTGGCGCAGCGGCTCGGTACCACGACCCTCGACGTCCCCGCGCCCCGCCCCGCGGACGCGCCCCTGCTGGAGGTGACCCGGTGAACCCCACCTACGACGACCTGCGCGCGCTGTTCATCAACTGCACGTTGAAGCGCTCACCCGAACGGAGCCACACCCAGGGCCTCGTCGACATCAGTCGCGCGATCATGAAGAAGCAGGGAGTGCGGATCGACGAGTTCCGGGCGATCGACCATGACATCGCCACCGGCGTGTGGCCGGACATGACCGAGCACGGCTGGGCGTCCGACGAGTGGCCCGCCCTGTACGAGCGGGTCCAGGCCGCCGACATCCTGGTGATCGCCGGCCCGATCTGGTTGGGGGACAACAGCTCCGTCACCAAGCAGGTCATCGAGCGGCTGTACTCCTGCTCGCACCTGCTCAACGACGCCGGGCAGTACGCCTACTACGGACGGGTGGGCGGCTGCCTGATCACCGGCAACGAGGACGGCGTCAAGCACTGTGCGATGAACATCCTCTACAGCCTGCAGCACCTGGGCTACACGGTCCCGCCCCAGGCGGACGCGGGGTGGATCGGCCCGGCCGGTCCCGGTCCGTCCTACCTCGACCCCGGCTCCGGCGGTCCGGAGAACGACTTCACCAACCGCAACACCACCTTCATGACCTGGAACCTGCTGCACCTGGCCCGGATGCTCAAGGACGCCGGGGGCATCCCGGCGCACGGCAACCAGCGTTCGCAGTGGGACGCCGGCTGCCGCTTCGACTTCCCCAACCCCGAGTACCGCTGACCCCACCCGCGGGCGGTGATCACGCACGTCCACCCCGTGATCGCGGCCGGGGTCGAGGGGTTCACGGGGCGGCGGGTTCCGGGGGCGCGGGAGGGACGCCGGGCGCCCGCCGAGCCCGGCGCCGAGGGCGGCTCAGGGCGTCGCGCACCCTCGTGAAGCCTGAGCCCTTCGGCGCGGCGCCGCTGGCGGCGACTCACCTGGTCGAGCGCCCCGGCCTGGCCTTCCAGGGGCCCGGTGTGGTCACCGACCTGTCGTGGCTCTCGGAGTGACGGCAGGGGGCGGTGGCCGGCCCCGGTCATGGCCGCCCGCGGCAGGCGGCTGGATCATCCGGTCGGCGGGGCAGCAGAGCACCGCGAGCACGAGGTCCTGGGCGAACTCCATAGCAATGTGATATCATTCTGCCATCCAAGAAGGGACCACTGCGATGTCAATACCGACCCCTACCCCCGCTCCCGTCGCCGCCGTCGAGTCCCCGGCGTCGTCCACCCCGGCGTCGCCCGTCGGGCACGCCGGCACCCGCGTGCTGGTCGCCGAACGCGAGGCCTGGCAGGGCAACGGCTTCGTGGCCGTCGCCGTGGTGCTGGCGTTGGCCGGGGCCGGCGTGTGGGCCCTGGGCTCGACCGACGTCCCCACGGCCGGCAAGGTGCTCGCGGGCCTCGCCCTGTTCGCCGCGGTGATCATCGCGGTGTCGATCAGTGTGATCTCACCCGGCCAGGCCAACGTCGTCCAGCTGTTCGGCCGCTACCTCGGCACGGCCCGCCGAACGGGCCTGATCTGGCTGGTGCCGTTCACGACGCGCCGCACGGTGTCGGTGCGGGTGCGCAACTTCGAGACGGCGCGGCTCAAGGTCAACGACGCCGACGGCAACCCGGTGGAGATCGCCTGCATCGTCGTCTGGCAGATCGCCGACACCGCCCAGTCGACCTTCGCGGTCGACAACGCGGTCGGGTTCGTCTCCGTCCAGGCGGAGGCGGCGCTGCGGCACGTCGCGCGCAGCTATCCCTACGACGGCCCGGAGACGGTGGAGTCGCTGCGCGCGTCCACCGACATCATCAGCGAGCAGCTCGCGCGGGAGGTCGCCGAGCGGGTCACCGTCGCGGGCGTCGAGGTCATCGAGGTCCGGATCAGCCACCTCGCCTACGCCCCCGAGATCGCCCAGGCGATGCTGCAGCGCCAGCAGGCGTCCGCGGTCGTCGCGGCCCGCTCCCGGATCGTCGAGGGCGCCGTCGGCATGGTGCAGATGGCGCTCGCCGAGCTGGCCAGGCAGGGCGTGGTCGACCTGGACGAGGAGCGGCGCGCGGCGATGGTGTCCAACCTGCTCGTCGTTCTCTGCGGGGAGGCGCGCCCCACGCCCGTCGTGAACGCCGGGACGCTGTATGGCTGATGTCCCCCGGCCGGACGCCGCGTCCGGTGATCCGCCCCGGGAGGACGACGGGGCGAGGGGGCGCCAGCCCGCCCGGGGCCGCCGGGAGCGCAAGTCGATGCTGCTCCGGCTGGACCCCGACCTGCACGACGCCCTGGCGCGCTGGGCGGCGGACGAGCTGCGCAGCACGAACGCGCACGTCGAGTTCCTGCTGCGACGTGCCCTGACCCAGTCCGGCCGGCTGCGCGGCTCCCCGCGCACGGACCACGCCGGAGAGCGCTGACCTCGCCGCCACGACCCGCGAGGCGGGCATGAGAGCGTGATGCTCCCTGGTCCCTCGTCGTCGGCGGACAGGAGGGCGACCTCGCCCCGCGATCAGTGCAGCAGGTTCTTGATCTCGCGGGCGAGGTCGATGGATGCCTCGATCTCGACCTTGCGGTTGGTCAGGCTCTCGACGTTGATGCCGAAGGGCAGACCAAGGCGGCGACAGAAGGCGATCAGGACGCGGGCGATCGTCAAACACTGGTCGTAGGACTCGGTCAGGGGGTCCTCGGACCGGATGATCTCGGTGCGCAGCCAGCGGGGGACGTCGATCCCGAGCCACGACATGAACGTCAGGGTCTTGGCCGACCCACAGGGCGCCAGGGTCAATACGGTTGGGCGCGGAGCGATGCCCTGGTCCCGGCAGGCGTAGGCGTAGTCGGACAGCAGGTTGCGGACGTGGTCCAGGTCGTAGCAGACCTGGGAGACGAAGAACTCGCAGCCGCCGTCCTGCTTCTGCCGCATCCTCTCGTGCTCGTCGCCACGGACGACGTGGCGCTCGGCGATCAGGACGCCGCCGAGGCGGGGCCTGCGGTCCATCCCGGCGTGCAAGCGGTATGCGTCGGCGAGCCGGGTCTGCACGACCTGACGACGTGATGCGGCGCCGACCAGCACGGTCAGGACCCGGTCGGGATCTGCTGCCGCCAGCCACCCACCCAGTTGCGCCTCGCTGTACTTGCCCACGGCGCGATACACGATCACCGGACCTGTCCACCCGGTCAGGTGATGATCGTAAAAGGCCGCTGGATCCATCATCGGCATGAACGGGAAGGGGCGCGGATCTGGGGAACGATCGCTCTCGGCGTCCACGTCGTAGAGGATCAGCCCGTCGACTCCCACCCTTTCCAGGCGCGCCAGAGTGGCACGGGCGATCTCGTCCGCCCGATCCGGTGTGGTCGTCAGCCGCGGCGGGGTCAGACCATAGAGAAGTACCCCACCCTCGGCCCTCCGTAAGAGCTCCGATGCCGTACCGCCACCAGCCGATGCCATGGTCCAAGGATGTCAGCGGGCGCACCGGTTAGCCATGACGTCCTCCGCCGGTCGCCGCCGGCGGCATCCGCTCCGCGACCCCGAGCTCGCCCACCTGCTGCGCCGCGGTGGATACCGGCTCCAGGCCGCTCTACCGCCCGGCAACTTCGCACCGGTATGGACCCGTACCCCCTTCGGTGGACACAGGGGCTGGGTAGGCCCCGATCCGTCGGGAGCATCACGAATGGGTGCGACACGCCGGCCACGCGCTGCGGGGTAGCGGTCGCCGCGACTCCACGGTCGGTGACCGATAGGACCCGCCGGGCGCCCGTCAGGCTGAGGTCGTCGCCGATCTCGTCGGAGGCGCCCGCGCCGAACGTCAGCTGGGGAGCCGTAGGTAACACGCCTTCCGGCGTCTGCGGAGCCGGGAGGCCGATCGACATCAGTAGCCCTCCGCTCGGCACTGACGCACCCGTCGCACCACGGTAGCCGGGCCTGGCACACCGAACGGCAGCGGGTGCCCCGGAGTCGTTCAGCAGGTGGTGAAGGGGGTGGTGTCGAGGAGGACCGGGGTGGTGGTGCCCGCGCCGGCCTGATCGGGCATGATGTCCCACCAGCCGTAGCCGCTGGGTGCCGGTCTGGGGTCGAGGTTGGTGAAGCTGACGCGCAGGGCCGGGCGGGCCGGGCCGTCGGGGGAGAAGGAGGTGGTGGTCTTGCACCAGACCTCCACCTCACGGTTTCCGCCGGCGGTCAGGGCGCCGTCGGGGCCCAGCAGAAGCCGGGCGATGGCGCCGCCGGGGTAGGAGGTGGCGCCGAAGGAGCAGACATTGCCGGGGACGCTCGCGCACACGCCGAGCATGGTGCCCCGGTAGTTGCCCGCTCCCAGCACGGCGCCCAGCCTCCAGACCGGCGGCGGGGTGGTGCAGGAGGGGTCGCCGGCGTCGCAGATCGCCATCGGGGGCGCTTCGGACATCAGCGGCTGGCCCGGGGTGCCGGGCAGGCGCCGCCGGGGCGGCCCGTCGTCCTTGGTCCCTGACGTCGAGGCTCCCGCGGACGACAGGCCGCTGCGGATCAGATCAGTGATCCACTGCGCGAACGCCGCCAGCGGCACCAGACTGGTGTAATCCGGGGTGGGTCCATTGATCAGGCCGGTCAGAAGCCACCGGTTGTCCTGGAACGTGAACATGCCACTGCCCGAATCCCCTCTGACGACTGGCATGTTGACCACGATCGGGTCCAGGCCGGGCGGGAAGTCCTGGGCGAAGTCGGGGTTCCCCTCGCGGGTGTTGTCGAGGTCGGTCATGGCCGAGGCGGCGATCACGGGAGTTGCCCGGTGCAGCGTCCCGCCGTCCGGGCCCGACCCGTAGAGCAGGGTCAGATCGCCGCGATGGGGTAGGTCGGTGCGCAGCTCGGGCCTCCAGACAGTGTCCGGGTAGGGCTCGGCAAGGTGCAGCATCGCGATGTCGCCACCGCCACGGGGAAAGACGATCCGGTCGACCGTTCTCCACGACTCTGTGCCAGGGTCGGCGCTACCGGTCTGGTACGCCAGCTGGACCTGCAGCCTGCCTGGATTGTCGCTGCGATAGTCGACCACGTGCGCGGCGGTGACGACCCAGTCGTCAGCGACCACCGTCCCCCCGCCCCGGAAGGTCGTCGTCGGGGTTCGCTGGTTCTGCTCCTGAATCCTGACCTGGGCTGCAGGGAACCTGGCGGCATTGCCCTTCACGGCCAAGCTGCGGGCCAGCGGAGAGATCACGATCAGGGCCGTGGTCACGACGAGCACGGCGACCAGCCCACCGCGGCCAGCCACCCGCGCCCGGCGCCGTGCCACCCCAGACGCGAGAGCCACTGTTCCGCCCCTTTTCTGCGATCGGATTGCCGTCGGGACCGGGTTGCCGCAGGGGCCAGTCCTCAGGCGCCCGCCCCGCCGTCCCCGGAGCCGGGTGCCGGGCACGCCCGCCCTCATATCAGGATGGCTATGGCCGAACCGAAGGCGCGAGCATCGGCAGCCGGTAGATCACGGACCTGTCTGATGTCGGAAGTCCCTCGTCGACGCGAGAGCCGGCTTGACCCCGGTACCACGTCCCTCCGTGGTCAGGCAACGTCCTCAGGCAGGACCATTGCGTAGTCGTGGTTGCGGCGGTCTGACCTGGGAGGATCCGTTACGCGACACGCCCGGGTGAGCGACGAGGCGGGCACGCCCCGGCAGTGATCATCGGGTTTCCACACCTGGAACGATCACCTGAGAGTCGTCCCCGCCGACGCCATCCTCCCTTGCGACCCCTTGCGACCTGAGGTCGCGGTGCGCCCTGAGGCGCGTGGAACCGAGGGAGGTGAGAGACCGCCCCGGCTGGCTGTCGCAGCAGTCGGGTTGTAGCTGGGCGCTGTCCGGTCCGGGAGGCGCGGGGAGGACGGGAGCAGCGCTGGCAACGACGGGACGGCTCGGGACCGCCGGACGAACTCGTACGGGCCGCCGCGAGGTCGAACGCCGTACCCGTCGCCGTGGCGACTGGGCTGACCGTGACTGGCTCGTACCGCAGCCACGGTGATCCCTGGCTGTGCCCGTTGCGACAGCTCGAACCACGGCTCGAAACGTTCCCTCGAGGCTGTCAGTGCGTGGGTGTCGGTGGGGAGCGCCGCCACCCCTGGTGATCCCGGATCGGCCACCGGGCAGCGATCAGCCAGCAGATGCTGCCGGCGAGCAGACCGACGGCCGCACCACCCAGCACGTCGATCGGCCAGTGCGCGCCGATGTAGATCCGGTTCAGTCCGACCAGGAGGGCTGTCACGACCCCGACCACCCGCTGCGGCCGGCCGATCCATGGCCACACAGCGGACACCACGGCGACCGCGACCGCGGTGTGCGCCGAGGGGTAGGCATGCCCGAGGGGATCCTTGGGGTAGCCGTGCATGTCCAGCCCCGGAATCACGGTCAGCGGCCGCGGCTGGTGCACCACATGCTTGAGCACCTGGTCGAGGGCTTCCGCGAACACGAAGGCGAGCACCGCTGCCCGCCCCACCTCCCAGCGAGCCGACCGGCCGGCAGCGGTCAGCGCCCAGCCGAGCAGGACGATCACCAGCAGCGCCAGCGGGACCGGCCGCAGCAGCGGATTGCCCGCCGCCAGCAGGGTCGCCACCGGCTGGGGCGGGTGGTTGAACCAGCGGACCAGGTCGATCTGATGCGACACCGCCCACCACCGTCCGGCGGCCCAGGCAGTCAGCACGATCACCACCACCGACGACGCTGCCAGCCCCACGCTGATGGCCCGCCCCGGCGGCCGCACCACAGCCGGCGACCCATCGAGCCCGGCTGCGGGCCCGACGCCCCCAGGCGGCGTCACCCGAATTCCCCACCATCCGCGGCCCAGCGCACCGTCATGCCGGTGACCGTACACCGGCGAAACCGGGCCCCCGATCGCCGATTGAGTGCGGTTTCTCGGGGTCGCGGCGCCATCCGCATCTTCGGACAGCTCCGTCCGTCGGCCGGCCGAGCGGGCCGCGGTGCAGGCCTGCAGGGAGTTGCGCCGGTGTTGGTTGGTGGTGCTGCCTCAGCGTCGCCGACCTCGGCGGGGGCGCGATCTGCCGGACGAACGGCCAGCGGGGCACACCACTACAGCGGCCCGCGATCATGCCGATGTTCATGGGATGGGACAGACGGCTGGCGGATGGACGGGCGGCCGACGAACACGCCGGCCGGTGGCGGGCACGTGGCTGTCGGTGTGGCACTTCCTGGTCATGATCGCGTTGTTGCCGACGCTCGGGCTGCCCGTCTTGGCCTGGGAGTCCGCCCGGGAACCGCTGGCTGAAGCGGCGACGGCCACCCGGGTCGAACAGGAGTTGCTGGCCGTGGAGTCCGTGGATCGGTTGAGGGCTGCGCTGACCGCCGAGGCCGCGGCAGGCTCGCTCACCCAACTGGCCAAGAGGCTCGGGCTCCCACTGGCAGCGGTCGGCGGCCAGCTCGGCTGGCAGGGGGGATCGATCGCGGAGGCGAGGGCGGGTACCGACAGGGCCTGGGCGGCGGTGCCACGCATCGCGCCGTTCACCGACGCCGTCGTCCGGTTCGGTCCCGAACTGCGACGCCTGAGGACGGTCGTGGACGAAGCCGCGACCACTCCGGACCGAACGCTGGCGAACCTGGCTGCGGCCGCCAACTCGTACCAGGACCTGGTCAACCAGGCCTCCGACGCCGAGCAGTCGCTGGCCCAGCACGTCGGCACCGGGACGGAGGGAACCAGCTCCGGGCTGCTGGCCCGGACCCGCTCCTTCGACCTGATCTGCGCGGCGAACGCCAGCCAGGCGCGCCGGGCCGGGATGTTCTACCACGCCATGCTGAGCGGCTCGGCGTCGCGCTCCGACCTCGAGGTATTGGATTGGGAGTCGAAGCGCTACCAGGTCCTGACGGCGCTGATGGACAGGGAGCTGGACAGCCGGTCGCTGGCGGGGTGGAAGCGGATGACCGCCGACGAGCAGTTCAAGATCTTCGATACCGCGGTGGCCAACGGCCCGGACGCCGTCCTCGGCGGTGCCCGGCTGGACCTCGTCACGCTGCCGGCCGCGGTGCCCAGCGCCCGCGCCGCGCTGTCCGTGGTGCGCGAGCTGAGCGAATTCGTGCAGGCCGCCGCGAAGGACACCGCCACCCTCGCCCGGGCGGACGCGGCGAGCGCGCGGCGTCGCGCGATGGGTGCGCTGATCGGGACCGGAGTGCTCATCGCCGTCACGATCGTCGCCCTCTTCGTGATCGGTGGTGTGCTCCGGCGCCGGCTCAACAACCTGGCCCAGGGCGCGCAACGGCTGAGCGCGGGGCACCTGGAGCCGGTGGCCGTGCGGGGCCCCCGGGAGCTGGCCGCCACCGGCGAGGCACTGAACGCCGCGGTGGCCACGCTGCGCCACGTGGAAGTCAAGGCCACCGTCCTGGCTTCCGGTGACCTGGACTCCGCCGAGTTGGAGCGGCCGGCGCCCGGTCCGCTCGGGACCGCCGTCCAAGCCTCGGTGACACGAATCGTCACTGCGGTCCGCGAGCGCGAGGAGCTGCAGCGCCAGCTCGCCCACCAAGCCAGCCACGACGTCCTCACCGGCCTTCCCAACCGGGCGGAACTGGACCGGGCGCTGCACGCCGCCCTCGGCCGGGCCGCACGCAACGGGTCGCCGATCAGCGTCCTGTTCGTGGACCTCGACGGGTTCAAGGCGTGCAACGACCGCTTCGGTCATGCTGCGGGAGACCACGTCCTGCGGGTGGCCGCGGAGCGGCTCCGCGCTGCCGTACGCCCCGGTGACCTCGTGGGACGGCTGGGTGGTGACGAGTTCGTGGCAATCGTCGAGGGCGTGCCGCCAGGCCGGGACACGGTGCGCATCGGTGAGCGGATCGTGGCCTCGATCAGCCGGCCCGTCGACGTCCTGGGCCACCACACGGTCGCCATCGGCGCGAGCGTGGGGCTGGCCGGCTGCGACCGCGGCCAGTCCAGCGCCGACCAATTGCTGTCGGAGGCCGACGCGGCGGTCTACCACGCGAAGGCCGCCGGACGCGGGTGTGTCGTGGTCCACGACCAGAAGCTGCGGACGGCCCTGCAGGCGCAGCAGGGCCTCGAAACGGCGATCCGGCACGCGCTGGACCACAACGAGTTCGTCCTGCAGTACCAACCGGTGATCGACCTGTCCACCCTGCGTCCGTGCGCCCTGGAGGCGCTCGTCCGCTGGCAGCGGCCGGGCTCCGGCCTCGTCATGCCGGGCGACTTCATTCCCGCCATCGAGACCGGCGACCTCATCATCGAGGTCGACCGGTGGGTGCTCCGTGAGGCGACCGCCCAGCTGGCCCGCTGGTCCGCCGACGGGGATCTGGACAATCTCGATGTCTGGGTGAACATCTCCGGGCGGCACCTGATCAACAGGTGCGTGGTCCCGGATGTCCGGACCGCGCTGGCACGCTCGGGACTGTCCCCGGCACGGCTCGGCATCGAGATCACCGAGACCGTGCCCATCGACAGCCCACACGCGGTCGATCACCTGCGGGAGCTGTCCGAGCTGGGCCTGCGCATCGCGCTGGACGACTTCGGTACCGGCCACACCTCGATCAGCCAGCTGCTGAACCTCCCGATCGACGTCCTCAAGCTCGACCGGAGCCTCACCGCCGGTCAACGCTCGGTCGACCGGAATGCCCGTCACTCGCGGCCGATCGGCGAGATCGTGATCGAAATGGCGCGCAGCCTCGGCCTGACCGTCGTCGCCGAGGGCATCGAGTCCCCGGAACAGGTGGAGGCACTCCGCGGTAGCCGGTGCGACCTCGGCCAGGGCTATCTCTTCAGCCCCCCGCTGGACGCCGCCGAACTCCGGTCCTGGACCGCGTCGGAGCCCGGGACGCAGCGGTAGTTGGCAGGCGCAACAAGCACTGCGACCAGCCCCCAGGTGCGCATCACGGCGCGAACCGGGCTGGTTGTCCAGACCGTGAGCGGCCCAGGCGGCCACGAGCGCGCACTCTCAGGCCGCGGTGATCGGTTTTCCGGTGTCGGCCGGCTGGTCGCTGGATGGGGACCACCCCGGCTGCTGTGGTGATGGCAGGGCAGCGGCGGGGATACTGGCACCATGACCGGATCCCGCGGCGAGGTCGTGACCGTTCCCACCGATGTCGGGCAGATGCCGGCTCATCTGTGGCTTCCGCCCTCCGGCCGTGGCCCCGGGCTGCTGCTGCTTCAGGAGATCTTCGGGGTGAGCGCTTACATTCAACGCCGTGGCGCGGACCTCGCCACGGCGGGGTACGTCGTCCTGGCGCCGGAGCTGTACTGGCGCCTGGACGCCACTGCGATCGACGAATCCGCACCGGGGGCGATCGAAGAAGCGATGGGTCGCGCCCAACAGCTCGATTGGCCGACGACCGTCCAAGACGCCATCACGGCCCTGCGCCACCTCAAGGTGCGCAACGAAGTCAGCGGCGCGACCGGTGTGATCGGCTTCTGCTTCGGGGGCGGGCTCGCGTTCAACGTGGCGGCGGTCGCCGAGGTAGACGCGCTGGTCAGTTACTACGGCTCGGCGTTACCCGGCCTGCTGGACCTCGCCCCGCAGGTGCAGGCGCCGAGCCAGTACCACTTCGGCACCGCCGATGACTATCTCGACAGCGAGACGGTCGCCACGATCCGCGAGGCCGTCACCAGCGCCGGCACGCGGGTGGAGTTCGAGACCTACGACAGCGCCAACCACGCCTTCGACAACGACGCGTTCGCGCTGTACCACCCGCAGGCATCCACACTCGCCTGGCAGCGAACCCTGGCCTTCCTCGACCGCGAAATGCCGGTCGGCTGAGCACGACCAGCCACGTGGTGGCCCTGTTCCGTGAGTGCCTCGCCCCGTTCGGCGCAAGGCACCCATGGTTGCCCAGGCGTAGCCGGGGTTCCCGGCGGACACCCCGGTCGTCGTCCACACCCATCGAGCCCAGCGGACGGCAGGGCAACACCCACTACCAGCCGCAGTCACCTGGTCAACCGGTGGCGAGGATCTTCCACTGCTGAGCGCTGCTGCCGCTGTCGGCGGACTGGCCGAGGTCCGATCCGCCCCCCGGGCCCATCCCGTCCAGGAACAGGCCGGAGACGCGATTCTTGATCCGCACGTTGTTCGCGGAGGTCAGCACCGACCACTGCTCGCTGGTGCTGTTGCTGCTCGGGGACTGCCCCACCGGCGAGCCGTTGGCCGTGCGCCCCATCCCGTCCAGGTACAGACCGGTGGCGCGGTCCTTGATCCGGACATAGGTGCCGGACAATTCGATCACCCACTGCTGGTTCGTGCTGCCCGAGGACACCGATTGACCAACATTGGACCCCGAGGCGGCGCGCCCGAACGCGTCGACGAGCAGGCTGGTCGACGCGTTACGGATCTGCACAAAGGTGCCACCGCCGTTGCCGATCCCCCAGGCATACTGCAGCCGCACGATGCCCGAGGGGTTCACCACTGAGAGCTCGGTCCCCGAGCCGCTCCCGCTCCTCGTGGTCAGGCTGTACCAGTCGTTGTCGCGCACTCCCGGCCAGTACACGCTGCCCATCCCCAGGGCCCGCAGCTGACTGCTGATCCCGCGGATGTAGTCCGCGAAGTACGAGCCGCTCGGGATGCTGTAATCGATGGTGTCCCACTGGATGTTGTACTTGCTGCCCCGGCGCATCGGGCCGCCCCACTCGGTGGCCACGGTCCGGCCGGCGAAACTGCCGATCTCTCCGGCCAGGTGGTTCGCCCAGCTGGTCTCGTCGTCCATCGGCGAGCCGACGAACGTCGTGTAGTCGTGTACCCCCAGCAACGTTCCGTTCAGTCGGCTGTCGTTGCCGACCGACGGGACGTTCATGGCCAGGCCCGAACCGTCCAGGATGACCCGGCCGCGCGGGGCGTTGGGATACCGGCCCAGCCAGGCGTTGTAGAGGTTGTTCAGGTCCGTGCTGCTGTAGCCGTACGGTTCGTTGATGACCTCGAAGTAGGCGTTCGGGTTGGCCCCGTACGTCGCCACAACCTTGTCCCACATCTGGTAGAAGGAGGCAATGTTCGGTGGCCTGCCGCCTGTGTA